>JBMYQW010000035.1:0-19444 GCA_049601735.1 Spirulinaceae cyanobacterium
GCAATCCCCCCGTGGTTGCCCCAGACCTCGCGGGGGTAGAAGGGCTCTACCCCTACATGAAAAACTCCGGGTTCCAAACTAGGGGCTGTCATCATTTAGGTTTCAAACCATTGCTATATCTGGCGTACAGCCCCTTTTCCTGTTTTTTGGATCGGGCGCTCTATCCCTTGTTCCATAAGGCCTCTGAGCTTAATTGATGACACGCCCTAGACGAGGTTTATCAGAACAAGCCGATGGACGGATTTGAACCGACGGCCACTCGATTACGAATCGAGTGCTCTACCACTGAGCTACATCGGCGTAGCACTTGAAGATTATAATAGCAAATGGGTTGAATTGAGCTGGATGGTTTCTATGCCCCACCCCCCGAATCTCAGCAAGGATGATCCTGAAAAATATGCCCGTCTCAAGGCAGAAGCAAAAGCGCCCTACAAGGGGCTGCGAAATTTCGTCTACATCGGGTTTGGAGCCTCGGCGTTCATCGGCGCAGTGATTTTTGTGCTTCAGGGGCTAGCGGGCACAGCGCGGAACGCGACCTTCGCCAACCTGGCGCTCCAGCTCGGCGTTTTGGCATTGATGATCGGTCTGTTTCGCTACGAAAACCGTTCGTCGTAGCGACGCCCGCAAAATTGTGGCACAGTTGGAGTAGGTCAGCGGATCACGCACCGGGCAAGGAGCGGCTTTCGGGTCTGCCGACCCGGTTCATGGTGCATTTTCAGGGTGTTGTCCTCGGTGGTGGATTGAGGAGATTTTCAATCGGGATGGAACTGGAAAACAAGCTGAATCTATACCAAGTTTTTCAACAGCTCTATGGGGATCGCCCGGAGCTTTTGGCTGAATTGCTGCGCTTAGAGAATGCCCAGGTTGAGGAAGTCCCCCAGGCGATCGCCCAGCACCGCTACATCATGGGCGTGATCGAGGCCGAGGCGGTTTATCTAGTCACGAATATTTTGGCGGGTCAGACCCAGAAAATTTTTCAGCCCCAGGGGATTTGGACAATGGGTCGAGGCGCAGCAAATGCCCTCACCGTACTGGATGAACATCTGTCTCGCCACCATGCCGCGATTCAATACATTACCACTCAGGGGTTCTTTATCCATGACTTGCAAAGTACTAATGGCACGTTCTTGAACCAAGAGCCTGTTGCTGCCCCCATTCAAATCCGCGAGGGCGATCGCCTCCGGGTTGGCAGTACCGTTTTTTCGTTTTTCTGCTGCCAAACCAGCCAAACTGCTCCATCCTTGGGTGAAGCAATGATTACCTATTTTTCCGAGAGCACCCCGACCCTATTGCCGCAGTTGGGCGATCGCTCTGAACCTCTGATGGTGCCCCAGCGTGAGCGTGTTCAACAACAGGACACCTCCATCTTGGGTCAACGTTCCGAAGCGCCTGTTCCCCTTGTCCTTGACGAAACCATTGCCCTCAATGCCGACGAGCAGGCCCAGGTTCTCGATCGCTTTTTTGAGCGCGATGGAGCCGAGACAGACTAAAGACAACCTATTCCTATTCCTCTTCTGCTGTCTTGCCTTTCTTGCTCTTGGACTTAGCGATCGCCGCCGGGGCCACAGAATTGGAAGAAACAGTTGCTCCCAGTTGCAGGTTTTCCCGCACCTTCTGTTCAACTTCCTGGGCAATGGGCGGGTTTTCTTCAAGATATTTCACCGCATTGTCACGGCCTTGGGCAATGTTCTCGCCGTTGTAGCTGTACCAAGCCCCTTTGCGAATCACGACGCGAGTTTGCTCGGCCAGATCGAGCATACAGCCCAAGCTCGATATGCCGCTGCCAAACAAAATATCAAACTCGGCAATCCGAAAGGGAGGCGCAACCTTGTTCTTGGCGACTTTCACCTTGGCGCGAATACCATATTCGCCTTCAGAACCTTTTTTGAGAGTCTGAATCCGCCGAATATCGAGGCGCACCGAGGCATAAAACTTGAGGGCATTCCCCCCCGTGGTTACTTCAGGGGAACCGTAGGTAATACCAATTTTCTGGCGCAGCTGGTTCAAAAAGATCACGGTAGACTCAGCTTTGCCAACATTTCCGGCAATTTTACGCAGGGCCTTACTCATCAGCCGCGCCTGCAAACCCACTTGGGTATCCCCCATTTCGCCTTCAATTTCAGCGCGAGGAACCAAGGCGGCCACCGAGTCGATAACAATCACATCCACAGCGGCCGATCGCACCAATTGATCTGTGATTTCCAGTCCAGATTCCCCCGTATCGGGCTGGGCAACCAGTAAGTTTTCAATATCGACTCCCAACGCAGCGGAATAGGCCGGATCAAGGGCGTGTTCTGCATCTACAAAAGCAGCAACTCCCCCCTGTTTTTGGACTTCGGCGATCGCATGGAGGGCAAGGGTCGTTTTCCCAGAGCTTTCTGGGCCATAGATTTCAATAATCCGTCCCTTGGGCAGACCGCCGCCGAGGGCTAAGTCAAGGGTCAGCGCCCCGGTGGGGATCGTCTCCACTCGCATCCGGGTGGCATCGCCCAAACGCATGATCGCCCCTTTGCCAAAGTTACGCTCAATTTGATTGAGGACAAGGTTCAATGCTTTATCGCGGTCTGAATTCGGGGAAGAGGCAGGCATGGAATTTAGATTGAAAGGGTTGGGTGAGAAGTTTGAGGTTAGAAGTTAGAAGTTTAAGGTTAGAGATGAGGGATGTTAGCCGAAATCCGGGAAGCAGGGGCCAAGAACCTAACCCTACGGGATGTTTGATTTTTTTGCATACCATTTGGATTTGGCATTTGCGGTATCGCGCCCCCATTCTAGTACAAAAATATTTCAGAGGGGTGTTAATTATTTTAACGGGAGCATACCCCCTCGGGCAGTCCCCTGCTGCGTCGTTCAACTGTCTGTGTTCAATTGCCTGTTTAATTACCCGACTCCCCCTGCTCTTCCTCCTCCAGAATCTGCCATTGCTCCAGGGTTTGATGGCGCTGGCGGCGCGATCGCCGTCGATATTTTTTGGTATTGAGGCGTGGCTCATAGCTCGGACGTCCTGTTGAGCTCAGTTTTAGTTTGAAGGCCGCTTCGGCATCTGGCTGATGTTGGCGCAGGGTTTCGGCTTGGCTAGCTTCTTCGAGAAAGCGCAAATAATGGGCGTAGCGTTCCCAATCGCCCCGGATCTCACAGCCGGGCTCATCCCGGTGCGAGCAATCTTTAAACTGACAGGTGGCCTGCTGTTGTCGCTGGCGAATTTCCGGAAAATACGCCGCAAGGTGCTGGGGTGTAGTCGTCAGCTCCGGTTTATTAAATCCGGGACTATCGACCAGCCAGCCCTGCTCCGGGAGTTCATAAAGCTCCACATGACGGGTGGTATGCCGCCCCCGCTGGAGTTTACCGGAAACGGCAGCCACCCGCACCGCCACCTCTGGAATCAGCGACCGAATCAAGCTCGATTTGCCCACCCCTGAGGGCCCCGCCAAGAGCGTAATCTGACCCGCTAGATGGGGATAAAGTGCATCATAGCCCTGCCGCTGCTGCACCGTCAGCAGAATCGGCGGATAGCCCCAACGGGTCAGTCGCTCTTGCCAGGCCTCTTGCACAGCAAGCGTAACCAAATCACACTTGTTTAGGCAGACGAGCGGTTGAAGCTCCGGCGTTGCTTCAACCGAGAGCAAAAAACGACTCAGTTGCCAGGGGTCAAGCTCCGGTTGGTCAAGGGCAAAGAGCAAGAGAATTTGACTGGCATTGGCCACCGGCGGTCTTGTAAAAATCGTCTGGCGGGGGGCGATCGCCGTGATAACACCTTGGCCCACCTGAAGGTCAATTTCTTCGACCGTGACGCGATCGCCAACCCAAACCGATTGCCCCGTTTTCTTTAGGCGGGCGCGTTTCGTACAGAGCAGTCGTTGGCCATCCTCTAACTGAACCTGCGCAAAGTTAGCCTGCTTGGCAATCACCCGTCCTCGGCTAGTTTGTCCCATTAGGCCCGGACTTGGAGGGCAAAAAACTCACCCTGATCGGCGATCGCTCTAACGGTGTACCCCGACATTGTCAAGCTATCGGGAACCTGTTCAATCGGCTCGCCCGGATCAAGCCAGACCTCAAGGGTTTGACCCGCTGGCATTTGCTCCAGACGCAACTTCGTGCGTACGAAGTTCAGGGGGCAGGGCGTTCCCCGCAAGTCCAGGGTTGCATCCGGTTGAGCGACAGTAGAAGTCTCTTCGTGCATTATCTGCCTACGCCACAATCATGATTACAACAATGATCATTCGCCTTCAACCGCATTACCCCCGAAACATCTTGCCCAAGAAGCCTTCCAAGCCCCCTTCTTTATCGGCGGCCTCACCGCGAATGGTTGCCAACTGCATCAGCAACTCCCGCTCCTCAGGATTAATCCGCGAGGGAATCACCACCTTAACGGTGATTAGGTGGTCGCCTCGGCTCACCGGATTCCCCAGTTGCGGGACGCCGCGATCTTCGAGCTTCAGCACTGTGTTGGGTTGCGTGCCAGGAGGAATGGTCAGTTCGACCTCACCATCCACAGTCTCGATCGGTAGCTTACAGCCCAAAATGACCTGAAGATAACTCACCTTGATCTCTGAGAGGATATTGACACCCTCTCGCTTAAAGTCAGGATCATCTTCGACAAATAAATAGACGTACAGATCGCCTGGTGTGCCGCTGCGAACTCCTGCATCACCTTCCCGAGCAACACGCAGCCTTGTGCCGTTATCAACCCCCTGGGGGATAGTAATTTTAAGCTTTTTCGTTTCTTGTTTCCGTCCTGCGCCTCCACAGGTTTCGCATTTCTCTTCGATCACCTGTCCTTCTCCGTTACACGTAGGGCAAACGGAAACCTGGGCAAAACTCCCAAAAGGGGTACGGGTCGCCCGCCGAACCTGCCCCGAACCATTACAGGTACCACAGGTTTTTACACCCGTGCCAGGTTTTGCTCCGGTGCCTTTGCAGGTTTTACAAGTCTCAAGATGGGGAATGCGGATTTCTTTCTCGCCGCCGAAAATGGCCTCTTGGAAGCCGAGCTTGAGGTCAAGGCGCAGGTCGTCGCCCCGCACCGGGCCGCTGCGACGGCGGGTGGAGGTGCTGGCCCCACCGCCGCCCATGCCGCTACCACCAAAGCCGCTAAAAATCGTCTCAAAGATATCAGCAAAGCCGCCCATATCGCCCATATCGCCGTAGCCCGCTCCAGCACCGGAGACGCCAGCCTCGCCAAAGCGATCGTAACGGGCCCGGACTTCGGGATCGGAGAGCACTTCATGGGCCCGGTTCACTTCCTTGAATTTGTCTTCTGCGCCCGGTTCTTTATTGACATCAGGATGATACTTCCGAGCTAGGCGGCGATAGGCCCGCTTGATCTCGTCCGGACTGGCATCACGAGAAACGTCTAGGATTTGATAATAATCACCTGCCATAGAAAGAGTGGGGATGAAATGGACGGGGTAAAGACGATGTCACAATATACTCTCACCAACTGTAGCAAATTCCTCGGCCGCTCTAACGCCAAGAGCAAAGAACAGCACACCAGTTGATAGCGTTAAGGCTGTTATCCACTGAACAGATGGGGGCGTGTCGTTGCAAGGAGTTTAGGCGCATTGAACAACCGATCCTAATCGACCGACCCTAATCCACAGGTTCATAGTCCGCAGCGACCGTGGCATCATCATCAAAGTCGAAGTGGAAGTCCTCTTCCTCCTCATCTAGCTCGTCTTCTTCGATGATTTGGGTGGGCTGGTCACTGAGATCGACATCGCCCCCCAGCTCTACATCGATCTGGGTGGCGGCCTCCTCAATCGGCGGTGCTTCTGCTTCTACGGCTTCAAACTCCGTGCTGACACCCTGGTTGGCGCGATTGTAAAGATCCGTTCCCACAGCGAGCACCGCTTGCTTGAACTCGTCAAGACAGATCTGCACCTCTTCAACCGTCAGGTCAGTATTTTCGAAGGCCGCCTCAAGCTCCCGTCGTTTCTGTTCTGCTTGCTCCTTGAGATCTTCACGAATGAGCTCGCTATTGTCTTTGAGCGTGGTCTCGTGGGTATACAGAATACTATCGGCCTGATTGCGCAGCTCAACCAGTTCAATGCGTCGTCGGTCTTGTTCCGCGTATCGCTCTGCCTCAGAGCGCATCCGTTCCACTTCAGAAGAACTCAAGCCGCCCGTGTTGGTAATGCGGACACTCTGGGCTTTACCCGTGGCTTTATCTTGAGCGGAGACCTGCAAAATGCCGTTGACATCAATCTCAAACGCCACTTCAATTTGTGGTACGCCTCGGGGGGCGGGCAAAATGCCCGTGAGGAGAAACTTACCCAGGCTCTTGTTGTCCCGTGCCATCGCCCGCTCCCCCTGCAAGACATGGATCTCGACAGAGGTCTGGCCATCCATCGCGGTGGAGAAGACCTGGGATTTGCTGGTGGGAATGGTGGTATTTCGTTCGATGATTTTGGTGAAGACCTCACCTAGGGTTTCGATGCCGAGCGAGAGGGGAGTCACATCGAGCAACAGGAGGTCATCCACCTCTCCTCCAAGAACGCCGCCTTGAATCGCTGCCCCTAGGGCCACGGCTTCGTCGGGATTGACGGAGCGATCGGGCTCCTTGCCACCAAAAAACCGTTTAATGGCATTGCCCACCGCCGGAATTCGGGTTGAGCCGCCAACCATCAAAATGCGATCGATGCCATCGGTTCCTAGCTCACAATCTTTAAGGGCCTGCTTCACCGGCAAAATCGTACCTTTGATAAGCTCCAGCGCCAATTCCTCAAATTTAGCCCGCGACAGCTCGGTTTCGAGATGCTTGGGGCCGGTTTCATCTGCCGTGATGAAGGGCAGGTTAATGGAGGTGTTGCCCACGCTGGAGAGCTCAATTTTGGCTTTCTCGGCGGCTTCCCGCAGTCGCTGCAGGGCCATTTTGTCACTACGCAGTTCAATGCCTTCTTGGCTCTGGAAGTTGTCGGCCATCCATTGGACAATGACGTTATCAAAATCATCACCGCCGAGATGGTTGTTGCCGGAGGTGGCCTTGACTTCAAAGACGCCATCACCTAGCTGGAGCACGGAGACATCAAATGTGCCGCCACCAAGGTCAAAGACCAGAATATGTTGATCCTGGTCTTGTTTATCCAGACCGTAGGCTAAGGACGCAGCGGTGGGCTCGTTGATGATGCGGAGCACCTCTAAACCCGCGATTGTTCCTGAATCCTTGGTAGCCTGGCGTTGAGCATCAGTGAAGTAGGCCGGAACCGTAATCACCGCCTGGGTGACAGGCTCTCCCAAAAACTGCTCGGCGTCGGTTTTGAGCTTCTGGAGAATCATGGCTGAGATTTCTTGTGGCGTGTAACTCTTGCCTCGAATCTCCACATCGACGGTATCATCACGGCCCTTCACACAGTTGTAAGGAACGCGTGAGCGCTCTGTCTCGGTATCTTCCCAGCGCCGACCAATGAATCGCTTGATGCTGTAGATGGTGTTTTCGGCATTCGTGACTGCCTGGCGCTTGGCGAGCGCACCCACTAGGCGCTCACCCGATTTATCAAACCCCACCATACTGGGCGTGGTTCGCCCCCCTTCAGAGTTTTGAATGACCAAGGGTTTGCCGCCTTCTAAAACGGCAACACAGCTATTCGTGGTACCTAGATCAATCCCAATAACTTTTCCCATAACACCTGGGGTCGTACTGTAGTTTGCGTATTGTATGGACTTAAGGAAAGAGCAACGCCTTAGTCAAGGTTAGACAGCATGGCTTAAGATTGCATTGCTATAGATTGTAGTCAGATTTCTGGGCCAGGGGAACTGACCATCGCTCCATCTACGTTTTCAGCCACTGGATGGAGATTTAGTTGTCTTCGGGTGGGGAATCCTCAAGACCATTACTCGCCATCGCCTCTGGTGGTTCAACGACCGCGTCAGGATCAGGCGGTGCCGCCACCTTAACCATGGCATGACGCAGGACGCGATCGCCTAGCAAATAGCCCCGCTGGAGTTGCTCAATCACGGTTCCTTCCGGATGGGCATTGGTCTGCTCCCGGAACATCGCCTCGTGGAGGTTGGGGTCAAAGGGTTGCCCTTCCGGACGCATAGCGGAGACCCCCAGACGCTTCAATCCGTCCACCAAGTTCTTGTAAACCCCTTGATAGCTTTTATGGATCGCCATCTCCGCCTCAGTTTCGGGCTTGATCTGCGCCCGAGCCCGTTCAAAGTTGTCCACGACTGTTAACACTTCGACAATCGTATTGCGCTTGACTATATATTCAAGCTCTTCTTTCTCCCGCTGCGTTCGCTTCCGGAAGTTATCGAAATCCGCTGCGATTCTGATCGACTGTGTCTTTTGAGACTCAAACTTTTGGGTTTGCTGCGCCAACTGCTGCTTCAGCGCATCCAGTTCCATCTCTAATGCTTCAATGACTTGAACTTGATCACTGCTGACCGTGGAGGGCTGGGCCGTCGCCTCAGGACTGGCAGAAGCCTGCGGCTGCTCCGCAGCAACCACATTGACGGTGCCATTGGGGTCTAGTCCCTCAACCTCCACCGTTAAACCCGCATCTGACGTTGTAGGCTCATCGGGTGGGGTAGATGACTCCTGACTATCGGTCAAACTGACCTCAGGCTGTTGGGGATCGTTGATCATGACTCTCTTGCTGCGCACTTGCACTCCAATCTACCAAAAATGGCTGGCCGATTGAAGTCTTTTATCCCTTGAGCCATGCTGACGCCATCGGATGAACCGCAGCAAAAAAATCTCCAATCACCAAAATAAGCGTTTTAATAGGATCAAGAATGCGATCGCTCGCCCAGTAATCCATCGTTTCTGTGCCTGGGTAGCAGCATTCTGCAATGGGTACGCAGCAATCTCCAATCATTGGCCATGACTCAATCCTCCTCTAGACGGACGTCTCGACGACAGAATCGGAACTCCCGGGCCTTGACGGTTCGGAACGACCTCTCTCCCTTCGGCAACAAGCTAGTTGAAACAGGGTATGCCGATGGGCAGCAGATGGGTCAAGCCTTGGCAGAATCCCGCCGCACAGGTCGCCCGCTCACAGAGGTTTTAGAAGGGATTACCGGCCGTCAACTGACCCCTGAGTTGCAGCGCCAGTACAAGAAGCAACAGCTCTTTGAGCTCAAAATTCTCTACGGCGTGGATTCAATCGATCCGGAGATCAATCCGATCGAGAACAATCAAATGTCGGAGTTGATTGAGGCGCTGATCCCCGTTGAAGTCTGTCGCCGCCATCGGTTTATTCCCCTGTCCCGGAACGATGCCGATGAGCCCCCTTCCGTTCTGGTCGCCATGGTCGATCCAGAGCAATTGGATGCCCAGGATGACCTCAAGCGGATTCTGCGAGCTCAGGGGCTAGCCTTGCGCCGCATGGTCATCACGGACCAGGATTACCAGCAGATGATGGCGCAATATCTTGACGAGCAAGTCAAGCGGGAGAAAGCTCAAGAAGACGCTAAGGCCGTAGATGTCTCGGGTCTGGTGGACGATCTGGGTTCCCTCGACGCCGCCCCGGATGAGATGGACGATGATCTCGATGCCGCCCAAGATGCCCAGGGTGCGCCGATCGTCAACTTGGTTAACAAAATTCTTATGCGGGCTTTGCAAGAGGGCGTGTCTGATATTCATGTGGAGCCCCAGGAAGAAACACTCCGGGTACGCTTCCGCAAGGATGGGGTCTTGCAGCAGCCTTTTGACCCGTTTCCGCGCAAAATCGCTCCTGCGGTGGCGGCCCGGTTCAAGATCATGGCGGAGTTGGATATTGCCGAGAAACGGATGCCCCAAGATGGCAAGATCCGCCGTGTATATCAGGGACGCAAGGTTGACTTCCGGGTCAGTACCCTACCCAGCCGTTACGGCGAGAAGGTCGTACTGCGGATCTTGGACAACTCCGCCACCCAACTGGGCCTAGATAAACTCATTAGCGATCCAGAATCTTTAGAAATCGTTCGTGAGATGGCTAGCCGTCCCTTTGGTTTGATTTTGGTGACGGGGCCAACCGGTTCAGGCAAATCGACGAGTTTGTATTCGGTCTTGGCGGAACGAAATGATCCGGGCGTGAACATTAGCACCGCCGAAGACCCCATTGAATACTCGCTGCCGGGCATTACGCAAGTCCAGGTCATCCGGGAAAAAGGCATGAACTTTGCCTCGATCTTGCGGTCGTTCTTGCGTCAAGATCCGGATGTCATTCTGGTGGGAGAAACCCGTGACCAAGAAACGGCGAAAACTGCCATTGAGGCAGCATTAACTGGACACCTGGTGTTAACCACACTCCATACCAATGATGCAGCGGGCGCGATCGCCCGCCTTGATGAAATGGGCGTTGAACCCTTTATGATCTCTGGCGCACTCCTCGGCGTACTCGCCCAGCGTCTGATGCGGCGGGTTTGCACGGAATGCCGGATTCCCTATGAGCCGACGCGGGAAGAACTTGCTCGGTATGGCATTTCTGCCTCCGCCGATGGCGAAGTCACTTTCTACAAAGCCAATACGCTCCCCCCCGATCAACGCAGTCAAGCGGGTGCTTGTGAAAAATGCGGCGGGGTCGGCTATAAGGGCCGCGTCGGCGTCTATGAGGTCATGAAAATGTCTGAGCGGCTACAACTGCTCATTAACGAAGGCGCTCCCACCGAACGCATCAAGGAAGCGGCAGTGGAAGAAGGCATGAAAACCTTGCTGGCCTATAGTTTGCAATTGGTTCATGAAGGCCATACAACCCTTGAAGAGGTTGAACGGGTCACCTTTACAGACTCGGGTTTAGAAGCTGAACTCAAAGCCAAGCGGAAGAGTGGCTTAACCTGTCGCACCTGTGGTGCCGAACTCGATCCCGATTGGGTCGATTGCCCCTACTGCATGACGCCCCGTTTTGCGTAAAGTGGTTCGTTTGCGTTGTTGATGGGGTCAGGCCGCGACAAACCAGCCCGGACGATCAACACCATGGCAATCGAGCGTCCTTTTGTGCCTGGTTATATTTGCCAATCCTGAACGCTTAATCCGGATATTTCCAAACTCAAGCACCCAACACCCCAACACCCCAACAAGATTAGCCGTTTTTTTAGTCCCTCACGAAGGAGCATATTCTTATGGAATTAATGATCGAAGATGTACTTGAGCAACTGGTTGAAATGGGCGGCTCAGACGTTCATATTCAAGCGGGTGCGCCGATCTACTTTCGGATCAGTGGTCACTTGCAACCCTTTGGTGATGAGCCCTTGACCCCCCACGAGGCACAAAAGCTCATCTTCAGTATGCTCAATAATAAGCAACGCAAGGAATTGGAGCAAAACTGGGAGCTAGACTCATCCTATGGAGTGAAAGGGCTGGCACGATTTCGCCTCAATGTTTACAAGGAACGGGGCTGTTGGGCCGCCTGTATGCGAGCCCTCTCTTCCAAAATTCCCAACTTCGATATGTTGGGGCTACCTGATATTGTCCGGGAGATGTCGGAACGTCCCCGCGGCATGGTGCTCGTGACGGGTCAAACGGGTTCAGGGAAAACCACCACCATGGCCGCGATGCTCGATCTGATCAACCGGACGCGTGCCGAGCACGTCTTAACCGTTGAAGACCCAATCGAATATGTCTTCCCTAACGTCAAAAGCCTGTTTCACCAACGCCAGAAAGGCGAAGATACCAAGAGCTTCGGCAACGCCCTCAAGGGGGCATTACGCCAAGACCCAGATGTGATTCTGGTGGGGGAGATGCGAGATATTGAAACCATTGCTTTGGCAGTTTCGGCGGCAGAAACGGGTCACCTAGTGTTCGGAACGCTCCATACCAACTCAGCGGCAGGGACGATCGACCGGATCTTGGATGTGTTTCCCCCGGAGCAGCAGGGTCAAATTCGGGCCCAACTCTCTCAATCACTCCTCGCCGTTTTTAGTCAATGTTTAGTGCAAAAGCACAATCCCAAACCCGGTGAGTTTGGTCGCTGCATGGCCCAAGAAATTATGATTGTTACGCCCGCGATCGCCAACCTGATTCGGGATGGTAAGACCTCCCAGATGTATTCTTCTATTCAAACGGGGATGAAAATGGGGATGCAAACCATGGAGCAAGCCTTAGCGGAACTGGTGAAGTCTGGCACAGTTGCCTTTGAGGACGCGCTGGGCAAGAGTGGTAAGCCCGACGAACTCCAGCGCCTCGTCGGCGGTGCCGCGATGCGCCAGAAAGCCACTCGCTAACGCTGTTATCTGTAAATCCTCCCGTTCTCCCCTCTGAACCATGCCCCAATTTATCGCTGAAGTCAAAAACTCAGACGGCAAAATTTCCAAGGAGAAAATTGCCGCCACCTCTGCCGAGCAGGCTCGTCTGATGCTGCAAAACCAATACCCCATGGTGGGCGAGGTGAAGCGGGCGGGGATGAGTTTTAGTCTGGCTGAACTGAGCGAGATGATGACCTCGGTGACAGTGAAGGACAAAGCCGTGTTCTCCCGGCAGTTTTCCGTCATGGTCAACGCTGGGGTTGCCATGGTGCGATCGCTCGACATTCTGCAAGACCAATGTCCCAACGTTAAGCTCAAGAAGGCGCTCGTCGGTATTAGCGGCGAGGTGCAGCAGGGAACGGGGCTCTCCGAGTCGATGCGCAAATATCCCGAATGCTTCGACAAGCTCTATGTGTCCATGGTTGAGGCGGGTGAGGTGGGGGGCGTTTTAGATCAAGTTCTCGATCGTCTTGCTGTGCTGCTGGAGAATATGCAGCGCCTGAAAAACCAGGTCAAGTCAGCCATGACCTATCCGGTCGCGGTGGGCATTTTAGCAACGATTGTCTTTTTTGCCATGACCATCTTTTTGATCCCAATTTTTGCGGGCATTTTTGAAGACCTGGGCACAGAACTCCCGGCGCTGACCAAGTTCATGCTCTTTTTGAGTAGCCTCTTTTTAACCTGGTGGTTTTGGCCCGTGCTCTTGGGGAGTATTTTCGCGGGTGTAACGGCCTTTAAGCTTTACTACGCAACCCCAGCAGGTCGACTACAAGTAGATGGTTTTATGCTCAAGGCCCCCCTGTTTGGGGATCTCAACGAGAAAAGTGCGGTTGCCCGCTTTTGCCGCATTTTCGGCACGTTGACGCGCTCGGGCGTGCCGATTCTCAATTGTTTGGATATTGTGCGGGACATTTCCGGTAATCAAGTGATTGCCGATGCCGTAGAACGGGCCAAAGCAGATATTCAGCAAGGCGGCATGATCAGTATTGCCATTGAGAAAGAGGGCATTTTCCCACCCCTGGCGATTCAGATGATCAGTATTGGCGAAGAAACCGGGGAACTGGATGCCATGATGATGAAAGTCGCCGACTTTTATGAGGACGAAGTTGAACAGGCGGTTAAAGCCCTAACCAGCGTGATTGAGCCGATCATGATGGTTGGCGTTGCGGCAATGGTCGGGGTGATTCTCCTCTCGATGTATTTGCCCATGTTTGCGGTCTTTGATGAATTGGGCTGATTCTTGGATGGTGTAATGACGGTTAAATCTTCCTACTACGAAACGTTGCTGGCCGAATACAGCGATCGCACCGCCGCGATCGCCCTATTGCGGGAACATCGACCCTATCTGGAAATGCTACCGAGCCTGCGCCGCCCGGATGAAAGCCTGATTACCCTGCCATTGCCTGTGGTGCGCCTGCGTCAGACGCAGCTTGATGGCTCCCACTCGGCCCGGCAGTCCCAAACCCTGACGTTGCCCTGCGATGTTGCGCTCTTGATGTGCGATCCCGAATGGAAAATCAAAATGGGCGTTGAGATCTTGGTGTTTATCCACCGCCCCGGCGAAGACTTCTCCGACTTGCTGCGGCGCTGGCGACAGACGCAAGTGCATCTGGATTACGATTATGAATGGCTCCTGCCCCACCGCTATGAACACCTCATTGCCGAAGGCTCAGAACAAATTTATCCCCTGTTTGTGATTTTTCCCGATACGCCAGAACGAATTCAACGGGGTTTGGCGGGGGCCAGCTTGCCCCACATTGTCCAGTCCCTGCCCCCCGTGACTGAGCATGATCTCAGTTGGGATGCTATAGGCGATAGTGAGGATCTAGGTAACTTGGGAATTGAAGATTTTGGCAATTGATTGCTGAACTGATAGGTCGTTCATTTTGTCACATTTGAGGCTGATCAATCTCATGCCCAAACCGCGGCGGGCAAAATGCCCACGCTACCGGATTTCCCGTAGCGCAGACGTCAGTTCGACAAGCTCACCGCACCGCCCGCCTGCCAACACCGAATTGGCATGAACTTCTCTAACGTGAGTTCTGGATAAGCAAGCGATGCGAAAGCCTTGTTACCCCAACAAGATCCACAATACTAGCCCCTATTGCAAGAGTCTGAGATGGCAATCTCCATCTCAGCGGCTATCCATTAGGCAGAAGTTGCCCAATCTCATTCAGCACGAGTATTTCAGAGGACGATTGGAGTATAAATTTTTCGGGTTTTGAACCCGCTTGAGCGGGTTTGTGCTCTGAGCCTGGGGGTTTAGCCCAAGGCTCACGGGGTTTGCGGGTCAGTCCCATGACCCGCCAAGCGTTCAAACGCATGGCTCATCGCTAAAGCAGGCTAAAAGCCAGCTCCAAACAAGTCTCTAACGCCTTTGACCGCAAGGATTTCACCGACTTTTGCGCAACGGATAGATCTCAGCGGGAGGTGTCGGGGGGCTGGCACAAACCTGACAACCGGGTTTGACAAAGAGATGATGGGTGTTTTGAAGGAGGCGGTCACTTCGCTTAACCGAAACTCAGGTTCTCTAGTAGGCAATTCCCCAAAGCCAACAGCTTAGGGCTCACCCTAGGTAATTAAGCGAATAATTCTCCTTGCAGGGGCTCAATTCCCTGGATGTCGAGATGGGCATAAGCGGCTTCCGTTGCCACCCGCCCCCGAGGGGTGCGGTTGATAAAACCAATTTGTAGCAGATAGGGTTCGTAGACCTCTTCAATGGTACGGGCGTCTTCGCCCGTGGCAGCGGCGATCGCCTCTAGCCCCACCGGGCCACCTTTGAACTGCTCAATCATCGTGCTCAAGACCAGGCGATCCGTCCAATCGAGCCCCAGTGGATCGACATGGTAGAGGTCCATCGCCTCAGCCGCGACCGTTTGATCAATGCAAGGATGGGCCTTCACCTGGGCATAGTCCCGCACCCGTCGCAGCAGGCGATTGGCAATGCGGGGCGTGCCTCGGGCGCGACGGGCGATCGCCTCGGCTCCAGCGGGGGTCAGCTCAACTTGCAGCAAGTTTGCTGTCCGATTCACCACGGCTTGGAGTTCTTCGAGATTGTAGAAGCGGAGGCGCTGAATCAAGCCGAAGCGATCGCGCAGGGGGGAGGTCAAGGCGCCCATATTGGTCGTCGCGCCAATTAAGGTGAATTGCGGTAGCGTCAAGCTGCGTGTTCGGGCCGATTGACCCTTGCCAATCGTAATATCGAGCCGGAAATCCTCCATCGCCGGATAGAGCAACTCTTCGGTCATCCGGTTGAGCCGATGAATCTCATCAATGAAGAGGATATCGCCCGCCTTGAGGTTGACGAGTAGCCCGGTAATATCGCGGGGGCGCTCTAGAGCAGGGGCAGCTGTGATGTGACATTTGACGCCCATTTCCTGGGCCAAGATCAACGCCATGGTGGTTTTGCCCAGCCCCGGTGGCCCATACAGCAAAAGATGTTCTAAGGATTCCTGACGGGATTGAGCGGCGGCGATCGCAATCTCCATCACTGCCTTGAGTTCGGTTTGGCCAATATAGTCGGCTAACCGCTGGGGACGAATGGCGCGATCGACTGTCGATGCCGCTTCTTCCGGCGCAGGTTTAGCCTGGAGCAGGGGATTGGGCTGCGTGGCGGTTGGCGGTGTGGTGCGAGATGCCATCGCCTTGTCCGGTTCTGTCGGGACGAGATTCGTTGCTGGGGTCGGTTCGTGGCGACTGGGTTTGGCGTTGTTTGAAGTGCGTTGAATCGCCATGATGGAATTACGGTTGCAATACTAGGGGCTGTCATTATCAAGGCTTCAAACTATTCCTTATGTCTAGCTTACAGCCCCTTACCCTGTCTTTTGGGTCGGGCACTCTCCCGCTTATCCCATTCGGCTTCTTAGATTCATTGATGATCACGCCCTAGAGGATACCAGTTCTGGGGCAACTGTAGACAACGAAAGCCTAAAATCACAACTATTCTTAGCAGAAGTCCCGCTCTCTCATCATCTCCCCAAAGGAAGAAATGATTTCTTCATTTTTTCACCTTAAACTACCGCAATGGAACGATACAGAAACCCGGTTCATTGTTATCATAAAGGTGTGAGTTAAACAGTTGTGACAGCAGTCTTCCGGGTTGTTCGTTAGTCAACAGTTCAGAGACTCGCTGCCGTAAAGCTAACAGGGATGAATCGCTGGTCTCCCCCGTTGACGGTTTGAAATTGCACCCCATTCGATGGTTAGGGAAGGATATCTCCCTCATTGGGAATTGGGTCTTTCAGGCAATGGGATCGAGTCGAGAGGATTACGGTTTAGCTCTCAGCCATTTTGGTGTTTGAGGATTGAAATAGAACGGGAGGATACGTTATGTATGATCTGAATTTAAAAACGGTCGTTGCCCTCGCTGCAACGCTTGCCCTAGGTATTATGCCGATGTCTGTGCTCTCAGCTCAGGCTGCTGAAGCCGACTTGGTGCAAGAGCTGATCGAGACGAATGCCTGTGAGTCCTGTGATCTCTCAGGGGCAGATCTCTCGGGGCAACACTTGATTGGTGCAGACTTGCGTAATGCGAACCTCCAGAACGCGAACCTTATGGGCGCAAATCTAGAGGGTGCAGATTTAACGGGCGCAGACTTAACGGGCGCGAATTTAACCTTGACGATGATGACCAATGCCGAATTGGTGAATGTTGATCTGGGTCAAGCCCAGTTACATTCGACGAATCTCAATGGCGCGATCATTACCAACGTGGATTTTACCGCCGCGAGTTTACAAGATGTTAAGCTGGCTGGCGCTTCTTTGACCGACCTCACCATTACCGATGCCACGATTCTCAACACACCCATTGGGGTCGGTGGCAGCTTGGACGCCCTCGACCCGGCAGAGCTGCCTGAAATCGCTGAGTAAACCCCTTGGTTCTCCCTCCAGAATTTTTTAGTTAAATAGTGCATACTCAGTGGAGATGGTTTTCATCTCCACTGTTTTGTTTTTGATTTGTTTTTGAGTCCGTAACGATTTGTTCATTCAGACTGCCGATGTTGATATTTTCTAGGTTGATATTTTCTAGGTTCACCGGATTGCGGGGGACGACGATCGCGCTTGTGACCCTGACCACGACGGTTCTACCCTTCCTACCGGCCCAAGCTACCAATCGGGTTCTAGAGGTAGGGATTGTCCAACGCTTTGGTCAGG
This sequence comes from Spirulinaceae cyanobacterium, assembly GCA_049601735.1. Lineage (GTDB taxonomy): Bacteria > Cyanobacteriota > Cyanobacteriia > Cyanobacteriales > Spirulinaceae > SIO3F2. The sequence goes on from JBMYQW010000035.1 coordinate 17,317, forward strand.
AGCGCCGCGATCGCCTGACGCTCAGTAGCCTAGAGGGCGATCGCCTCACGGTGGAGTTTGCCAATCCGGATGGCAGCACGACCACCCTGACCACGAATCGGCTCGCCCTGGAGCTGAGTCAGCAGCCGTTAGCCGAGCCCGAACCTCAGGAATGGGTGGTGCTCAGTGACCATGCCACCTTTGAAACCGCTGAACACAGTGCCAAGCAATGGGCCAGCCGGGGCGTGGTCACGGAAGTGACTCAACCGGGGCGCTGGCAAGTTTGGGCCAAGCGATCGGTTTACAATACGCCGCTGCTGCGACGCAAGCTGCTAGAGAACCTGGTCGCCGTGGGGGAAACCGAGCCCTATCTTCACAGTGAGCTGCCAACCCATGCCCCGTTGGTTTCCTTCCAAATTGGCAATTATCGCTACAACCGCGATCGCGTCGAGATCACCAGCCAGCGCCAGCGGGTGCGCCTCCAGCAGGAGGACGACACCCGCCTCTACGGCGGGGCATTGCTGGTTCAGCCCAATGCCTACGGGGACTTCACCGTCGTCAACGAAGTGCCGATGGAGACCTACCTGCGGGGCGTTGTGCCCCACGAAATTGGCCCCCAGGCCCCCTACGCGGCGGTGCAAGCCCAAGCCATCCTCGCCCGCACCTATGCCCTGCGCAACCTCCGCCGCTTCCAAGCCGACGATTACGAACTCTGTGCCACAGTGCATTGTCAGGTTTACAAGGGACTTACGGGTACAGTCGAACGGGCCGATCGCGCCATTCAAACGACCCAGAGTTTGGTGTTGACCTACGATAACCAACTCGTAGATGCCTTGTATTCCGCCCATACCGGGGGCATCACCGCGCCCTTTGAGGATAACTGGGATGGCGCAGCACGGCCCTATTTGCAAGCCCGAATCGATGCGGCGAACCCGCCCTGGGATCTGGCCCAAAACCCATTGGATACGGAAGCGGCGATTCGACGGTTTTTGAGCTTAAACCAAGGGTTTAACGGCAGCGATTCCCACGTCTTTCGCTGGGAACGACAGAGTTCTCTAGCCGAACTCACGGCCGATCTCGATCGCTATCTTGTGCGCACCAAGCACCCGCTGGCCGGGATCGAGCGCATTGTGCGCATGGCTGTGACGGAGCGATCGCCCGCTGGTCGAATCTTGACCCTGAACGTCACCACCGACAAAGGCATCGTGGAACTCCATAAGACCGAAGCCCGTAGCGCCCTCGGGCCACCTCGCAGCACCCTCTTTTATTTAGAACCGCTGCTGGATGCCCAAAACGCCTTGACCGGCTATCGCTTTGTGGGCGGGGGCTTTGGCCATGGTGTGGGTCTAAGTCAATATGGCTCTTATACTCTGGCACGGCAGGGCTGGAACTACAGCCAAATTTTGCAGTTCTACTATCCTGGCACTGCTCTTGAGACCTTCCAGGAAGAGATTTTAGAGACAAACCCCACCCTAGAGGATATAGATTGACGCTGGGGGCATGGCCCTTTAGGGTGGTTGGAAATATGCAGCGGGAAGCGAGGCAACGGGAGCGATGTCCGATACATTGAACGGTTCGAATCAGACCTATGACGTCTATGGACTGGGGAATGCCCTCGTCGATATGGAGTTTGAGGTTGCCCCGGAAACCCTGAAGGACTTGGGGATTGAGAAAGGGGTCATGACCCTGGTGGATGAAGCCCGCCAGACTGAGATCTTGACCGCCTTGAATTGTCCGCCGAGTCAACAGACTGGGGGGGGGTCTGCTGCCAATACGCTGGTGACGCTCAGTCGTTTAGGGGGCAAGGGCTTCTACTCTTGTCAAGTTGCCAGTGATCCGACCGGTACTGTGTTTCTCAAGGATCTGACGGCGGCAGGTCTTGAGACCAATTGGCAGCAGGCGTCTCCACCTCAGGGCATCACCGGAAAATGCCTGGTGTTTGTCACGCCTGATGCCGATCGCACCATGAATACGTTCTTGGGTATTACCAGCGAAATTTCCCCCAGTGAGCTGGTGCCTGCGGCGCTGGCCGCTTCCAAGTACTTATATATGGAGGGCTACTTGGTGTCTTCACCGACGGGCAAGGCGGCGGCGATCGCGGCCCGAGAGATCGCCCAAGCCCACGGGGTGAAAACTACCTTTTCACTCT
>JBMYQW010000036.1:0-19146 GCA_049601735.1 Spirulinaceae cyanobacterium
AGCCGTAACGCACCATCGCAGCTTAGGTTGGTATATTTATTCCGAGAAATCGCCTAATCTTCGGAGAATCGTGGATCAGTTGCCCCAGAGTTGCGAGAGCGTTATCATCTCGTAGCCCTGTTGCTGCAATTGCGGGAGGAGCTTTTGGAGCAACAGGGCAGTACGGGCAGAACGCTCGGCTGTGCCGCCATGGAGCACCAGAATGGCCCCCGGAAAAATGAATTGGCTCAGATAAGGCAGCGTAAAACCCGGCTGACAAGTGGGCCAACGGGTATCGAGGGGAAACGCGGAGCCCAAGGCAAAGCGAGGCTGATAACCCGGTAGCGTCTGGAGGGTTTGCAGCATTGCCCGGTTGTAGAGCACCTGGCCGGGGCGAAACCATTGGATGGGGGCCGCGACGGCGGTGGTTAGGATCTCGTGGGCTTGCTGAATTTCATCTCGGAATGCCGCTGGCGACAGGGCGGCATGACGGTGATCTTTGCGGCCATGGTTGCCAATTTCGTGCCCTTGGCGGATGAGTTCGGGGAGGAGTCCGGGGACTGCGGCGAGGGCGTCGGTAATTACGAAAAAGGTGACACGTGCCGCATTGTCCGCACTGCCGAGGGTTTGGTTGAATTTCGTCAGCGCCTCCAAAATCACCCAAGTGTCTTGTCCACCCACATCATCAATGGTGAGTGCAATTTGCCGTCGGGTTGTGTCTTGGTAAAAGACGGCGTGGGGGAAGAAGCGGGCGATCGCATGGACGAGAGTGGCGGTAAGCATTGGATATGATAAACCAAGACCCGTTTGATATTGTAAGTTGAGTTAGCGGCAGCGTAACCCAACCCGCTCCGGGCTTTGGGATTTATTAAGCCCACTTTAAAATTCAGATCTTGTAGGGTGTGTATAGCCTTTCAGGCATGGCTACGCTAGAGGCGGCTACAATCTGGAAATAATAAAAGGATTTAAAATTCGCCGTAACGCACCACAGGGTTGGGGTATGAGTGATGGGTTTAGTGCGTTACGAAAGGAGTAGGGTGTGTTGGGCAGCAAAGATTTTGGCATCAAGCCCGACAATTTTTATTGCGCCGTAACGCATCAATCCATCGTGTTTATATCGAGATTAAATTTAAAGACATGACAATTTTTTGTTTAATTTTGTAAAGGGTTTTGGTGCGTTACGCAGGAGTAAGAATTGTAGATTCATCAATGAGTTATTGTTCTGCTAACGTACTTTACGAGATCGGCGATCGAGCTGATTGATCTGGAAGACTGATTGAATAAATCGCCTATCTTCTCTGAGGATTGTTTCTTCCTCGGTCGTTAAAGCTCGACTCTGCTTAATCTTCAATGCCAAGATGCTCAAGCGAGCAAAGTGACCATTTTCGACCAGCAACCGATCATTGACGCTACGATCGTTAAGATGTTGACGCAACAACTCTTCTGCATTGGCTGGCTGCTCTTCAACGATTAGCAGCATCCCCTCTACCGCAAAATTCCTGTCTGGATGGGAAAGGAGAATTTTGATTAGTAACCGCTTGTTTGTCGTTTCTTTTAAATGATTGATGATTGCTCGAAAGGGCTCCGGCCAGCCCATATCTCGTTCAATCCTAATTCCGCTTGCCATCAAGAGATTCGCCTGAATCCGCCAGAAGTCCCAGCTCAGATAGCCCAAACTCAAACAAAATAGCAAACTCAGTAGAACGGGAAGATGGCGTTTTCGCTCAGATACTGTCTTAAATGGAATCGCTTTAAATGCCCAAAACAGTCGAGAGAAAAAGTTCAGCTTGAAGATCTGTAGAAACCCTAGAAAGAGTATGAGATAACTAGAAACAAGACCCCAAAGTCTAATTTCATACTCTACTCCTGAATATTGTGATAATTCTGGACTCAACCATTCACTTGCCAAGAAAAACACACAGCCACTTAGAACTGCCCCAAAAAAGTAGAGCACGGTTGTCCGCACACCGAGTTTAAAGCTGCCGACGCCAAGAAAAATGAGCGCAAGCAACAAAAGCGGGTAGTTCAGCATGGTAGTTAGGGTTCTATGTTCACAATCACCTCATAAATTACACCTAAGCCTCGTCCAACTTGATACTGTAGGTTGGGTAGAGCGGAGCGTAGCTTGCTTCTCGAAGAGTAACCCAACACAGCCAATGTTTTGTGGGATTTTTCTTTTGATGCTCTAATGGACAAAATAAGGCGTGTCACGTTAGTAGGGTGTGTATAGCCTTTCAGGTATGGCTACGCTAGGGGCGGCAATGATTTTGGCATCAAGCCTGACAATTTTGATTGCGCCGTAACGCACCAATCCATTATGTTTGTATCGAGATCAAATTAAAGACATGATGATTTTTGGTTTGATTTTGTAAAGGGTTGTGGTGCGTTACGCAGGAGCGAAGATTGTAGATTTATTAATGAGTTATTGTCTTGCTAATGCACCCTACGACTTGAGCAATAAGGTTTCTAAATATTCTTCAATTACTCTTTCCAGCTTTGGAATACCAGACTTAACAAGATCCATGTGTTTGGCATTCCATCGATCAAATATAGGTGGGTTTCCTTCGCTATAGTTTTTGTCAAAATATTCATTCAGAGCGTTAATTGTTTCTGTCCCTAAATTGGGAGAATGAGACAAAAAATTTCGTGTTGCTTGCAATAAAAAATCCATCTCCATAATGCGTTCACTATCATCTTTTCTTTTGTTTTTGTTCACAAAATATGTGGTGACAATCTTTTTATTATTGTTTTCATCAGCACGAAAGCCATCCCTCGCTCCTTTATCTCCCGTCACCTCCCAAGCTATCAATTCACGAAGTCGAGCCAGCGCCATAAAGCGAATTTCATCATGATTTAAATTTTTTATCTTTATGAAGTTGTCGATGCAATTCTCAATACCAATTTTTGTATCTGTTTTGAGTAAAGTCCGAAATTCAGATTCATTGAATTTTCGAACAACCAGAACTTGATATACTTGCATTTCAGTAGATGGAATAGAAAAACTTATCTTTAAGTCACTATTCTCCTTTTCAACTTCAGGACATTCAACTATTTCAAACTCTCGCTTTATTGGCGTGTAGTGGTCACTTCTTAGGCAAAGTTTATCTATGAAGGCATTCAATTTCTTCTTAGATGTTTCTTCAAAATCCTCTAGAGAAATTAAATTTGGATAGAAACACTCATAGTATACAGAGTCTAGAATGAATGTATCTGACTCGCCCTGTTCGCTTCTTGTGAAAACAAGTTTTACGTTTGTTTTATTATCAATTGAGATCACTTTCTCGATATTAAGAGCATCTTGATCACTTGCTTCAGGGAATGAATACTCTAAGGCATCATTTTTTTTGCCCACGTAGGTTAAAGACATTATTGATCTATATGTATGCATTGGGTTCTCTCTAAGAAAAATAGTAGAGTTGGCATTGCCCACAAATTTAGGATTTCAGATTGTTTTCGATGACTCTGAAGATAAATCTCATCTGTTATTATTCTCAATCAGATCCATGTTTTCTGAACTCATAGGATGCAACTTTATCCAATATTTCATGGGTTGTGGTGGGCCGTGCCCACCCTACTGCTCCAGCCTTCGCTGCATTTCGTTTAAACTAATCGGGGTTTCTGAGCGGCGCTCTGCCACAACTGTCAAATCATACAGGTCTTCGAGCAGTTGCTCGTAATCTTCGATCGCCAGAATGACAGCAGTTTTCTGTCCTTGGACATCGATAACATATTGCTCTCGAATGGAATTCATTACTGGTAATTCTCCTTCATGGTTTATAGCGATTTGCGAAAACTTGAGTCGTAGTCGTAGGGTGGGAATTACTCACCACAACCCAATTATCACTCACCAACATCCTCCATAGCATCGAAAAAACTGTTATTTACGGTTAACCTAATGATCATTCAAAGCGCCATTTCACCAAACCGATCGATGCAACGCACAAACAACTCCACCCCCACCGAAAGCGCACTCTCATCAAAATTAAACCGGGGATGATGGTGCGGATAATTGAGCCCCAGTTCCGGATTTGCCGTGCCCAAGAAAAAGTAGCAGCCCGGAACCGCATTCAAGAAAAAAGACATATCCTCCGCGCCCATGGTTTGGCATTCCGGCACAACCCCCGCTGGCGTTTCCACCACTTCAAAGGCACAATCGCGCACGATCGCCGCCATTCGTTCATCATTAATCACCGCCGGATAGAGCGGCACATAATCCAGGTCATAGGTTGCCCCCTGCATTTTGCAGACCCCCGCGATGATCGCTTCGATCCGGGGGCCCAGCTGGCCGGCTAAATCCGGACTGAAGTAGCGCACCGTTCCGCTCAACCGCGCCGTATCCGCAATCACATTGTGGCGACTCCCGGCATGAAACTCGCCCACCGTCACCACCGCCGCATCCAGCGGGTCAACCGTGCGCGAGACAATCGTTTGCAGAGCGTTGATGATCTGCGCTCCCACCACCACCGCATCCACCGTCTGGTGCGGCATCGCCCCATGGCCGCCTTTGCCCAGCACCGTACACCAAAAGGATTCCACCGCCGCCATTAATGCACCCGGTCGCACGCCCACCGTCCCGAGGGGTAAATTATTCCAGAGGTGGAGCCCGAAAATCCCCTCGACGTCCGGGTTTTGCAGCACCCCGGCATCAAGCATCGGCTTGGCTCCGCCGGGGCCTTCCTCAGCCGGTTGAAAGATGATCTTGACCGTGCCGCGCCATTGCTCCGGGTGGTGCTGGAGGTAATGGGCGAGGCCAAGGGCGATCGCCGTATGGCCATCATGGCCGCAGGCGTGCATCACCCCTTTGTGGCGGGAGCGATAGGACACCTCATTTTGCTCGTGAATCGGTAGGGCATCCATGTCGGCGCGAATGGCAATGACGGGGCCCGGATTGTCGCTGGTGAGAGTCGCCACAATCCCGGTTTCAGCGATCTGCGTCTGGTGGGCAATGCCCCAAGCCGTTAGCTGGGCCGCCACAAATTCAGCGGTTTTCTGCTCCTTAAAGCTCAATTCCGGATATTGGTGCAGATGCCGCCGCCAGTCCACCAGTTGGGGTTGCAGGTCACGAATCGGGCGACGAACTTGGGCCAGGTTAAAACTTCTGGAGGCGGTAATTGTGGAGACCATGGATTTTAAAATGTGATTCTTTTCTTCAAGAAATCCCGTAGCGCGGGCATCTTGCCCGCCTCGGTTGACTTAATTAGTGATATTCCACCGACAGCATCTGTAGGGAGACAACCTAAGTCTTGTCGCCGATTCCTCTACTGTAACTTTTCCCTGGGGGCCTCGTAGCCGTTGAGCAGAGGGACAAACCAATCTACGACCGCAAAGCCGCAATTGACCCTGTAGCATGGAAAAGAGCGGCAATTCGCTGAATTGGCGCTTAACTGGCGATTCGCAAACGGGGAAAGGGGAATGCGCAAACCCATCTTGATTGGGGGCTTGGGGTTATCAATATTGCTAGGGCTAGGCAGTAGTATTTCTGGACTGGCGGCGGAATGGAGCCAAGATGCGCTGATGCTGCTCATGCTGTTGGGGGGCGGTTTCTGGTGGCTCAAGGCTAAACCCCGTCCTAACACGCCGATCGCCCCACCACCCGATCGCATTTCCCCCGAAGCGGTTCAGCTTGCCCTCAATCAAGCCGAGCAGACCCTGAACTGTCTAGCGGCTGAGACGACTGACGCAATCGATCCCGCAGAAGCCTTGAGAACGCAGCTCGATCAATTGCAGCAGGTCGAGCCGTCTGCTCCCCTCTCCGGAGCGATTATCGGTTCACCGAGGGCGGGCAAAACCTCTTTATATCAGCAACTGGCCAGTCTAAAAGCTGCTTTGCCGATCGCCTGGCAAGATAGTCCGCCAGAGTCAACATTTTCCGCTACTGATCTCTTGCTTTATCTCGTCACGGGCGATCTGACGGATTCAGAGTTGAAACAACTTCAAACGCTACGTCAAGCTGCTCATCCGGTCTGCCTGTTGTTGAGCAAGCAAGACCAGCAGCCCCAGACAGCGAGTCAGACCTTAGTGAATCTGGTGCAGCAACGGGTTGAGGGTCTCATTTCTGCTGAGAATGTGATAAGGATTGCCGCTGCTCCCCAAGCGATCGCTCTGCGCCAGCACCAAGCCGATGGCACAGTGATGGAAACGACCACAACGCCGGAGCCGCAGCTTGAGGCGTTAAGCGATCGCCTCCAAACCCTCACCAGCGCAGACGCCCAGACCCACTTGCGACGGGCAACCCAATGGCGGCAGCTCCGCCAGCTCACCCAGCAAATGCACCACGAACTTAACCAGCTCCGGCGCGATCGCGCCTTGCCCCTCGTGGAGCGATACCAATGGTTGGCGGCGGGAGCGGCGATCGCTAACCCAGTGGCGGCGTTGGATCTGCTGGCGGCGATCGCCATTAATACCCAGATGATCATTGATTTGGGCGGGGTCTATCGCTGCACGATTACGCTCGACCAAGCCCAAACAGTGACCCGTGAACTGGGTGAATTGCTGTTGAAGCTGGGCGCGGTGGAATTCTCAACTCAGACCCTGGGCCATCTGGCTAAAAGTAGCCCTGTAACCTATCTGGCGGGCGGAGCCATTCAGGGGGTCAGTGCCGCTTATTTAACCCGAATTGTCGGTTTGAGCCTGATCGATTATTTTGCCGAGCAAGACCCCCTCGCCGATGCCCCCGCCGCCTTGAACCTTCAGCGTTTAGGGGCGATCGTGCAGCAATGGCTGACCCAGACGCAACGCCTGGATCTGCTCAAGTCTTTGGCCAAGCAACTGCCCCAGCGGGGATTAGTAAAGGCAGAGGGATGAGTGAAGGCAGAATGATGAGTGAAGACAGTAGGGCTTTGCCCGTGCGAAGCAGGCAGAAGGATGAATGATTTTTGGGTAGGAGCGCAACGCTTGCCATCTGTGTGAACTTAACGCTGTATTCAGTTTCTGATGGGAGTTCTAGTGGGCCGACCCACCTCCCCCTACGGGTACTCCTCCCCAGAGGAGACTTAAAATCCCCTCTTGGGAGGGGCGGTCTCGCGTAGCGATGACCGGGGTGGGTCGGGTGTGGGCCGCCACGGAAGGCGTAAGGCGATCATTGCCCACCACAGCGAAAACCCGTAGAGGGTTAGGGGGTCAGCTCCCTCGTCAGAACGTCTCCAATTCCGATCGCCCCCGTCCCTCGCAGACCAAGATTCTTTGCTACAGTTGAGAGAATCCTGCTCATTATCTAATGCGATTCGGAGATGTTTAACGCCACTGAAATTTTAATTGCTGAATTCGTTCAACAACTCCGCAATGGCTACCGTCGAACCTACGGCGGACTCAAGCAAGACTACGAAGAAATCATTGCTTGGGCGGGCAGCATGGCCATGGAGAACATTGCCAATGGCGATGCGCTCTATCACAACGTCGAGCATTCGATCCTCGTCACGCTTGTCGGCCAAGAAATTTTGCGAGGCAAGCATATTCGCGAAGGCGGTGTTTCCTGCGAAGACTGGCTGCATTTCGTCATCGCCCTGGTCTGTCATGATATTGGCTATGTCAAAGGGGTCTGTCGTCAGGACAACGATCGCGAACGCCTCTACGCCACGGGTAAGAATGGCGAGATGGTTCGTGTACCGATGGGGTACTCCGATGCCTCGTTGACGCCCTACCATGTCGATCGCGGCAAACTCTTCATTGAAGAGCGTTTTGGCGGCCATCGTCTGATTGATTCCGAACTGATTAAGCGCAGCATTGAACTGACGCGCTTTCCGGTTCCCGATGAGAGTGACCATAAAACGACCTCGAACCATGCGGGCTTAGTCCGCTCCTCGGATCTGATTGGTCAACTCAGCGATCCGCGCTATCTCCGCAAGATCAACGCCCTGTTTTATGAATTTGAGGAGACGGGGGCGAATGAGCATATGGGCTTCAAAAACCCAGGCGATCTGCGTCGCAACTACGCCCAGTTTTTCTGGAATGCGGTCTATCCCTTCATTGAAGATGCGCTGCATTATCTCTCCCTGACCCAGCAAGGCCAGCAAGTGATCGCCAATTTATACGCTAATGTTTTCAAGGTGGAGCATGAGAAGGGCAGTAGCCAAAACTCAGCGCCCGAAGCGATGGCATCCTAATGGCATTCTAAAATTACTCTGAAAATTCAACCATGAACTGGTGGCGGCGACTACGAAAGAACCCCCTCGCGCGGGTGGGCGCAGTGATTCTGCTGGTGTTTTACTTGAGCGCCTTCTTTGCAGACTTTCTCGCACCCTACGACCCCTACGCCACCCAAGATGGGGGGTCGCTGTTGCCGCCGACCCAGATCCATTGGCGGGATGAGGACGGCCAATGGCTTGGCCCCCATGTTTACCCGACCACTCAAGGCCCCACTGACCTAGAGACGGGCGATCGCGTTTTGGAAGTCGAGCGCAGCGAACCGTCTCGTTTAGGCTTACTCGTCAAGGGTTCCGAATACAACCTGTTCCAAATTCGTCTGCCTCTGCCGCCCCGCTTTGAAGAAGTCACCCTTTTTCCGGGGCTACCCTTCGATCGCCACCTGTTCGGCACGGTCGGCCCCGGTCGGATTAATGTGTTGGGAACCGATGAGCAGGGCCGGGATCAACTCAGTCGTCTGCTCTTTGGTGGCCGCATTAGCCTCAGTATTGGTTTGGTCGGCATTGCCATCTCCTTTCCGATCGGCATGATGGTAGGCGGAATCTCTGGCTATTTTGGGGGCTGGTTGGATGCGCTGATCATGCGCCTGGTTGAGGTCTTGATGACGGTTCCTACTCTCTATCTGTTGGTGGCGCTGGCCGCGATTCTGCCGCCAGGGCTCACCAGTGCCCAGCGATTTTTACTGATTATCGTGATCACCTCGTTTGTGAGTTGGTCGGGGCTGGCGCGAGTGATTCGGGGTCAGGTGCTCTCGCTTAAGGAACGCGAATTTGTCAGCGCGGCCCAGGCGATCGGTGCAAACCCGGTTTACATCATCGTGCGTCATGTGCTGCCCCAAACCGCCACCTATGTGATTATTTCTGCAACATTAGCTGTACCGAGTTTTATCGTGGCGGAGTCGGTGCTGAGTCTGATCGGGCTGGGCATTCAGCAACCCGACCCCTCTTGGGGGAACCTGCTCTCGGTGGCGACAAACGCCTCCATTTTGGTGTTGCAACCTTGGTTGATTTGGTCGCCCGCCCTGTTGATTGTGGTGACGGTGTTGTCGTTTAATTTGCTCGGCGATGGCTTGCGCGATGCCCTTGATCCGCGAAATTTGCGATCGTAGGATCAATGCCAAAAAAAATCAGAGAACTCAAAAGAATGCTCACTCAGGCCGGTTTTACTTTCAAACCTGCAAAGGGTAGCCACACGAAATGGACACACACCAAACTGACTAAGACCATTATCATCTCTGGTAAAGATGGTAGTGATGCCAAACCCTATCTTGAAAAGCAGGTTCAACAGTCTCTGCAAGCCCTCAAGCAAATCAATAACCAGGAGAACAACTGATATGAATTACACCATCACGATTCAGTGGTCAGTTGAAGATGATTGCTTTGTAGTTTTACTCCCAGACTTTGCCCACGAGGTGATGCAGCCTGTCACCCACGGCGACACCTACGAATCCGCCCTTCAAAATGCCCGTGAAGTGATTGAGCTGTTGGTTGAAGCTGCTCAGTCTGAAGGCAAAACGCTACCTCAGCCCCAGTATCAAATGGTCTAGTTGGTTTCAGCTAGGAATACACCGCTAAGTTAAGAGCAGCCATGACCCCTTCCCTCAACCTCACCGGACTGACCCCAGAACAGATTCAACAGCTCCAGCGCCTCGCTGACCAGCTCCGTGCTGCTAATGAGAAAAATTTGGCAACCCGCTCAACCATTCGCAACGGTAAAGAACTATGCGATTACTGGCAACAAATCGGTGTCATTAACAGCTTGCCGAAAACTTTAGATGGCCAGCAGTATGCTCGTCAACTCCGTCACCAAGCCCAAACTCGTAGTCAAACATTACCAGGCGATCGCTGATCTCAAACTCCTTCAACCGTACACGCGATAACCAGAAGCGGAATCTACGCCTTCGGCAACTGCGCCAAAAAATCTTGAATCTCCGCAATCACCCAATCCTTCTCATGTTCTTTGAGCCAAGTGCCGAAGAGATAATTGCGGTAGGACATCACGAGTTTACAGGCCATAATCCGACGCCGATTCACCACGATGTTGGTTTTCCCGAGTTCAGCACCCTGGAGCTGCCCTGTCGCACCTCGAACTGTATGTCGCCATCCCAAATATTGCCAACGCAGCTTAAAGTGCTCTGGGTCAATTTGTAGCTGGAACTGCCCTGCAAAAGACCAAAGAAAGCTCGCTTGCACAACTAGCACAATGGGAATTGCAATCAAGCCGAAGGGAAAGGTAAATAGACCCAATAAGCCGAGTGAAGCGAAGGCAACTGTCTTGGCTCGACCTACAAATAAAGGCGGCACAATCATCTCTAGACGATCGCTCGTTTTGTGGATCTGGATACGACTCTGGTAGGGGGTATCAAGGGGGTTAGGATTGATATCCTGTTTGGGTAGAGCCGTAAACGTGTTTCTGAAAGGCACAGCCTTCGCCTTGGCTTGAGCCAAGAATGTCCCCAGTTCCTCGGCTAACCAGGTTTGCTCCTCAAACGTCAGCCACCAACCCCACCGATATTCAAAGAGCTTGGAAGACTGCCACTTAAACCCCCAAAAGGAATGGTGCAAGGGTTCGCTACGCGCTAAATGCACCAGCTTGAGCCCTTGACGGTTGGGCTGGCGCTGCAAATTGAGTTGGGTCAGCTCACCAATGATCGTCTTGTCGAGCGGAAAGCAGCGATATTGCAGGCGAAACCCTTCGGGGCGCAGATCTAGCTCGATCGCATCGCCCCGTAAACGCCGCGTCACCCGCCAGAGCAGCCAGGGAATCAGCCAAAAGAGCGCCAGCACAAAACTCAGCATAAGGCCGCCCGCAATCATGCTGAGGCCTGTACCGAGCTGACCGATCGCCTCCACAATTGCCATCAACAGCACAACCACAGTAAAAACACTGCTGAGACCGAGGATGCCGCTGAAGCCCAGATTAAACGTGGTGAGCAGCCCACTGGCAAGGTTCCAAGGCGCAGGCGGCAGGTAGAGCGTGAGGTTTTCCTTAGTTTGATTGAGAACGATGCGGCTGTGGCCGGGTTGGTCTTGGGATGCGAGATCGGGCCGGGGCGGAACCAGATTGTTACTTACTAGGGCTTGACGCGCTGAGTCGGTGGATTGAAAGCGGTCTTCCACGGTAGGTTCGATCAGGCGATCGAGCCAAGCGGCAAATTCCGGGGAGACCTCAACCCCATTGCGGAAGTCGAGCTTCAGCCGTTTTTCTGGCAATTCACTGATGGGCGCTGGGCCAGTGAGCAGATCAATCAGGGTCACGCCCAAGCTATAGAGATCCGAAGCAAACATGGCTTGGCCGCGAAACTGCTCCGGCGGCATATAGTCCACCGTGCCCACAAACGTGCCACCCCGACTGAGGGTATGGCGAAAGGCCTCTTGCACCGCGCCAAAATCGACCAACACGATGCGCTGATCGTCGGTGTAAATCAGGTTCTGGGGCTTGATGTCCCGGTGAATCACCGGCGGCTGGCGCGTATGAAGATAGCCCAAAATCTCCAGGACTTGGAGCGCGATTGCCCGCACATCGGCTTCGGGGATGGCTTGACCGTTGCGGATCAGGGTTTCGAGCGACTGACCTTCGATCAGTTCTTGAACCAGGTAAAAGCGGCGATCGCTCTCCGTATCCAAATGGAAATGATCCAGATACTTGGGGATGCAGGGATGATCGAGCTGGGCCAGGGTCTGGGCTTCCCGCTCAAAGAGTTCCAGCACCTTCCAGTCGCTAACTTGCTTGAGCGACAGAACTTTGAGGGCAACCTCCAGTCCATTGGTTTGATCGATCGCTCCGTAGGTCGTGCCGATCGCGCCCTGCCCCAGTGGCTCACCAATGCGGTAGCGATCGCGGATCAGTTCACCGGGCGAATGTAACGGCTCTGTCATTAACGCTGAGGGGAACGCTAGGGATATTGAATCTCTACCGAGATCCGCATCCATGCTAACAAAGGCAATTCTTCATCCCTACGCGTTGACGATTCGCAAAGGGCGCAAGCGTTGCGCCCCTACACAACTCATCCTTCATCCTTCTTGCCTTCTGCCTTCCCCTACACAGATTGGGGCGAGCGTATTTGGTAAGATCCCCTTAGCCAAGACGAAAGGAGAAAGGGTCATGCGTGCAGTGTTGATGGCGGGTGGTTCCGGGACGCGGTTGAGGCCCCTAACCTGTGATCTCCCCAAGCCGATGGTTCCCCTGCTCAACCGGCCGATCGCCGAGCATATTATCAATTTGCTTAAGCGCAACCAGATCTACGAGGTGATCGCCACCCTGCATTACCTGCCGGACATTATGCGGGACTACTTTCAGGACGGGGGGGATTTTGGTGTGCAGATGACCTATGCCGTCGAAGAAGACCAGCCCCTCGGCACAGCGGGCTGTGTGAAGAATGTGGCGGAGCTACTTCATGACACTTTCTTGGTCATTAGCGGTGACTGCCTGACGGATTTTGACCTGCAAGCAGCGATCGCCTTTCACAAAGCGAAGAAGTCCAAAGCAACATTAATTCTCACCCGCGTCCCTAATCCCATTGAATTTGGCGTGGTGATTACGGATGGTGAGCGGCGGATTACCCGCTTTCTGGAAAAGCCCTCCACCAGCGAAGTCTTCTCCGACACGATCAACACCGGAACCTACATTCTGGAACCGGAGGTGCTGGACTATCTGCCTCATAACCAGGAATCGGACTTTTCTAAAGACCTCTTTCCGCTGCTGCTCGATCGCAACGAACCCATGTATGGCTACATCGCCGAAGACGCTTACTGGTGTGATGTGGGCCATCTCGATGCCTACCGCGAAGCCCAATACGATGCCCTAGAGCGTAAGGTAAAAGTGGACTTTGCCTATGCAGAAAAATCCGCTGGGCTCTGGGTGGGTCAAGATACCTACATTGACCCCTCCGCCCGCATTGAGCGTCCGGCATTGATTGGCCATCACTGTCGCATCGGCCCTCGCGCCAGACTAAAGGCTGGCACAGTCCTGGGGGATAACGTGACGGTGGGTGCGGATGCGGATCTGAAACGGCCGATTGTGGCCAATGGCGTGATCTTGGGTGAAGAAGTGCATCTGCGGGCCTGCGTGATTTCTCGCGGCACTAGGGTCGATCGCCGTGCCCATATCTTGGAAGGGGCTGTGATCGGTTCTCTTTCTCGTGTGGGGGAAGAGGCGCAGATCAGCCCAGCGGTACGGGTCTGGCCCCATAAGAAAATTGAATCCGGGGCGATTCTCAACATTAACTTGATCTGGGGCACGACCGCCCAACGGAACCTTTTTGGCCAACAGGGCATTTCCGGACTGGCGAACATTGACATCACGCCCGAGTTTGCGGTCAAGGTAGGCGCTGCCTACGGCTCCACCCTCAAGCCCGGCACGATGGTGACGGCCTCCCGAGATCAGCGCCCCATTTCCCGGATGGTCAGCCGCTCCCTGATCGCTGGACTGATGTCGGCGGGGGTCCGGATTCAGAACCTGGAAGCCACCGCCATTCCCTTGGCCCGTACGGTAATTCCCACCCAAAAGGTGGCAGGCGGGGTTCATGTGCGACTCCATCCCGATCGCCCGGATTCCATCCTGATTGAGTTTTTTGACAATAAGGGCATCAACATTTCCAAGCCCAAAGAAAAGAAGATCGAAGGCGCTTATTTCAAGGAAGACCTGCGCCGCGTGCCGATCTCGGAAATTGGTACGATGAGCTATCCGTCTGAAACCCTGGAAATCTATCGGCGCAGTTTTGAAAAACAGCTCAACATTGAAGCGGTGCGATCGAGCCGCTCTAAGGTGGTCATTGACTATGTCTATGCTGTGTCCGGAGCGATCTTGCCTCGGTTGCTTGCTAAGTTTGGCTGTGATGCCGTTGTTCTCAACGCCAGCCTGAACCAAAACGCGGTCTCGAACCCAGAGCGGGAATCGTTGCTATTGCAACTGGGCCATGTGGTGGAAGCCCTCCGGGCGAGCTTCGGCGTTCAGGTCTCAGCCAATGGTGAGCAGATGATCCTCGTGGATGAGGGGGGCATCCCGATTCGGGGCGAGACCTTGACCGCGATGATGGTGAATATGATGCTGACCACCTATCCGCGCAGTACCGTTGTTGTGCCGGTGCAGGCTTCGAGTGCCGTGGAGCAGATTGCCCGTCGTCACGATGCCCGCGTCATTCGCACCAAGGCGAACCCCACCGCCTTGATGGAAGCCTGTCAAGCCAATAAAGGGGTGATTATCGGCGGTAGTGGCGATTCCGGTTTCATTTTTCCGCAGTTGCATCCGGGGTTTGATGCCATGTTCTGCATTGCCAAACTGATGGAGATGCTGACGATTCAGGAGCGATCGCTGGCCAATATCCGGGCTGAACTGCCCCGCGTGGTGCATAAGTCTTACACGATGCGCTGCCCCTGGACGGCCAAGGGCGCGTTGATGCGACATTTGGTGGAAGCGCACACCGCCGATCAGCTCGAACTGATTGACGGGGTGCGGATTGTCAATCGCCAAAACGACGATTGGGTACTCATTTTGCCGGATGCGGGTGAACCGCTGGTGCATATCTTTGCCAACAGCGAAGACCGGGAATGGGTGGATCAGCAGCTCAAGACCTATCGTCAGCAGGTGCAACAATTTATTGATCAAGAACAAGGCATGGACTCGGACTGGGAAGAGTATGAGGACTGAGTTCTTGGACAAGAATTTCACAGCATCTTCACAACTTGTCGATATACTCAAGAGTAGATTAATCTACACTTCGAAAGTTTCTGTTAGCAAGACGATACCGAATCAATCCCTTGGAGCCTGACCCTTGGAGTCTGAGGGCTAGATCCTTTCTCTTAGTGAATCCCTGCAAATCGATAAAGAGAGTTTATTATGTCGAGTACGCTGAATTTAGAATCCTCGCGACCCATCGAATACCTGGTCTGTAATCAAGATCTTGTGATTACGGATTACTCATACGGGATCACCGAGCTACTTTTAGGGGCAATCCGTCTTCCGTTATCTTGTCAAGTTGATAAGGATGTTCGAACTTGCTTGCCGGAGTTGGTTGGTTTGGAGACTGTTATTCGAGAGATTTTTGAGCAGCAACGCTCCACTTTTGAACTCTTGGGTATACAGCAGACGCAAAACAACTTTGTCGATATTTCGCTGCGCTCTTTCCCCCCAGATCCCTGTCCGCTGGAGCAAAAGTCTCTGATGGTGTTCGTGAAAGATGCTAGTGAGCGTATGCAGCTGGAACAGCGTTTTAGCCAGGTTGCCAAAGAACATGATCTTGCTCTTCAAGAACTCTCGGCAACTAAAAATTATCTGCATCAGCTTTTGGCACACATGAACGATGCGCTATTGGTAACGGATGCTGGTGGTCAAATCAGACAAGCCAACCCAGCTTCTCTACAGCTCTTTCAGTACGAGTACTCTGAGTTGCTGGGTATGACACTCTCTATGCTGGTCAAGAGTTCTGAGAAGGAAGACGTGATCAAGGGGATTTCCGGAGATGATTATGAGCTAGATTGTATGACTCGAGCTGGAGAGGAGATTACGGTGTCTTTTTCCTGTAGTCCAATTACAGATCAGATAACCGGGGAACAAGAGTTTCTCTACATCGGTCGAGATATCAGCCAACGCAAGCAAGCTGAACGAGAATTAAGCGAGTTGGCAAACAAAGATGGTTTGACCCGGCTTGCAAACAGATATTTCTTCGACCAAACATTACAGGAACTTTATCACGAGAGCATTTCTAACGCCCGACCATTATCACTTTTGCTTTGTGATGTCGATTTTTTTAAACACTACAATGACTATTATGGACATCTTCAAGGGGATGAATGCCTGCGCAAAGTTGGTAAGGCTTTACTGGAACTAACACAGGGCAATGGTTATTTTGCCGCTCGATATGGAGGAGAAGAGTTCGCGCTTCTGTTGCCAGACACTTCCCATGATGTGCTGCCCAGTATCGCGGATCAAATTAGGGAGTCGTTGAAGCAATATGCACTACCCCATCCGTATTCACCAGTAGCCAAGATTGTTACGATAAGCATTGGTGGGGCAACATTTCATCTCACAGAGCAGCTCAAGAAACCTATAGAACTCATTCAGCAGGCCGATCAAGCACTCTATCGCGCCAAAGATCTAGGACGTAATTGTTATTGCAGCTATGACAGTGAATGTGGAAACACCCCCTAAAATTCAATGGCAGCGAGTGGCGGGAGTCACCGCCATCCAAGGCGCGATTACGCTCGGCTGGGTCATTTACGCCATGTATCTGCCGCAACTGCTCACTGAGATGGGTCTGGCTAAAGAATTAGCGGGGGTCTTGCTGATGATCGAGCGCGCCCTAGAGGTGATCATCGAACCGATTACCGGGTCGCTCTCCGATCGCACCCAATGGCAGATGGGCACACGCTTTCCGCTGATCACGCCCGGTATTATTCTAGCCTCTGCCCTGTTTATCAGCTTGCCTACCTTGGTGGTTTTTGGTAAACCTCTCCCCTGGCTCCTGCCCGTGATCGCAGTGCTCTGGGCCTGCGCCATGGCAATTTTCCGCAGCTCGGCCATTACCCTACTGGGGAAAGCTGCCCCCCGACCGCAGTTGCCCCTGGCCGCCAGTTGTCTGACCCTAATTCAGCAGTTGGTAGGGGCGCTACGCTTTAGCGTCTACGGCATTATTCTCAGTCTGGGGGCCGGCGCAGCCTTTGCGATCGGCTCCTTTGTCTTGCTAGGGGCGGCGGCCTTTTT
The DNA here is from genome assembly GCA_049601735.1 of Spirulinaceae cyanobacterium. Classification (GTDB taxonomy): domain Bacteria; phylum Cyanobacteriota; class Cyanobacteriia; order Cyanobacteriales; family Spirulinaceae; genus SIO3F2. The sequence goes on from JBMYQW010000036.1 coordinate 16,822, forward strand.
GCGCTGGACTGCCCCGCCGGAAATGCCCCAAGGCCAAGGAAATACGGTAAAACAACCGGTGAGGTTGCCGATCGCCGCCTTACTGGTGGGGGTAGCAGTGGGTCTGGGTTGGAGCTTGCGCTTTACGTTCGCCAGCTTGGGGGCGCATTTTACCGGGTTGCTGGGCAGTGAGCAGGTGGGTGTGGGAATGCTCGGTTTTAGTTTGATTTTGGCGCTCTCGGCCTTGCCCGCTGGCAAGTTGGCCACCCGTCTAGGTAATACCAAAATGATGATTGGCGCTGCGATCGCCACGGCGCTGTGCGCGGTTGGGCTGATGGTGATTGCTCCTACAGCATTGTGGATTGTGGGCCTCGTGGGCATGGGCTTTGCCCTGAGTGCCGTGCTCAATGGCGCAGTGCCTCTGGTGCTCTCGACTTTCCCGAGCGATCGCAGCGGTCTGGGTCTGGGCTTGTATTTTGGCGCGTTTGGCGGCAGCATTAGCTTTTTTGATGCGATTTTCAAGCCCCTGAAGCTCAATCTGCCGAATTTGGTCACGGGGGCGGGGTTGAGCCTCATCGGTGTGGCGGTTTGTATTGCGATCGTTGAGCAACTGCGGCAACCGACGCTGACCCCCTCTGACGTACCATGAAGATTCTCTGGGCGATCTGCCAGAACGGCTAATCTATTTTGCACCCCGGAGTCGGGAGGGTTTGAAACCCTCCCCTACAGCTTCTTGTTGATTTAAATAAGGAATCGAAACCTCGAAATCCTTACACAATGTATTTTTCAAGCTGGATACGGCTTATGAACCCTTCGTCAACTTCCTCGGCCATTCATCGCATTCTGGATGCCAACCTCGATCGCGCCCGTGAGGGCCTGCGCATTCTCGAAGAATGGTGTCGCTTCGGTCGCAATGACGCCCAGCTCACCCAAATCTGCAAAGACCTCCGTCAAGCCCTGGCCCGGTGGCATCATCCCCAATTACGACAGGCGCGGAATACCCCTGGTGATCCGGGTACTGGGTTAACCCATCCCCAAGAAGCCCAGCGCCCTGACGTGAATGCGCTGCTGCAAGCCAACTGTTGCCGGGTTCAGGAGGCTCTGCGTGTGCTCGAAGAATATGCCAAGCTCTACAACCTGGAAATGTCAGCCGACTGCAAGCAGCTGCGCTATCGGGTTTACACGCTGGAGAGCAAGCTGTTTGGGGTCGATCGCCGCCAACAACTCCAGCAAGCCCATCTGTATTTGATCACCTCCCCCGTGCAAAACCTCTTTGGCGTGGTCGAGAATGCCTTGCAGGGCGGCGTTCGCCTTGTGCAATACCGCGAGAAAACCGCAGACGACACCGTGCGGCTGACCCAGGCCCGGAAAATTCGAGAACTCTGTGCCCAATACGGGGCGTTGTTTATCATGAACGATCGCCTCGACTTTGCCTTGGCCCTGGATGCCGATGGGGTGCATCTGGGTCAAGCCGATGCGCCCGTCGCAGTCGCCCGTGAACTGCTCGGCCCCGAACGACTGATTGGTCGCTCCACAAACAATCCGGGACATCTGGAACAAGCGATCGCCGCAGGCGCGAACTATGTGGGCGTCGGCCCGGTTTACGAAACCCCAACCAAACCCGGACGGGCGGCCGCAGGTCTGGACTACGTGCGTCATGCGGCCGCCCATTGCCCGCTGCCCTGGTACGCGATCGGCGGCGTCGATGCCCAGAATCTGCCCGACATTCAACAGGCTGGGGGCAGTCGGGTCGCGGTGGTGCGGGCGATCATGCAAGCAGACAATCCGGCGCAAATCACTCAAGATCTGCTCTTGCAACTCGGGACACCGCAATAATTCTCTAGGGGCTGTCATCATTTAGATTTCAAACCATTGCTATGTCTAGCGTACAGCCCCTTTTCTGTTTTTTGGGTCGGGCGCTCTATTGCCTGTCCCTGTTCCGCACGAGCAAAGCTCTACAGGCTTCTGAACTTAATTAATGACACGCCCTAGCAACCATGACCGAGATTATCCTCCAGGTGAACGGCGAATCCGTGACTTGCACCGCGCAAACCCCCTTGTTAGAATTTCTCGCCCAACGCCAGTTCAACCCCAAGCTGATCGCCATTGAATACAATGGCGAAATCTTGCACCGTCAGTTTTGGGATAAAACAACGATGCAAGCGGGCGATCGCCTCGAAATTGTCACAATTGTCGGGGGTGGTTAAATGTTCAGTAATTAATGAGGGGGCAAATGTAAGCGGCCCAACTGCCGAGAAACTCATTGCTGCAAAGGTGGCCGACACCCCGAACCCACCCCGGTCGGCGCTACCCTTGACCGCCCCTCCCGAGAGGGGATGTTCTGTT
>JBMYQW010000037.1:0-19034 GCA_049601735.1 Spirulinaceae cyanobacterium
CGACTTGCCCACCGCTCCCGTGCGACGCTTGGGCCTCGGCAACCCGATTACCCTGGTGCTGACCCTGCGGGCGGACTTCTTGGAAGCCGTCCTGAGCGATCCTGACCTAGCCCCGGTCTTTTGCACCTATCCTCCCGAGTTGTTGCGGCCGATGGGGACAGAATCGTTGCGCGCCGCCATTGAGCAACCCTCGGCCCAACAAGGGGTGAGCCTGGAAGCGGGTCTCACCGATCGCCTCCTGACAGCGGTGGGTGAGCAGCCGGGCAATCTCCCCCTGCTGGAATTCACGCTGACCTTGCTCTGGGAACAGCAACGTGAGCAACAGTTGACCCATGCCACCTACGGAGCGATCGGCGGCGTGGAGCAGGCCCTTGTGACCTATGCCGAAACGGTCTATGGCGATCTCAGCGAGCCCGAACGCCAGCAAGCCCGCCAAATCTTTGTGCAATTGGTGCATCCTGGTGTGGGCATGGCGGACACCAGGCGGCTGGCCGATCGCACCAGTTTTGGCCCCGCAGCCACCGCCTTGCTGGATCATCTCGCTCGCCAGCGACTGATTGTGCTCGATCAAGACACGGTGGAATTGGTGCATGAGGTGCTGATCAGCGCCTGGACACGCTTGCAGAGTTGGCTCGATGCCGATCGCAGCTTTCGGGTTTGGCAAGAGCGCCTGCGCCAGGAACTATCCCGCTGGCAGCAGCACGGTCAGCCGGAGAATCGCCTGCTGCAGGGGGCGGCCTTAGAGGAGGCCCATTATTGGCGTCAGAGCAATGGCGTGGCCCTCAGCACCCCAGAGCAAGACTATATCCAAGCCAGTCTGGGGCGATCGCGCCGGGAGCAGCGTCGCCGCAAACGGCTCCAAGCCCTGCTGGTCACGGGGTTTGTCAGCGCCTCCCTGCTGGCGTTGGTCTCGTTCTGGCAATGGCGGCGGGCGGTGCTGGGCCAGATGAGCAGTCAATTGAGTATGTTGAGCGGCGCTTCGGAGCAACTCCTGGCCTCGAAGAAAGAACTGGATGCCCTCTTGGCCAGCATCCGCGCCGTGAATCAGGTGCGTGATGCGCGGGGTGAGATTGACCCGGAAACGCGAATGCGGGCGATCGCCACACTCCAGCAGACGGTACATGGTATTCGGGAAATCAACCGTCTGGAGGGCCATGAACGCACGGTGATCGATGTAGCCTACAGCCCGGATGGCGACTATCTGGTCTCGGTGGGGGACGATCGCACCGTGCGCCTCTGGCAGGCCGATGGGGAATTGGTACAAACCATGGCCGACCATAGCGACTTGGTGCGGAGTGTCAGTTGGCATCCCAACGGCCAGCGGTTTGTCACCGCCAGCTATGACCAGACATTGCGACTCTGGCGACGAGATGGTCAACTCCTGACCACGCTGCGGGGCCATAACGATCAAATTAACCGGGTGGCCTGGAGCCCTGACGGAGAACAGATCGCCTCGGTGGATGCGGCGGGGGAGGTGATTCTCTGGAGCGCCACGGGCGAGATCGAGCGCCGCTGGGCTACAGGTCAGGGCTGGCTGGCCGATGTCGTCTGGCATCCCGAGGGGGAGATCTTAGCGATCGCAGGCGGTCGCACAGTGCAGTTCTGGAGCCGGAGGGGCGAGCGCCAAGGGCAGCTGGTCGGTCACGCGCAGGGGGTGCAGAGCGTCAGTTTTAGCCCCGATGGCCAGCAGGTGCTCACCGCCGACAAAGCAGGTCAACTCCGCCGCTGGACGGTGACGGGGGAATTGCTAAACGACTGGTCGGCCCACAGCGATCGCATCTGGTCGGTGCAGTTTAGCCCCGACGGTCAACAACTTGCCACCACCAGTGCCGACAAGACGGTCAAACTTTGGACGCCCGAGGGCGAGCTGCTCAAGACCTTAGAAGGTCACAATGCCTCGGCCTACCAGGCGGCATTTCATCCCAGCGCCCCGCGCCTGGCCACCGTCAGCGCCGACACCACGATCCGCCTCTGGCATCTGACCGGAATTCCCCGCCAAACCCTGCGTCACACCAGCCCGGTGACGGCAATCCGGTTTCATCCCCACAGTGACCAACTGCTGACGGGAACCCAGACCGGAGAGATCCGCCTCTGGCAGACCGAGGGGGAGTTTCGCCGTCGCTTGTCATCCCAGGGGGGGGCAGTGTTGGCACTGCGCTTTGACCCGAAGGGCCAAACCGTCTTCTCGGTGGGAACGAACCAACACGTCCAGCAGCAAACCCTCCAAGGCCAGGCCCAACCTCCCCATTCGGGCTATGGAGATCTCGATCTCAGCCCCGGGGGGCGTTGGCTGGTGACGGGCAACCCAGGCAAAACGGTGCGGCTCTGGACCCTGGCCGGACAGTTGCAGCAATCCCTGGCCGGGCATCAGTCCGCAGTGACGACAACGCAGTTTAGCCCGGATGGGCGGCTCTTGGCGACAGGCAGTGAGGATGAAACGGTGCGGGTTTGGCGGCGGCAGGGCGATCGCTTTGCCGAGCAGCCGCGCCAACTCCGGGGCCATAGCAGTCGCATCAATCAGGTGGCTTGGGCCCTCGATGGCCAGACCCTGGCCTCGGCCAGTGATGATGGCACAATTCGCCTCTGGCGACGCACGCGCAGCGATCAGTTCGAGCCGCGGGCGGCGCAAGTCTTGCGGGGGCATTTGAGCAAGGTGCGGGCGCTGGCATTTAGCCCGGATGGGCAAATTTTGGCCTCGGGCAGTGACGATGGCACGGTCAAGCTCTGGACGGTGCAGGGCACGTTGCTGACGACGCTCCAGGGCCATGGGTCGGCGATCTGGGATCTGGACTTTAGCTCCGATGGGCAGCAGCTAGCCTCAGCGAGTGCGGACAATACCGCCATTCTGTGGAATCTTGACCTCTATTTCTTACTCGATCAGGGCTGTACTTGGCTAGAAGATTACCTCCAGACCAACCCGTCGGTGAGTAGCGGCGATCGCCGCCTTTGCGCATTTTAGGCGTGTTGGGTTTTGATTCGCGCAAACCTAACCGAAAACTAGGGAGACCCAGCCCCGACAGAGACTTACTGATACAGCCCCGGACTCCATGCGGGATAAATTCTTGTATGCACGCTGTTGGGACGGAAGACTAAAACCTCTGAGCATTGAGGATGATGGTGATCAGTAGCAGTTGTCCCATCAGTCTTCTGCGGTTAATTTTAATGACCGCCCCTAGCTCTGCATTCCCATACCCACATTGGTGGATTCAGGCTGCAAGTCCTGAAACAGAGGCGTACTCAAATAACGTTCGCCAAAGCTGGGCTGGATCATGACAATGCGTTTGCCCGCATTCTCAGGTCGCCGCGCCACTTGAATGGCTGCCGCCAACGTTGCCCCTGTGGAAATGCCCGAGAGCAGTCCTTCTTGCTTGGCTAAACGCCGCCCGTAGGCGATCGCAGCCTCATCCGTCACCGTAATCACCTCATCAATCACGCTGCGATTGAGCACCTCCGGGATGAACCCGGCCCCAATGCCCTGAATCTTGTGGGGGCCTGGCTCACCGCCTGAGAGCACCGGACTGCCCGCCGGTTCGACAGCGATCGCTTTTACGCTCGGTCGTCGTTCTTTTAGCACCTCGGCAACCCCGGTAATCGTGCCGCCCGTGCCCACACCGGCAACCAGAAAATCCACCTCGCCCTCCGTATCTTGCCAGATTTCTTCTGCCGTAGTGTTGCGGTGAATATTCGGGTTGGCTCGGTTACTAAACTGCTGCAACATATAGGCATGGGGCGTCTGCTCGACGATCTGCTGCGCCCGCCAGATGCAAGCGCCCATGCCACCCGTGCCTGGGGTTAGCTCCAGCTCGGCGCCGTAGGCCAGCAGCATAGCCCGGCGCTCCCGGCTCATCGTATCGGGCATCGTCAAAATCAGGCGATAGCCCTTGGCCGCCGCCGCCATCGCTAGAGCGATCCCGGTATTGCCCGAGGTGGGCTCTACTAAGACCGTCTTACCTGGGGTGATTTTCCCCGTCTGCTCGGCTTGCGCAATCATATTGACACCGATGCGATCTTTGACCGAGGCCGAAGGATTCATGCCTTCGAGCTTGACCAGAATCTCTGCGCCGCAGTTTTCCTGGGCGGGGATGCGGTTGAGGCGAATCAGGGGGGTTTGGCCCACCAGCTCTGTGACGTTGTTTACAATGCGCACCGGTTCCTCAGCAAATGACGTAGTGATCGTGAATTGACGCTAGATTCCATCATATCGAGCAGGCTTGGGAAACGGCTGGATTTTGCTGGGCGCTGGCGTCAATTTTCAGAGCGTGGGCCGCTGCTTTTGACTTTTGTGGTTCAGCCTTTTTATCATGAAGGGTGTTTTAGAGGACTGTAGGGCCATCGCTCATGCCGCCAGAGGATTCGCATCAGCCGCGCCGACGCCAGCGCCCGCATCGCCCACCTCCCAAGCTGGGGCAACCGCGTTGGGGGCAACGACCCAAAGGTGAGCGAAAAAGCAGCCCAGGCAAAAAGAGACCGGGGCAAGAGCGAGCGATCGCCCGCGTCAATACTCAAGCCAAAACTCGGACACCCCATCTGCGTTTGTTGCCCGCTGCTGAATCTTCACCCCCCGAGCGGCGCTCGGCCAGAAACCCTGCCGCAGAACGCGGCCAGCCCTTGGTCTATCAGCCCCGCGGTCAACTTAGCGCCCCCCCTGCCCGAGCCGCCCAAGCCCAACCCTTCCCTCGCCGCTCTCAACCGCAACTCTGGCGCTGGCTGGTACGGGGGGGGATTGGTCTGGTTGGGGTCACGGTGATCCTGGGTACGGGGGTCGATTTGTTGGGGGGCTCGCAATACGTGGGTCTGCCACCAGAAACCAATGTGGCGGACCAGGTGAGTGATTCCCTGGAGGCCATGACGCAATTGCCCCTAGGGGAAGAGATGACGCCGCTGCAAGGGGAGATCGAGGCGATCGCTCAAGACGCTGCGCCGCTTGACCCGAGTATTTTTGTGCTTGACCTGGATACAGGCGCCTATCTCAACTATCGGGGCGGCAACCCAGTTCCGGCCGCCAGCACAATTAAGCTGCCGATCTTGGTGGCGTTTTTCCAGGATATGGATGCGGGTAAGATTAACCCCCAAGAAATGTTGGTCATGGAACCGGAGACGATCGCGGGGGGGTCGGGCAATATGCAGTACAGCAAACCCGGAACCCAATATTCCGCAATAGAAACTGCGACCCGGATGATCACGATTAGCGACAATACCGCTACGAATATGTTGATCAAGCGTCTCGGCGGGGCAAACTTGCTCAATCAACGCTTCGGCACCTGGGGGCTCAATGCCACCGCAATTCATGAACGTCTGCCGGACTTGACTGGTCAGAACCAGACCAGTGCGGTGGATTTGGCCCATCTGTTGGTGCAGGTGAATCAAGGCGAATTGGTTTCTTTGCCCGCGCGGGATCAGATGCTGGCGATCATGCGACAGGTGAAGAACCGCTCGCTCTTGCCCAAGGGGCTCGATAGCAAGGCCACGATCGCCCACAAGACCGGTAATATCAAGCCGATGCTAGCCGATGTCGGGGTGGTGGATACGCCCACGGGTCAACGCTATGCGATCGTGGTGATGGTGCAGCGTCCGGATAACGATGCCGCCGCCCGGGGCTTGATTCCCGACCTCTCCCGTCAGGTTTATCAATATTTTCAGCAGCCGCCCCCCACGCCCTCGCCGACGCCGGAAGCGATCGCCGACGAGCCGCCCCCGAAGGTGGAGGCCAGTACTGACCCCTAGGACAGCGTCTGCCCCACCGCCATCCTTCCCCTTGAACCCCTTTTTTAGGAATATTGCGTTTTGTTAAGCTAGAGGGGTAATTTTTGGGTTTCACATAAGCGATGGTTGCCAGTGCAGTTTCTTCCCCCACCCCGACCGAGCCGCATTTTGATGGGAAATTTGACTGGACAGATGTCTGGTATCCGGTGCATTTTGTTCAGGATTTAGACCGGACGCGCCCGACCCGCTTTGTGCTGCTCGGTCAACCGCTGGTGATTTGGTGGCAGGCGACTCAGCAGCAATGGGTGGTGCTGGCCGATCGCTGCTCCCATCGTCTTGCGCCCCTCTCGGAAGGTCGCCTCACCGAGGACGGCTGCTTGGAATGCCCTTACCACGGCTGGGCGTTTACGGAAACCGGCGCTTGCGATCGCATCCCCTTTGCCCCCGAAGGCAGCAAGGCCCACCAGAGCGATCGTGCTAGCGTGCGCCATTACCCTTGCAAAGTGGTTCAGGGACTCCTCTTCGTCTACCCTGGCCAACCAGAAAACGCCGAGACCACCCCAATCCCGGTTCCCACGCCGCTCAACGAGCATGAGGGGGAATGGGTCATGGCGGATACGTTCCGGGATATTCCCTACGATGCCACAACCCTGCTGGAGAATGTCCTCGACACCAGCCATGTCTCCTTTACGCACCATCCCCGCGTGGGCAACCGCGCCAATGCCAAGGAGTTTGAACTGGAAGTCTCAGAGGTGGAGCCATCGGGCTTCACTGGGCTCTGGGTGGAAGGCCCCCGCCGGGGCAAGCTGGGTACGCAAAAGACCACATTTATTGCCCCGGGGCTGATGTGGCATGACATTGCCGAGAGCCCCTTTGGTCAGGTGATGACGGTGGTTTACGCTACGCCGACGGAGAAAGGCCGCTGCCGAGCGATCATCCGGCTACCGTTTCGCTTCAAGGCGGTGATCCCCCGTTTAGTCTTCAAGTACCAGCCCCGCTGGTATAGCCATCTCAACCAAAATGGCATCTTGGAAGATGACCAGATTTTTCTCCATCTCCAAGAGCGGACGATCGCTGAGTCCAATGCCAACTATGCCAAGGCTTGCTATCTGCCCACGGGCTCGGATCTGTTCGTCTTGGCCTATCGTCAATGGGTCGAGCAGTTTGGCGCGCCCTTTTCGGGGCAAGGCTTTGTCCCGGCAGAAACTCGGCGGGAGGTCTTGCTAGAGCGGTATCACTCCCATACGGAACATTGTCAAAGTTGCCTGGGGGCACTGAAGTGGATTAAAAAATTGCGTATGGGTGGGGCGATCGCCCTCCTTCTGCTCTGGATTTTGTTGCCGCTGGGCGTTGGCTTGTCTTGGCCCGTTTGGATGATAGGGGCGATCGCGGTGCTAATCCCGCTTGTGCTCACGGGCTGGTGGAAACTGGGACAACTTGAACGGGGCTTTTATGATGGGGAATATCCGCCGACGCGGAATTATCGTTAAGCGTGTTGATTGTGATAGAAATTGCCCTAGGCGATGGGGTGGGCAACCGTTACCGTGCTGGTGGTACGGCAGGGCTGTTTCATTCTAAAGAGGAGTATGTTGTGCAGGAGAGCTATTGCAGACGAAACAGAGACTTGAGAATGTTAAGCGTCGCACCAGCAAGTCGTTGAGCCCGAGCCATATTATTTAAGGCCATGCTCACGATATTTAGATCGCAAACTCTGACTATGACTGGCTTACAGCCCCTTTTTCTGTTTTTTGGGTCGGGCGCTCTATCCCTTGTCCCATAATGCTTCTGAGTTTGATTGATGGCACGCCCTAGATTTCATCTGTAAGTCAGATTTCTCCGATTTGGTACAAGACATTCATCACCGCCCTAACTTGTTGGGAATGCCCTCACAGCCCCCCGGAACTGTGGCGCGGGTCTGCTCACCGCCCCAACAGCAGCAATAATACCGCTGCTCTTCGCCGAGGCGCTCCACCTGACTAAAGTTCACTTTTTCCACCACCGCGCCGGAATGGGCCCCGCTGTCATAGTCGGGCTCGGTCGTGAGACTGCGGGGGCTAGCGGTTTCGACCTGACCATAGAAGAAGCGCGTGCCCTTGAGGTCAGCCCCCTGGAGATTCGCGCCGTAGAGCACAGTTCGCGCCAGGTTCGCCTTGACCAGGTCGCAGTGGCTCAGATTCACATTGATCATGTAGGCATCACTGAGATCCGTCCAGCGCAGATCGGTGCCGGAGAGATCCGCCCGCGCTAACATCACGCCTAAGTCAATCACCCGCAGACCCGCCGCCCGATCTTCGGCATAGCCCCCCGCGCCATCCAGGATCGCCCGCCCTAAGAGACCATCCCGCTTGAGGGGGGTTACGAGCTTGGCTTGGGAGAGGAAGCGCAAGATCTTCGCTTTGCCCCCTGCATCGACACTGCTGAGGATCGCCGCCGTGCGTCCCTCCGCAAAGGCCCGCTCTTGGGGCCAATCTTCAAGCAGACCTTCATCACTGAGCGCCAGATCGGAAATGCCTTGAAAGTAGGCATCGATTGTCTGTTGCTGGGTGATCATATTCTGGCGAATCGTGAGATCTTTGGAGATCACGTATTGCTGCCAGGCGACATAGACGGCGATGATCGCAATCATAATTTGGCCCACTGCGCCGAACCAGTCCGCCCAGGAGCCAAACTCATCCCACTTGGCCTGGGCCAGCCATTGGTTAATGCGCTCAAAGAGCCCGAGCAGCTCGCCGAGTCCGGCGATCGCCCCTACCAGACCCACCGTGCCCACCAACACCCGCCGCTCATCGGGGGCCAAAAACTGGGCGAACCAGCGTTGTAGCGCGGGCACAGTTAGCCGCAGCGACACCAGCAGGGCGGCCAAAGCCGCCACAAAGACGATCACCGGCACATGAAAGCGCCACCCCAACGCCATCAACCCCAGGGCCAGAAACACGACCCCCGACTGCATCGCTGCTGAGGGCTGACCCAAGTTGGCAGTCGGGCGGGGGGGAAGGGTGAGGGGACGGCTCGCGGTGGCGAGTTGCTTTTCGGTCGGGCTCGGGACGGGGTTTGGGGGGGCGATCGGGTCAGGCGGCTGGGTCATAAAACAGGGGAGGATGTTGCTCGATAGACGGTTGGGGCAACGCTCAAAGAAGAGTTTCAGCCTATTGTAATTGGCAGGCGGCATTGCGGCTGGAGCAGGGAGCCGCCATCACAGTGCAGCATCCGTCCAGTTTACGCTGACGCTTAGAACTGTAAAAATCTCCCCAATGCGATCGCCCCGAAGGCCATAATCACCACCCCAGAAATGCGGTTGAGCCAGCGCAATTTTCCCAACCCAAACCAACGGGACAAGCTGTGAACCCCGGTGCTTAACAGCAGCCACCACAGCGCCGAGCCCGTGAACACCCCCGCGATGAGGGCGATCGCCTCCGGGGTCTCCCGCTCCACTTGGGCCAAGCCCAACCCGGAAAAGATACCCAGAAACGAAAAAATCGTCATCGGGTTCGTGAGCGTGAGCAGCAGCACTGAACTGTAGGCGCGCAAAGTTGTGGAGCGCGTGATGGTAGGTGAAGTCGGCGATCGCCGCCTCCCCAACTCAGGATCGGGTTCCGTTTCTGTTTGGATTTGAGACTGGATCTCAGGCTGAGGCGGACGTTGCCGCCAGGTGCTGATGCCGAGATAGATCAGAAACAGACCCCCCCCTAACATCAACCCTTGGCGCTGGGCGACCAGCAGATCGGCGATCGCCCTCAGTCCCAGACCCGCAATGCAGCCGTAGAGTCCATCCGCCGTGGCGGCTCCTAGCCCGGACACAAAGCCAATCCAGCGACCCTGGGTCAGGGTGCGCTGAATACAGAGAATACCAATAACACCGACTGGGGCGGCGATCGCTAGCCCAATGCCAACACCTTGTAAAAACAACATTTTGAGTCTTTTCTCATCACTCTAAATACTGTAAAAATTTCCCAGGGCAAAACCCAGCGGAAATCCCAGGTCATTTCCAATTCAAGCGATCAGATCTAAAGTATTTGGCGTAAATCGCCTTGAAAATTCTATGCAACTTGATGCCACTGACTGGCAAATCCTGCTCGCCCTCCAAACCGATGCCCGCCAGTCCTTCACCGCCCTCGGCCAACAGGTGGGGCTCTCGGCCCCAGCCGTCACGGAGCGATTGCGTAAACTCGAAACCGCTGGCATCATTACGGGCTATAGTGTTCAGCTCAACCTCACGGCCCTGGGTGCTACGATTCAAGCCCATATCCAGCTCACCACGCCCCCCCAAAACTATCCCCAGGTGCATCGCCTGGTCTCCCAGACACCGGAACTGCTCGAATGTCATCACCTGACGGGAGAAGCCTCGTTCTTGATCCGGGCAGTGGCCCAATCCCTGACTCATCTAGAAGCACTTTTGCAAAAGCTGAGTGCTTACGGGCCAACGCAAACAGCACTGGTGCTCTCGACGCCCGTGCCCGCCAAACCGATTACCCCAGGGATCATCCAGTCCGGCAGGCTCGGGTCATGAAGGGGGCAAGAGGAAGGGATGACGCGCCCTAGTTGCTAAGGATATTGCTGACTCAACCAAGCGATCGCCTCCCGAATCCAGGCTTCCGGTTCGGTTTGCTGTTGCAACTGGGGGTCTTGGCTGAGAACGCCCCAAGCCGCCTGAATTTCCGACTGGGAATAACCGATCGCCAATAGGGTTAACTCCACCTCCTCTTGCAACTGCATCGAGACCGCCAACGTCTGCTCCGGCAGATTCGTCGCCCGTCGCCATTCCGAGAGCTTGGCCTTGAGTTCCAAGATGATCCGCTCCGCCGTTTTCTTGCCCACCCCTGGTGTTTGGGTCAGCCGCCGCACATTGCCCGTGACAATGGTCTGCACCAGATCCGTCAGCGGTAAGGTGTCGAGGAGGGCGATCGCCATTTGGGCACCAATGCCACTGACGGCGATCAGTTGCTGAAACAGATCCCGCTCGGCCGCTGTAGCAAAGCCATAGAGCACCAGTTGATCGTCTTTAATTTGCTGATGGGTAAAGACCTGGAGCTGCTCTTGACCCGAGGGGATGATGCTATTGGCCCAACGCGCCGGGACTTGTACCGCATAGCCCACCTGTTGCACTTCCAGGGTGAGCATCGTTCGATTGCTGCCCCGCTGCCCAATGCTGACCGGGTTGCCTTTGAGGTAATTAATCATTGATTAACCTTATCGCCGCGCTTTTTTTCGGACCATCGAGTCTGCCGTCGCCGATCCAACCACCGCTGCAAGATCAGCGCCGCCGCCTTGCGATCGACCCGTCCCTTGTTGCGCATTACCGAGACCCGCTGGGCTTTGAGTTGCTGTTCGGCTTCCACGGAGGTGAGGCGCTCGTCCATATAGTCCAACGGTAACTCCAGGGCCTGGGCCAAGCGTTCGGCATAGTTTTGCACTTTCTGGGCCTGGAACCCCAGAGAGCCATCCATGCAGTAGGGCAGTCCCACCACGAGGCGCTGCACCTGACGTTCCCTGACCAAGGCTTGAAACCGCTGCACGTCCTGAGCAAAGGCCGATCGCTCGATCGTCGTCAACTCCGTGGCTAGCAACCCTAAACCGTCGCAGCCCGCCACCCCAATGCGGCGTCTGCCCACATCGAGCCCCAGCACTGAAAGTTTGGTTCGTGCCATGACGTCAGGGACTTAAGAATGGGCTTCCGGCGGACGCCGCTTGCGCTGATGGGGTACAAACTTCGTCCAAGACATCCGGGTAGGAATGGGTGTACGGGCGGGCTGCAAGCCCAAAACATCTGAGAGCTGTATTCCTTCCCGGGGCCGGGCTTCCCGGAGCTTGTGCCACACCGAACGAGACATGAGCAGGGTATGGTTACGACAGTCTGCGCCCAGTTTTTCTAGGTATTCTTCCCGTTCTTGCTGGTAGTCCGCCGAGATGATTTGCAGGTCTTGGGCGGGGTAAGCCTGGGCCACTCGGGCCATTTGGGCCATCAGTTTGGGATAGAGCCAAGTGTAGGCCGGATGCACCGTGAGATGTACTTGATGGGGCTGCTGACCCGTCTTCGAGAGCGTCAGGCGAAAATGACCGATCGCCGCCTTGCGCTGGGGCTCAAACACGTAACCTTCCACCTGTTCCTGGCTCTGCCAGACCCGTTGCATCGTTTGGCAGAGCCCTTCCCAAACGGGGGTTTTAAAGTCAGCAATATGGCGATCGAAGACTTGGCGCAGTAGTGGTGGCATCGACACCGTATCGAGCTGATAGAGCAATTGCGCATCGGCATTCCGCACCGGCAAGAGGTTGGGCAAGTCCGGTTCGAGCTCTGCCAGTTGGGCCTGCAACGCAGGTGAAACAGACCAATAGGTTTGTTGGGCCAGGGGCTGGAAGCCATTTTGGCGGTAGAGGGCTAGGGTGGACTTGTCGTTGATGTCCACTTCTAAGACCCAAGTCCGCGCTTCCCAAATTTTCTCGAAGCAATGGCGCAACAGTTGAGAGCCGGAGTCGGCGAGGTTCAACCCCCGATTGAGTTCCATGACCGCCGGATCATGCACCACACAGTTCACCCGCCAGGTGCTGCGGGTTCTATTGAAGGGCGCCACATGGATCAAACCGCAAACTTGTCCATCTTGCTCGGCAATATAAAAGCAAAATTGGTGATGGCTGGGGTTGGGAAACAGCCGCAGCAACCGCAGCAAACCGTACCACTGTTGATACAGCTCTAATTGGCGGGAGAGGCGTTGCCATTGTTCGGCTTGCACCTCGCCCCAACTGCGTTCCACGAGTTGGGCGATCGCCCCCACATCTCGGAGTTGTAGCGAGCGGATTTTAAAGGAGTTGGGGCCAGAGAGAGTCATGGTGGCAAGGGGCAGGCGACATGATTCTCATGGTAACGTACCAACGCGATGCACCCTCAGCAAAAAAAATGACCGCGGCAAGCGGTCATTCATCCTTCAGTCTTCATTGAGCAGAATCACGTTGGGTTAACCGCCTGGAAGGTAAACCCATGACGCTATTCGGACTCGGAATAGGTGTAGGTTGTGCCATCACAGATTTCTACACCACTGTGGATCAATTCGCCTTCACCCACCGAGCCATCTTCTGCTTCGCCCAGCACCCCTAGAATGTCGTAGTCACAGCCTTCGCGGGCATCGGTAATGGTGACAGTGGCTTCTTCACCGGGTTCAAGGATTAAGTCTGGGCCAAAAACATCATCACCCCATTCGTCGGATTCAGGGGGTGAGACGTAGAACTCCAGCAAGGGTCGGCTGGTATCGTTGACCAAGGTGAAATCTGCTGAATATAACTCGCCATCCTCTTCAGCGTATTCTTCGTCCGCTTCTTCATCGGCGTATTCTTCTTCATCAGCGGCGTCTTCCGCATCAGCAGCGTCTTCGTCGTCGGCCACTTCTTCTTCAGCAGCAGGCTCAGTTTGGGCCGTATCGCCGCCACAGCTAGCAAGGGTTGTGCCGAAAAAGGCGATCGCCACAATCAGCGGTAAGCTACTCCAAAATTTCATCGTGTTTCTAATCCTCACAGTTCTATCAATTACGCTTCACCATTCAGACTCTGAGCCAGTCTTTCCGGCAGAGTTCTGAACATCCCAAAATTATAGTCACCTGAAAATCTGCTGAAAGTTAAGAAAGCATTAAAGTCCCAGGGGTTGTGCCAGTTTATCCACCGCCCCAAGTCCGTCAACCTACAAGCCTCAGGTTGGGTCAGCTAGATTAAGCCAGGTGCATCAATAGAGTTTGCGGTGAAGAGACAAGATGATGAAGAGATGTTGGCGGCGCTGGGGTTATGTTGGAGTGGGGATTGGGGTGCTGCTCTTCTGTTGGGCGATTCGTTTGAGTCCGGGGCGATCGCTTTGGGCAATGCCCAGCGGGTCATCGCCACTGTCTGCTGCTGCACTCGTCGAGCCGCTTGCGGTGGAGGCAATCCCGCCTGAAGCAGAGCAGGCTGAACCTGCTGAGGAAAATCCCCTAGACAGTCCTGAAATTGACCCGCCTGCCCCCGACATTGGCTGGGAATTTCTGGGACAGCAGCAGCTCAATGCCGTCACCCTGGCCGAGACGGACTATTACGGCGACTGCCCCGGACGCCAATGGGAATACGTCGAAGCCCGGTTCTTTTCGAGCCAAACCCCGCCCGCCCGTCGTCACCGGGTGGTGGTGCGCAATGTGACACCGGGCTTGGATGATGACCCGTTTCCTTATACCGATCGCGAATACGATGAGGGGCGAGTCTCGGAGCGGACGAAAATGCGGTTTGGCACGAAGCACAGTGGGCGGTACTTTCATGTGCTACCGGGTGTGAACGAGTTTGAATATGAAATTAAAGCACGGCGGCGCGGCCCGGTGATCGATGCGGGCCAATTCACCGCAGAGATCACCCGTGACCTTCAACGTGTGCAGCGGAATGCCACGTTCGGCCAAGATCGTGTCTGCGCCAACACCAGCGTGAGTTTGAACGTCTGCGCCGATGTGCGCGATCGCCACAAATGGTCTTGCCCTAATGGCGAGATTATCCGCAGTGAACTCTTCCCCGACTCCTCTCGCATTATCACCGAGTTGCATAATCATACGAACCATACCATCGAGGTTTCAGTTGGGGGTTGGCGACGCCGGATTCATCCGGGGGGCTATTACGATTTTGATGCCCGCCACCCCCATCTGCGTTATGAGGCAAATGGCCAGCGGCGATCGCGCTCCCTGAGGGCTGGCACTCGCTATCGCTTCTACGAAAAGAATGGCCAGGTTCGTTTGGGCGAATATCGCCGCCATTCGCGGTGGTAGGGAGCAAGCGTAGGATTATGCCGTTGGGATGAGGGTGATCCTTCGTCGCTCCATCAACCCGTGTTCCGCATCCCCGCCGCAATGCCGTTAATCGTCAACAGCGCCCCGCGCAACAGCTCTTCCTTGCTGTAGCGATAGTGAATTACACCCGAAGCCTGGCTGCTGTATTGGCGCAGCCGCTTGAGCAGCGACACCTGCAAGAAGCCCAGGGGTACGATGTTGCCGTTGCGCAGATAGACCGATCGCTGCAACTCGGCATCGCCATCGAGCAGCGTCTCGTGATCACTAATCGCCAACACCAGATCTCGGGTGAGGTTAAATTCGGTTTGAATCTGCTCGAAGACGGCCATAAATCGATCGCAGTCTTCCTTGGCCGCTAGCTCTTGAATGTAATGTTGCGCCATGCGCAGATCGACTTTAGCCAGCGTCATCTCCACCTTCGAGATCGCCATCTTGAAGAAGGGCCATTTGATGTAGAAATAGCGCAGCAGCTTGAGGTTTTCCTCGGGTTCTTCGTCCAGGAAGCTCTTGAGAGCCGAGCCCACGCCGTACCAGGCCGGAACCAAGAAGCGGCTCTGGGTCCAGCTAAACACCCAGGGGATCGCCCGCAGGGAGCTGAGGTCTTTCTTGCCCTTCTTACGGCGAGCGGGTCGGGAGCTGATTTGCAGTTGGCTGATTTCCTGGATCGGCGTCACGGACATGAAGAAGTCGATGAAATCAGGGTGCTCGTAGATCAGGCTGCGGTAGCGACGGCGCGATCGCACCGCCAGGTCTTCCATGATTTCGTTCCAGGGCTCGATGTCATCAAAGCCGCTACCGAGCAAGCTTGCTTGGAGAACGGCGGTGGTGGCCGTTTCCAGATGGTAGAGTGCCAACTCCGGCAGGGAATATTTCGAGGCTAGGACTTCGCCCTGCTCGGTGATCTTGATCCGGCCATTGATCGTGCCCGTGGGTTGGGCCAAAATTGCCTCATAGGCCGGGCCACCGCCGCGACCCACCGAGCCGCCCCGCCCGTGGAAGATGCGCAGAGCGATGCCATACTGTTCGGCTAGAGCTTGGAGCGCCTTCTGGGCCTTGTGAATTTCCCAGTTGCTGCTCAAGAAGCCCGAGTCTTTGTTGCTATCGGAATAGCCCAGCATGATCTCTTGCAAGGGCTGCTGCTGGGGCTGGGCGGTTGCATCCTCAGTAGCCGTCAGCGCCGCATGGCCACCACTGATCGCCGCCCGATAGAGTTCTAGATCAAAGAGCGATCGCATCACGGCGGGGGCGTGCTTGAGGTCATCCACCGTTTCAAACAGAGGCACGATCCGGATCGTGGCGATGCCCGTCACCGGGTCGTAGAGCCCGGCTTCTTGGGCTAGGAGCAAGACCTCCAGAATATCGCTGACATCATTGCTCATGCTGATGATGTAGGTTTGGCAAATCTGTTCGCCAAATTCCTTTTGCACCCGACGAATCATCCGGAAGGTGTCGATGATTTCGGTGGTGCGATCGCCGAAGGGCGTTTCGGCGGGGATCAGCGGACGGCGGTTGGAGAGTTCCGTGGTCAGCCATTTGCGCCGCTCGGCTTCGTTGAGGTCGTTGTAGGGCTTGGGTAGGGTGTGGATATAGTCGGCGATCTCCGTGATCGTGTCCGAATGCACCGAGGACTCTTGGCGAATATCCAGCCGCGCCAGATGGAAGCCATAGATCTCCACCTGGGCGATCAGCTTGTCTAGATCCCGGCAGGAAATGCCCGTCTCCGAGAGGTTCTGGGCTAGCAGACGCAGCTCGGACAGAAATTCGTCCCCTGAGCGATAGATCGTGCGCGGGTTGATTTCATCCAGGAGTTTTTGCTGTTGGGGGTCGCCACTGGAGAGAAGATTGTTGCGATCGCGGGTATTTTCCAGGCGCTTCTGGATGTAGGCCAGTTTGAGACGGTAGGGCTCTTGGCGGTAGCGAATCGCTAGGCTCTCATACACCCCCGGCAGGTGGGCGCAGTCCTGCTCTAGCGACTCCAGCAGTTCCGGCAAGACATTGCTCCAATGGAGCGAGAGACTCAGCAGGTTGGTCAGTTCCTCCACCGAGTCGAGGTATTTCTCCAGGACAATATTGCGCTGATAACAGGCGGTTTTCCAGGTGACATCCGGCGTCACCGAGGGGTTGCCGTCGCGATCGGAGCCCACCCAGGAGCCGAAGTAGCAAAAGTCATTATGGGGCAACTCCAGGCTGGGGAATGAGCCCTTAACTGCTTGACGCAGCCGTACCGCTAGTTCAGGGATGGTGTCGAAGAGCACTGACTGGAAATAATGCAGGGTATAGTCCACCTCATCCAGCACCGTGGGCTTGAACTGGTGCAACTCATCGGTGCGCCACCAGAGGCGAATCTCTTCATGGAGCTGTTCGATCGCCGCTTCCGCCTCCCAGGAATTTTGGAGCCCCAGGCTGCGATAGGCTTCTTCGGCGCTATCGAGGTGACGCAGGAGCCCATCAATACGGCGCTGTTTACGACGGATCGTATGGCGGACTATCTCAGTGGGGTGGGCGGTAAACACCATCCGGATATCCAGGTTCGCCAGCAATCGCTGGATGGTCTGGGGCGGCATATTTTGCTGGCGCAGGTAGGGAAAGAGCCATTGGAATGTGCCCGTTTTGGGGTGGGCATTGTCCTGGGCATAGCTGCGTTCAAGCTGCTGGGCGCCCACGGGGGGTAGCCCACCGTTTGCGGCGGGATGACCATTTTGCCCAGCGTCCGAGGATGCGGGCCCATCAGCCGCGCGATAGGTAGCTCGTCGCGAAAGACGCTGCTCCCGCTGCTCGTAATGCTGTTCGACAATGTTGATGAGCTGGAAATAGAGGGCAAAGGCTCGCGCTGCCCGGATCGCCGCATTGAGGTCGAGCTGTTCGATCAGGTGCAGCACCGCCGCATTGTCCACGGTGGTTTGCCCCTCCGGTGAGCACATATTGCGCAACTGTCGCAGGAGCTTCACCAAGTCCTCGCCACATTCTGACAACAGCAGGGCTTCCCAGATGTCTTCGACCATCTTGAGGCGATGCTGCAAGAGCAGCATAGAGCCGGAGGGGATTTGCACTGCCGTCGCCGCAGCAGAATCAGAGGACTGGAGAAGCGAACTCATAATGCACAAAGGGGTGGAGGGCTAGTAGTTAGATAGTAGGGCGCGGGAGCCCGGCGAGGGACGATCGCCCCAGAGAGTTTAAGCGTTTATTTAACTTTGACTAAGGTTTAATGCCAGGAAAACGGATTGAACAATGGCAACAGCCAAGCAACCCGCAGAATGACTTCGTCCGAGATTCACGGATCGCTTGGGAAGGGCAAAAGGGGTAAGCGATCGCCCCGGAAAAGTTCTTCGCTCAACTGGCTCAATTGCAGCAGCAGCGGCGCGATCGCACCTAAGGCCAAGACGGTTCCCAGCAGAGGCAGCAGCGCCAAACTCAAGTAGAACTGCATGAGAGTACAGGAAGTCGATTGTTTCATGGTCACGGGAGGTCAAAAATGGGGTCACGATGGGCCAAGCTCAATTCACCATAACAGGGCTTTTTCCAAGTCTGCATTCAGTCGGCTTGGCGTTGCTTTCTGACCAAACCCGAGCGACCGAGTGATGCACACGAATCAACGCATTGTTAAGCCCCTTCGTCAGTTTAGCGGAATCTGCGTCACTTACCGGCCGGGTCAACATAGAGCTTAATCCATTGCGGGCAGGGCACTTCAGCACCTTGGCGTGGGTCAAAAAACTGTATCTTGGGATACTAAACCTAGTTCTCAGGGTTCTGGAAGTTCAAAACAGCCCCCGTCAGGATGAAGCTCCACGCCGCAGAGTACGTTACCTTGGGCAGATGTTAAGAACGAGTCACGAACCTAAGGATGGCGACGGTTTCGTAACTGCTAACTGTAAACTGCAAATTGCGAACTGGTATAAATGGCAGCAACCTAGAGACGAGCCCCCATGTACAGCCGCGCCAAACAGACTCTCAAATCAGCGATAGCATCAGGTGGTGACGTTTAACCGGAATCCCTATGCCAACTGTGCCAGCATTCTCTATAGTCACCATGCGCCCCTGGCCAAAACTGCCCCCGAACGGCACATCTTGCAACACCTGGCCCAGGAATGGCTGTTCCGGAGTCAATTCGTGCAACGCTGGCGCGAGACCCTCAACCCGGTTCACTTCACCTACGAAGACTTTTGCCGAGACCCCCAGACCTAAAATATTCAAGCGATTCAGGCACGACTGCCCACGCTGAAGGGGATTGCCCTCGATCGCCCCGCTGAAGTGAAGGAATACCCACTTCAGACGATTACGAATCACAATGCCCGCCAGATGACTCTGCTTTCAATCTCAGAACGAGCAGCGATCGCCCAAGTCCTGCAAGGTCACGAAACCCTACTCCAAGACTTGGGCTACACCAGTCAATGGCAAGCGGCGATCGACCAAGGCGGCACTGGTGATGCTCCGGAGCCAGGCTAGAATGTGGCATCATCCCAAACCGTAAACCCCAGAATTTATGACGTAGGGGCTGAGTTTCCCTCACTGGTGTGAACTTAACGCTGTATTCAGCTCCTGGTGGGAGTTCCA
>JBMYQW010000038.1:0-19019 GCA_049601735.1 Spirulinaceae cyanobacterium
CAGGTAACGAATATGCTTTACTCACAAAAAAATACCTAGCGCAAGATGCTGTACTATCTGATAAGTCAACATCTTCTATCCGTAAACCAAAACGTTTCACTATACACAATGAGTGTCGGTTTACAGAGAAGATAAAGCAATCACTTAAGCCGTTTGAAATACAGATGCGTGTAACTAAAGAGATTGACCTGAATGTTCCTGGTTTAGGAACTCGGATTCGTAATGCTCGTCGTGCAGACAGTCGTTCTCTCAAGGCTATTTGTCAACTGGTCGGCATGACCCGCACCAACTGGTATCGCATTGAAGCGGAAAACCAAACCCTCCCCGTAGATACATTGCGCAAAATTGAGCAAGTTTTAGGCGTTGATTTTGGGGTTGAATTTTCTGAAGCTCCGGATGAGTCCCCCTCTTTGCAATCGCCATCTGGCCGGTTGAACACAGAAGCCTACTCTTCAACAATTGGCCGAGCCGCCGAGCAGGATGACTCCAGTTACGACATCGAAAAAACGGATCGATAAAACTGATCCCTAGAGGTTTGCGGCCATGACGCCTCTCGCCGTGAGCAAGGCGAGGGTGGATCATGAAGACAACGCTGATCAGTACCATGACTGTGGAGAGGTTCATGGCAAAATGATTTGCCAAGAGAAGCGAATAGATCGGGGGGCAGATTCGGGGGACAAGTGAGCTCATCTCGCTCGTCATGATTGGCAATGCGCAAAGCGCAATCGCACCCTTTCTTGCTAGGATTGCAAGCGACCCCAACCTTAAGTATGACCGATGACCCCAGACGCCAAGGCGGATCGCAACCTGGATTTGTCTGAATTGGACTTGTCTGAATTGGTACCACCCCAAACCGTAGCCTTGGGCAAAACTAACGCCCAAGTGCGCCTGACCCGGCAAGATAAGGAAGTCCAGATTCTCTTGCCTGCGCCAGAGGTCGCTGGAGGCTCGTGGTTAGAGTTGTGGGACAGCCTCAAACAACGCCTCAAAACCACCCAAGCCTTTTGGCAACCTGGGGCCAGCGCCCGTCTGGTCGCCGGTAGACATTTACTCGATGCTCGTCAGTTGCAAGCGATCGCCGACGCCCTCGCCAAAGTCCAGCTCGACCTGCGTTGGGTCGTGACGGCACGACGCCAGACGGCCGTGGCCGCCGCTGGGGGCGGGTTTTCCGTGGAGCAAGCTGCGCCTGAAGTCGCCGCAGCGCCCACACCCGAGCCAACAGCGCAAGCCAACTCAGCGGAAAACTGGGCGGAGCCGCTCTATATTAAGTCCACGCTGCGATCGGGCCAGAACGTTAGTCATCCCGGTACGGTGGTGATCTTTGGCGATACGAATCCGGGCAGTACGATTATTGCCGCAGGGGATATCATTGTCCTGGGTCGGCTGCGGAGCATTTCCCATGCGGGTTCCCAGGGCAATCGCGCCTGCCAAATCTTTGCCCTGCGCATGGAGGCGACCCAACTGCGGATCGCCCAGGCCCTGGCACGTCCCCCCGAAGCCGATCCGGATCAGCTCTATCCGGAGGTGGCTTATCTGAGCCCCGCAGGCATTCGCCTGGCCCCGGTCGATAACTTTTTTAAGTCCCATCGCTTTGCGATCGACCAGGAAAGTTGGCTGGATACGCCCTGAGGTGGTAAATCTGAGGCGGCAAAATCTTTAAGGTTTGGTGCTCCTCCGCTAAAATCCCTCTATTGGCCCGCCGGGTTCGCGCAATCTTAACTAGAAATCATTATGACTCGTATTATTGTTGTCACCTCTGGTAAAGGGGGTGTGGGTAAGACCACGATGACCGCCAACCTCGGCTCGGCGATCGCCAAGCGGGGTCATAAGATTGCCCTGGTGGATGCCGACTTTGGTCTGCGAAATCTGGATCTGCTGCTGGGCCTGGAAAATCGGGTGGTCTATACCGCCGTTGAGGCGATCGCAGGCGACTGCCGCATTGAGCAAGCCTTGGTGCGCGACAAGCGTCAGCCGAACCTGGCCCTGCTCCCCGCTGCCCAAAGCCGTAACAAAGAAGCCGTGAACCCAGAGCAAATGAAAAAGCTGGTGCTGGCGCTCGCGGAGAAGTTTGACTACATTTTGGTGGACTGTCCGGCGGGTATTGAGCTAGGCTTCCGCAATGCGATCGCCGCCGCTAAAGAAGCGATCCTCGTGACCACTCCCGAGGTAACGGCGGTACGCGATGCCGATCGCGTGATCGGCCTGCTGGAAGCCAACGACATCACTAATATTCGCCTGATCATCAATCGCCTGCGCCCGCAGATGGTGCAACTCCAAGACATGATGAGTGTCGAGGATGTGCTCGAAATTCTGGCTGTGCCCCTGCTCGGGGTGGTTCCGGATGATGAGCGGATTATTACCTCCAGTAACCGAGGGGAACCGATCGCCCTCAGTGAGGAACGCTCCCTGCCCGCGATCGCCTTCAACAATATTGTGCGCCGCTTAGAAGGCGAAGACGTTCCCGTGCTGGATTTGGTTGCCACCTACAATACTCTCTTCAATCGCCTGCGGCGCTGGTTCCGCAAGTAAGCATGGTTAAACCCCTCTGGGCAAAATTAAGTGATCTCCTCAACGGCCTCCTCGGTCGCTCGGCGATCGATAGCCGTTCGGCTGCCAAGCAACGCCTCAAACTGGTCATTGCCCACGATCGCGCGGGCTTGAGCCCCGAAACCCTAGACGCTATGCGCCGCGAAATCTTGGCCGTGGTGGAGCGATATGTGGATATTGATAGCGACGAGTCGGAATTTGCCCTCTCTAGCGGCGATCGCATGACCTCACTGGTGGCGAACTTGCCCATTCGTCGCATTCGCGCCAAACCCCTGCCGCCCGATGCAGTGATTGCTCCCACCGAAACCACCATCACGGATGCCGATATCAGCGCCGAGTTGGTAGATGAAGCTGTGTTGGCGGACGACGAGACAACGGAGCAGGACGACGAATCGGTGGCGATCGCGGAACCTGAGACTGAACAGGATGACCCCCCCGTCAACGACGAGAGCCCGGTTGCCGCTGCGCCGACGGAGACGGAGTCACCACCAGCGGAAACCGAACCCACGGACACCAGAACCACAACCTAGTACTTTGTCAAGACTGAATTTTTGGATAGAGTCCATATGACAACCCCTAATTTCACTCTTGACAAAGCAATAGGCTGATATGGAATCGCCCAAGTCCGTAAAGTGTGGACTTGGGCGATTTTAATAGAGGATTCGCTATGAAAGCGGTAAGATTTGCTACCAGCTCGACTTGACGACACCAGGGAGCAAGCCCTCGTGAGCCCATTCCCGAATGACATGGCGCGAGAGACCGAAGTCGCGGTAGTAACCCCGAGGACGGCCCGTAGCCCAGCAGCGGTTGCGGACTCTGACCCTGGCGCTGCTACGGGGCAGGCGCTGAATTTTGCGATGAATCTCTAGACGCTGGAGGGGGTTATCCGCTGTGCGGAACTCTTCCTTGAGGGCAGCACGCTTGGCAGCATACTTATCAACCAGTTTTTGGCGCTTTTTCTCGCGCGCGATCATGGACTTCTTAGCCATAAAACTTTTAGTAACCTAAGCGGTAATCTTCACTTAATGGGGCAGGCGAACAAAACTTTTCACACGGTCTCTAATCATATCACGGGGCATTCAGCAACGCTACTATGCTCTCGATGAGCAAGTCGGGATTATGGTGCAGGGGTTGGCCGCGGCTGACCAGGTGGCGCTGGAGCCAGGGGCCACTGCCACCCGTGAGGACGACTGCCCCCTGGGGATAACGCCGTTGCCAAGCCGAGAGAAAGTTCTGGGCTCCTGCCAGGAGCAGATGGTGGATGCCACTGTGGATCGCGGCGATCGTATCTTGGCCCCAACGCGGTGGCCAATCTTCTGGGGAGGAGAGTTGCGGCAATGCTCCCGTGCCCTGATGCAAGCTTTGGTATTGCAGGGCTAAACCGGGCAAAATCGCGCCACCGATGAGGACAGCTTCGGCATCGATCGCCGTAAAAGTCCAAGCCGTGCCGCCATCTATCACCAGCACGGGCGCACCGTAGCGTTGCATTGCCCCGTAGGCTGCCATAGCGCGATCGCACCCCAGCGTCGGATATTGACCAGCAAGGGGGATATCGGCCAAGGTCAGCAATCGGCTATGGGGCAGAGCCGCCCAACCGGGCAACTGCGCGGGCACAACCGACAGGATAAAAAGGGGCGCAGCTTGAGCTGCCTGCGGAAAAATCAGACGGCTGGCGGGTTGAGTCGGGGGGAGACATCCCTGGGCTTGAATGCGTCCTTGCCAAACGGCGGCCCAGCGCAATCGAGAGTTGCCGATCGCCAGGATGAGATAAGCATCGGTATTCGTGGTTAATCCCATTGCTCGCCGCCCGCCGCCCCCCACAAACGGTAGCCTTGATTACGCCTCACCGCTGTCCAGAATGCCATAGTAGCTTCAGTGATGGCACTCAGATTCGGTCAATATTTCGTTACAGAGTCCGTGTTGACAAAAAAAGGAAATCATGTATAAAGAGAGATGTTCCTTAACACAACCCTAGAATTAGGGCGCGTCATCAAGTAATGGCAGAAGCCTTATAGGAAAAGTGATACAGCGCCCGACCCAGCTCAACCCTCCTCTTCGTAGCTGGGGCCGGTCAGCAGCAGCCCTTTCGTCTCCGGTAGCTTCCCAAAAGATAAAGAAAATGTTAAAAAATATAAAGCCTGACTTAGGTTTGGAGGAATTACTGTGTTTTCACGACTTGCTCAACAACATTGCTGCCTGGTGCGTGACTTGGTCATGAACTTGCAGGCATTGGCCACCGTGCTTGAAGGACGGGGCTATTTAGCGTCGTGCTACACCTGCGGCCAGGAAATGAATAGCGCCTCATTCATGGTCAGTCTGGGCGAGAATCACCTGATCCGCTTTTTGGTCTCTGACTATGGCATTTCTTGGACGGAGATGCGGGATGATCGGGAGCTGATGAAGCTCGAAGGGGCCGAAGCGATTAGCCAGCTTCAGGAATTGGTCAATTTGGTGAAATATCCCCAACCCCAAACCACAAACCCAACCACAGTGGATCTGGTCACGTCCTAGCGCAAACCGCATGAATATTGTCAATATTTCCTAATGGGGGTCGGTTCGTTGAGAACCGACCCCTTGCCTGTTTTCGGGGTTGACGCCATCGGGCGTTGAGATCGTTCCGTTGCACAACTTTACATTCTCCTCACGTTACGCAACATCCCTTTGTCAAACCACAAGAAAATAAAGAAAACCTTATGAAGAAGCGCGATCGCCGTGATCCCTGAGACTATAGAGTCAATTCAAATGGGATCAGCCGATATAAAGATCCTAAACATAAGAAACTCAGAGAGCGGGTTCCCCCTTCAGGAAGCCCGCTCTTAAGTTTATGGATGGCAGTTAATGACTGTGAGGAGCGGCGGGCGGCTCAAGCTTCGACCTTAATCCTCAGCGAAGATGTAGCGGCGCAACTCTTCCGGCTGGGGCTCCGGGCTGCTCTCGGCAAATTTCACCGCATCCTCAATAACCGCCTCGATTTTTTGATCGATTTCTTTGAGGTCTGCGGCCGTCGCCAAGCCTTTGTCTTGGAGATAGCGGGCAAAGCGTTGGATCGGGTCACGGGCGGCCCAGAACTCTTTCTCAGCTTCGGAGCGCAGTTCATCGGGGTCGGCGAGGGAATGGCCCCGGAAGCGGTAGGTCAGGGCCTCGATGAGGGTGGGGCCTTCCCCCGCACGGGCGCGGGCGATCGCCTCTTGGGCTACCTTGCGCACCGCCACGACATCCATGCCATCGACTTCCACGCCATGCATCCCAAAGACGCTGGCTTTTTTGTAGATTTCGGGCTGGGAGGTAGCGCGATCGTGGGCCATGCCGATCGCCCATTTGTTGTTCTCCACCACATAGAGCATGGGTAGCTTCCAGAGTGCCGCCATATTGAGGCATTCAAAAAATTGACCGTTGTTGCTGGCCCCATCGCCAAAGAAACAGGCGCTCACGAGGTCAGCCGATTCATCCCCCATCGCCTCACGGCGATATTTGCATTGGAACGCCGCTCCCGTCGCGACGGGAATCCCCTCTGCTACGAAGGCATAGCCGCCGAGCAAGCGATGCTCGGCTGAGAACATATGCATCGAGCCGCCTCGCCCTTTGCTACAGCCAGTCTCCTTGCCGAAGAGTTCCGCCATCACCTCCCGAGCGGGGACGCCCGCACTTAGGGCATGAACATGATCGCGGTAGGTACTCGAAACATAGTCTTGGTCGGGGCGGAGGGCCTTGATGACGCCACTAGAGACGGCTTCTTGACCGTTGTAGAGGTGGACAAAGCCAAACATCTTGCCCCGGTAATACATCTCAGCGCATTTGTCTTCGAACAGGCGACCGAGCACCATGTCTTCGTAGACCATGAGCCCCTCCGCCGGGGTCATGGTGAAGTGGGTGGTATCGGTTTGGGGGACGGGACGCTCAGTTTCAGGGAGAGAAGAAATTGTCATGTTGAGTCTCGACAAGCAAAGCCACAATGGGGATTAGAGCCCTCATTATAGAGGCTGGCTCCCACTTTGGGAATAAGCGGAAGGCTCACCATTGCTGGGGTTGATTGAAGTTACAGCAGCGACTCGGACTCGCCAGGATCTGCGATTGAGATCAGGTGAATGCGATACACTACTGGCTAGGGGCTGTCATTATAAATTAGCCTCCACAGCATCGTTAGGGCTGTGATGGAACGCAAAACCATCAATCGGGAAGACCGCGATCGCGCCGATTAATCGTTAATCGTTGTGATTATGGCAAACGGACTGCGGCTGGGCAATGCCCACCCTAGGCAATTCCCGAATTAAATTTCTCCCTTTACCTTGCCGCTCCTAGCCTATTTTGTGGGGATTGCGCATCCGTCACTTGCCCTTCAAGACGCTTGGCTGAATGAGATGACAGACCCTAGGATGCTTTTTGGCTGTAGGTATTTTGCATGACGGTATCGCCCTCTGCTCACTCTCAATCCTGGCGTTGGCTTGGGCAAGCTCCCGTCTCGCTGTTGGTCTTGGATCGGCAGATGGGCTATGTCGCGGCGAGTCAGCGGTGGCATCAGTTGTATCAGGTGCCGGAACCGGTGCCCGCTCAAACCCCGTTGCCTCAGCTTTGGCCGGGCTGTCCTGAGTATTGGGTGGCGGTTCATCAGCAGGTGCTCGCGGGAGTGCCCCAGTCCCAAGCAGCGGCCCAGCTAGCGATCGCCCCCGGCCAGACGATTACGGTGCGATGGGAGGCCCAGCCCTGGCAAGGTGAAGACGGTAAAATTTTAGGGGTGTTGTGGGCCAGTCACCCGCTCTCACTGCCGACATCGGCAACGACACCGGAAACGATACCGATGCTCGCGGCCTTGACCCCATTGGTTGAGCAGTCGATTCACTTTATGGCCGTGCTGACGCCTCGGGGCCACCTCTTGCGCGTCAACCGTGCCACCCTTGACCGGGCGGGCCTCGATGAAGCGGCGATTCGGGGCAGCCTGCTCTGGGAAGTCCCCTGGTGGGAGATGACGGTTTCCACCTGTGCCCAACTCAAGGGGGCCATTGCCAAAGCTGCCAATGGCGAGGCAATGCAAAGGGAGGTGGCGCTTAAGTATCAGGGACAGGAGCGATCGGTGGATTTTGTCTTTTTGCCGATCGCTAACCCCGATGGCCAAACGGCCTACTTGTTCGCCGAAGGGCGGGATTTGAGTAACCAAAAATCCGTGGAGCGGGCCCTTTCGCGCAGCGAGCGGATGTTTAAGGCGGCCCGCGAACTGGCTCGCATCGGCAGTTGGGAATGGGACATTCTCACAGGGGAGGTGATCTGGAGCCCTGAGACCTTTGAACTTTATGGTTTATTGCCAGAGACCACTCCGCTCTTTTTTGAGCGGCAGTTGAGCTATGTGCATCCTGACGATCGCCAAAGCTTCTATTCCACGCTCTACGAAACGATCTATCAAGAACAGCCCTACCGTCTGGAGTTTCGCGTGGTGCGGCGCGATGAAACGATCGTCCATCTCTTTGCTCAGGGCGAGCCGATTCGCAATGAGCAGGGGGAGGTGACCCATCTGTTTGGCACGTTGCTCGATATTAGCGATCGCAAACAGGTGGAACTGAAACTCCGGCAAGAGAAGGCGGATCTGGCCACGCTGGTGGATCAATATTCGGAGCAGCTAGCGGAAAATGCGGCCGAATACCAAGCCGTCTTTGAATATGCTGGCATTGGCTTAAACTACACCGATCGCCAGGGACGGATCGTCCGGGCCAACCCCTATTGTTGTGAGTTACTCGGCTACAGCGAGGCGGAATTACTCAAACTCACCCTCCAAGACCTGACCCATCCGGAAGATGTCGCCGCGGATCTCCAACTCCAGCAGGAGGTACTGACCGGCCAGCGCACCTATTACAGCCTGGAGAAACGCTGTCAACGCAAGGATGGCCAAATTCTCTGGGTGCGAGTGCAGCGCACGGCAGTCCGCGATCGCCACGGTCGCACGCGCTATCTCATTGGTGTCTTGCAAGATATTAGCGCCGCGAAGACCCACGAAACCGAGTTGCGCGACCCGGCCACCGCGCTCCAACAAACGGTTCAAGAACTCCAGCGCACCCAAGCCCAACTGGTACAAACGGAAAAGCTCTCCAGTCTGGGTCAAATGGTGGCCGGTATTGCCCATGAGATCAATAACCCGGTGAACTTTATCTACGGCAACCTCAGCCATGCCAACGACTCTGTCCATGATCTGATGGGACTGGTTCAGCTTTATCAAAAGCATTATCCCTGTCCTCATGCGGATATTGTCGATGAAGCAGAGGCGATCGATCTGGAATTTTTGGTCGAAGACCTGCCGCAAATTTTTACCTCGATGCAAGTGGGTGCGGATCGCATCAAGGAAATTGTCGCCTCCCTGCGCCATTTCTCCCGTCGGGATGAAGCCCAAATGAAACCTGTGGATTTGCATGAGGGCCTAGAAAGCACCCTGATGATCTTGCAAAACCGCCTCAAACCCCGCGCCGAATCCCCCGGAGTTCAAATTATTAAGCAATATGGTGAGCTGCCCACCGTAGAATGCTACGCGGGCCAGCTCAACCAGGTCTTGATGAATCTACTCAGTAACGCTATTGATGCCCTCGATGAGCGCGATCGCGATCGCACCTATGCGGAAATTGAGGCAGCACCCAGCACGATCACCCTGACCACCGGGCTGGTGCAGCACCAGGCAATCATCACGATCCAAGACAACGGCCCCGGCATCCCCACCTCAGTTCAGTCCCAGTTGTTTGAGCCATTTTTTACCACCAAACCCGTCGGCAAAGGCACGGGCTTAGGCCTGGCGATTAGTCACCAGATCATTGTCGAGAAACACCAGGGTCAGCTATTGTGTGATTCGAGTCCTGAGCAGGGCAGTACCTTCCGCATTGTCCTTCCCGTGCAACAGCCAGCTCCCCAATCCTAAGCCGCTCCCTTGCCATGGCTGTCACCCTTTCCATTGTGATTCCGATTTACAACGAGCAAGGCAATTTGCAGCCGCTCTTCGCTCGTCTAGAGCAAATCCTCGTTCAGTTGCAACTGTCTTACGAAATTGTTTGTGTCAATGATGGCAGCCAGGATGACTCCCTCGAAGAACTGGTGCTGCATCACCTCAAGAATCCGGCCATCAAGGTCATTAACCTCTCCCGCAACTTTGGCAAAGAAATTGCCCTCAGTGCCGGGATCGACCACGCGCGGGGCAGGGCCGTGATTCCCATTGATGCGGACTTGCAAGACCCCCCGGAGCTGATTGAGCAGTTGGTGGCGCAATGGCGAGCGGGGCATGATGTGGTCTATGCCACGCGGCGATCGCGCCGGGGTGAAACCTGGTTTAAACGCTTCACTGCCCAGGCGTTTTACAACACGATCACCCGCCTGAGCCCGGTGAATATTCCCGCCAACACCGGTGACTTTCGCCTCATGGATCGCCGGGTGGTGGATGCCCTCAAACAAATGCCCGAGCGCACCCGGTTTATGAAAGGGATGTTCACTTGGGTGGGCTACCGCCAAACGGCGATTTTTTTCGATCGCGACCCCCGCTGGGCGGGCCAGAGCACCTGGAACTATTGGCGGCTCTGGAACTTTGCCCTCGATGGCATCACCTCCTTCTCCACCGTGCCCCTCAAGGTGTGGCTCTATGTGGGGACGACCATTTCGTTTTTGGCACTGCTCTACGCCCTGCTCTTGATTGGCCGCACGTTGGTTTTTGGCACGGATGTGCAGGGCTACGCTTCGCTGATGGTGGCGATCTTGTTTTTTGGCGGGGTGCAACTGATTACCTTGGGCGTCATTGGCGAATATTTGGGGCGTGTCTATGAGGAGGTAAAGGGCCGGCCGCTGTATTTTGTCCGCGATACGTTTGGGCTAGAGTAACGCTGCCGATAAAATTTAGATTCGGTATTACCCATAAACAGCCCTTTTCGCAGACGTGATGAACTGGGATAAAGTGTGGGGATATGAATGGATAATGATGATGTCATGGTGAATCAAGCTCCCGAACCCCAAGCATCGACCTACCGCCAGGTTGGTCTGTTTGGTTGGCTCTTGCGGCTGGGCTTTCTGACCCTCGGCGCTAGCCTGACCGGCGGCTTAGGGCTCCTGGTTGCGGTGAATCAGAACCGTCCCACCGCACCCATGCAGAAACCTTTACTGGTACAGGTGCAAGAATCTTGGCAGAATTTGCCTTGGAGTACGGGCGCAAGGCGTCGGGATGCTCCGACCTTGGCGGAGGAAGTGACCCAACTCCAACAGCAAGCGACCGCATTGCGCGATCGCGCCACAATTCTAGAAAGTCAATTCGGGCTCTCTCCCTCTCAAGATGTGCTCGAAGCCCGTTTAGCCCGCCTGGCCCAGGCAGCGACCGATGCCCCCGCCATGGCCCAATCCGTCTTGCCCACCTCACCGCTGCCGGGCAAGAAGCTCAAGGTCACGCTGCCAGCGGATTTACTGTTTGAGGGCGATCGTCAGCTCTCCCGCAATGGGGCGCTGATTCTCGATGCGGTTGTGGCCGATCTCCAGCAGCATGAAGGCGCGACCATCCGGATTGCCGGTCACATGGATATTGGCAATTCGCCCGAAGCCAATCGGGAACAATCGTTTCAGATGGCCCAAGCGGTGGAGCAATATTTAGCCAGTTCCCTGCGGGGGCGCTACCGCTGGCTGGCAGTGGGCTATGGTGAAACAAGACCGTTAATTGAATCTGCCGACCCAGCCCAAGCCCAACGCAATCGACGCTTAGAAATTGCGGTGGATTGACTGCTCAGTGGTATGAGTCATCCCTTAACCCCAGACGCATTGCGGGACAAGTGATACCCCATCCGCTCCAACCCTCCGTTCCCCTGCGAAAACCGTTTTGCCATGAACACCGCTACCGTCATTTTGCTGATCGGCATTGCCTTCTGGTCAACCCTCGCCTTTCTCGCGGCGCGGGATGCCATGCGCCATCGCCGCCAACCCTTATGGAATGGGGTCAAACAACTGAACCGAACGATTCCGGGGGGGAGCTGGTGGCTGGTGGGTATGGCTTATGGGGTGATGATTCTGGCGGCGCGATCGCAGATTCAAATTTTTAACCAAGCGGAGTTCTGGGATGGTCGCCCAATGGTTCTAGCGATATTGAGCAGCATCTTGGGTTCGGCGGCGTTGGGATGCGCGATCGCGCGTTAGTGATGCTGAAGGTAATCTTGAGAAGGGTTATTTATAGCAAGGGAAACCAGTTTAGGACATCGTGTAAGGCTGGCAACGCCCACCCTACCTCTTCCTTCTTCTGCCTTCCCCCATTGGCTAAAATAGAGAACGTTACTCATACCAATGCCCATGGTCAATGAACTCCGGGACGCCCTCGAACTCGCCACCGACGACGAACGCCAACAGTTGACACATATTCTCTTCTGTCGGCGCTGGAACCCGCTGGACTATCTGCAGGGGCAACAGGAGACCCTGGTGCAGGGGTGCGATCGCACCACCCAGCTCGACCTCATTGAGCAGCGGTTTCGTTTTTTGGCCGCTGATGGGTTTACGGTGTTGCGCGGCCGTAGCCAAGCCCTGAGTTATCCAGCGGTGCTGCTGCGGATTTGTCGCTTCTTAAAACTCCCTCACCACCCCGAGATGGCAGTTGCCGAACTCGAAGCCGAGATTTTCTTGAACCTCATGGGTCGTGCTTGGCACCAGCTCCCCCAAGCCGAGCAGCGGTCTCTGACGCAGCGCATCCAACGGGCCTTGCGGCGTTCTAACTTTGCCAAACCCCTACCGGGCGCTCTGCTCCATAACCCTGTGCCGTTCATGCTCAAGGGCAGCGGTGTTTTGGCTCTAACGACCGTGGTGCGATCGCTGGTGCTGCGACAAATTGCCCAGCAGTTCACGCTCCACCTCGCGGGGTATCAGGCGGCCAAGGCGGCGATGACCGGGGGCGGGGCAATCGCCGCCACCCATCTTCAGAAGCAGGTTGCCCTCTACTCAGCCCGGCGCGGTTTGGCCGTTGCCGCCGCGCGTCAGGGGGCGGTGCGCACGGTGTTTGCGGTGCTCGGGCCATTACTCTGGACGAGCTTGGCGGTGGATTTAGGCTGGCGGGCGATCGCCACCAACTATGGCCGCATTATTCCAGCGGTCTTTATGCTGGCCCAAATCCGCCTGACGCGTACGGAAGTGTGGGCTGAGGCGTCTTAAAATTACAAATCGCCCAAAATATCCAAGACATCCTGGATCGTGCCGATCTGATCAAGTAGAGGCTTCATCTTGCCCACCAAGCTCATCAGTTGCTCACCATCCACATACATGGAATCAGTGGGGTAGTTCTGCAACACTTCGATCAGGGTCACTTTGTCATCATCCTCTGCTGAGGCGACGATCGCCGCCCGCAGCGACTCCTCTCGTCCCTCTTCGGCATTGTGATGCACGACGGTTCCGACTTGGCGCAAAGCGGCTTCTCCGGGAGGTGTATTGAGCACTCGACTGGCCAGCGTATGCTTGAGGGGAACTTCCCGGTTGAGCACATCGCGGATGGTATCGGGGTCTTGACCGCTCGCACCGACCAATAGACCAATCGTAAAAGATTGCTCTCCCGTTTCGGCGAAGTCTGCTAGATCATCTACAGGGATCGACTGCTGCAAGAAGCCGTAGGTAATCACGACTTCTTCAGCGGCCTGGACGGGTGGGGTCGCCCAGCTTAGGCTTCCCAAGGTGAGGGCGGAGAGGGTCAGCGCCAAGGGAGAGGGGATGCGATTTAGCATAGGAATTGATTGAAGAGACCAATAATGAGGGTTGCAGCAAGAACCGTTCAGTTCTCTGTATTATCGAGTCAATTGCCCGGGAGATGTTCCGGATCTTGGGACAGTTCTAGGGCTGGGATAGATGGAGCGGAGGATAAAACGAGCATCATGAGCCGCGATCGCGCTCCCCGAAACGTCCATAATCTGGATGTATTTTTGTCCTTGATGATGAGCCTGATGCTGCTCGGCTGTACAGCGTTAACCTCAGAACCCATCCAGCCCAACCCTGCCCCCGAGCCAGCGGCGACACCGACACCCGCCCCAGATTCCCTGGGTGTGGCGCTGATCGAAGCCACGAAAGCAAATCACCGAGAGCAGGTTCAACGATTGCTGGCTCAGGGCGTTGACCCCAACACCGTGGTTCACACCAACACGGCGCTGACCTATGCAGCGCGGGATGGACATTTGGCGATCGCTCGCCTCCTCATTAACCATGGCGCGGATGTGAACTGGATCGATGGCGAGGGCGTAACGCCGATTATTCTCAGCTCGTTTAAGGGTCATGTTGCGCTAACCCGCTTGCTGCTGGCCCATGATGCCGATATCACCGTGCGCGATCAATGGAACCGGACTGCCCTCGACTATGCCCTCCGCCGGGGTGAAGACGATGAGATTGTGCGGTTGTTGCGGGAGCACGGTGCTATCTAAGACGGTGCTATCTCAGAATGAATCTCGATCAATATCAAATCTGCATTGATATTGAGTCTCACAAGCGATCGCGCTAGAATGAATAGTCTATGGACATAGAACTGGAAATTTTGCAACGATGACGAGTCCAGAGATCCGCGATCGCATGAAGGCCCAAGGCTTGAGGATTACCCCTCAACGCTATGCGGTCTATGCCAATCTGCTGGAGCGTCAAGATCATCCAACCGTTGAACAGATCTTAGCAGCGGTGAATGCGGAGTTGCCGATCGCCTCTAAAGCCAGCGTTTATACGGCTTTGACCGTCTTACGCCAAGTGGGTCTGGTGCGCGAAGTCCTCTTAGAAGAAGGGCTCACCCGTTATGACGCTAATGTCGAGCCCCATCATCACTTTGTCTGTGAGGGTTGTGGCGCGATCGTGGATATTGACTGGCAACTGCTCGGTCACATTGACCTCTCGGCATTGCCGGAGCGTTTGGCGGCGCAGAGTTATGAAGTGACGGTCAAGGGCGATCGCTGCGATCGCTGCGGTTGAATTTTTAACGTTCCGGGTCGAGGCGAATGCCCCAACGTTGCAGCGTAATCCCCTGAACGGCTTCGAGTCGGGTTAGGGCATTGAGATAGGCAATTCGCTGGGTCAGTTCCTGGTCACGGGCTGCGAGCAGTTGAAGCTGAATGTCTTGCAACTCAAAACTATTACCTTGATCGGTTGCTTGTAAGGCTTCCTGGGCTTCGAGTTCCCGCTCGACTAGGTACACCTGCTCTTTGGCCAACTCTAGCCGCTCGAGTTGGAGGCGCACCGCCCGAATTCGATCGCTCACTTCAACCCGGATATCGGCTGCGGCTTGAGCAAGGTTGTTCTGCTGCTGCGCCAGCGCCACTTCGGCTCGTTTTAAGGCGGCTCTGATGTTGTGACGATCGCCCAACTCCCGTGTCAGGGTCAGGGTGGCTGACCAGTCGGGGTCTGCCTGAGCGACCCGGTTATATGCAGTTCTAAGGTCAAGGTTCCAGCGACGATCATTGGCGGCTTCCCCCTTGGCAATTTCTGCCAGCTTCAGCGTCAGCAGTTGGCTGAGGTAATCGGGACGCTGGGCAAAGCTGGTCTGCTCAATTAGGGCTGGGTCGAGGGCAAGGGTGGTGGCATCAAAGCTCGTCTCTTCCAGAACAGCGACCACATTAAGGTTGCGATCGCTCCCCACCTGATTCATGAGAGCCAATTGAGCAGACTGAACCGCATTTTGGGCTTCAAGCAATTGGCTCTGGAACTCGGCCACGTTTTGCTCAACCCTCAAGAGTTCGTAGCGGGCCAGGCGGCCAGCATCCACAAAGGCTTGCTGACGCTGTAGTTGGGCCCAGGCATCCTCCAGGGAAACTTGGGTGAGATGGACTCGTCCTTGGGCCAGGAGCAAGTCGCGATAGGTTGTAATTGTGGTTGTGATTTCGTCCGTGAGGGTACTGCGCAGTTCGAGTAAATTGATATCTTCTTCAATTAGGGCGCGGCGATGGGCAATCCGGGCTGCTGTACTCTCGCCGTAGCGCAGTAGGGGCTGAATGTAGGTAATTCCAACGCGGCGATCGCCCGTCGGCTCAAACGAATTCAGGTCAGTGCGCCAGTCTAGTCTTAAAGTCCCGCCCGTGGGCGCAAACCAAGCAACTTGGGCACCCAAGTTCGTTTCGTGGCGACTGCCTGCGCTGAGGGTTTCATCGTCTTCAAGCCCAGTGGTGAGAATTGGCGTGAGCTTGGGATCGAGATCCGTCCGAGCAGCCCGCAGTTCGGCGCGATCGACAATGCGATTGAGATAAGCATTTTTAACCGTTGTGTTGTGCATCACGGTCAGGGCGATCGCCTCTTCGAGGGTGAGGGGCACACCGGGCGTTACGGTTGCTGGGCTGGCCGTTTGGCCAATGCTGGGCAGGGTTCCTGCGGGGTCATGGGCTGGGGATGGAGCGGATGCAGTCGATGGGGCAGATTCAGCCGCTGCGGGAGGATGAGGGGAGGCATTCAGCAACAGCCCAAACGGATTGACGAAGGCGGTATCACTGGATTCAGAAGCGTTTGGCGCATCGGACTCGATGGCTGTCCTGTTGACGCCAGCCGTGGCAACCTGACTCACGGTGTCGAGGAGTCCGTCCTTGAGCCGGCTGAGGGGGGATCGGGGCGGTGGTGCAGGCGCAGCAGTTTGAGAAGACGCTGCGCTCGGGGTGGACTGAGACGCTGGACTAGAAAGGGAAGGACGTGGAGAGCGGGGGCGATCGGAGGCGGTGGTGGTTAAGACAAACACCGAGAAGGGAATGACCGTACCCGCGATCGCCCATCCCAAGCTACGAATCTGGGGAAACCGAGTGATCAGGAGATGCAAGGGAGTCATGACAGGTTACTCGTTACGGCGTGATTTCCTACAAATTACCTCAAATGCATGACAAATTACATCAATTGACGATCACAATTTACGACCCGGTTCATCATTCATTACGCAAAGCAGACATCGGTTCAATGCGACTGGCCCGTTGGGCGGGCAAGAGGCTCGAACCCGCTCCCACGACAATGGCCGCTCCTAAACTCCAACTCACGGTCGAAACTTGAAACTGGTAGGGCAGCTCAAACTGAGCCACGACCAAGCGAGTCGCCCCCTCTACAACGGCGATCGCGGCAATACCACCCAAGGTGCTCAACACCACCGCTTCGAGCAAAAACTGCGCCAGAATATCCCCCGGCGTCGCACCGATCGCCCGCCGCAAGCCAATTTCCGGGGTTCGCTCCAGCACTGAGGCAAAAGTGATATTGGCAATCCCCACCCCGGAAATCAGTAGTGCCACCATGCCTAAACCCAACAAGCCCCGCGACACCAATATGAGAATTTCGCGCTGCTCGGCGATCGCCTCGGCATTGTTAACAACCCAAATGTCCTGCTCAGGAAAGCGGGCTTGGAGCAATTGCTCCAACTGAGCCTGTTGCTCCGCCAACTGCCGCCAATCGCTGGGTTGCAAGCTAAAGCCGCTCATCTCGCGGCGACCGATCTGGGCTTGGTAGAGGGCCAGGGGCACAACCATGGTTGACCAAACCTGGCCCTCCCGTCTCACCGGCCGGGCTTCCATCACACCAATGATGGTGTAGGTGTCTCCTTCTACCGTCAGTTGTTTGCCCAAGGGGTTCTCCGGTGCAAAGAGCTGCTCGGCCACGGTCTGGTCAATGACCCCCACTGCCCGAAATTGACGAAAGTCATCCGCGTTTAAAAAACGACCTTGCAGTAATCGAATTCCTTTGGTTCTTAAATACTCCTGAGAGACAAATTCCACATACAAAAACATCTCCTGCTCCCCATAGCTGATCTGTCCCCAATAGCCCCAACTCATCCCACTACTGACCGCAATGTTGCCGAGTTCTTGGCTAAAGCGTTGCCGATCGGCCTCCGTCAGATTTCCGGGCCAGCTCATCAGTTGCGGCGCTTCTTGGCTAGCCAGTTGCCGCTCAATGATGCGCTGGCTAACATTTTGGGCTTGCAACGTGCCATTAACCGCGAGCACGCCCATAAAAACGCCCACCAGGGTCAGGAGCGATCGCACAGGGTTGCCGCGCAGAGCAGCGAACGTAACGAGCAGGAGATTCGGGGGAGAGAGGGGCATTGCTGCTTTGCGCCATTTGGCGGAGAGGGGCAACCTTATCTGCCCAACTTTCGTCCCTAAACCATAACGAATTCTGGAACCTACCCAGAAACCAGTGAGGCAAAATACCAGGTGAAGGGTTAACGACTAGGATGAAGCGGTACAAGATGCAAACGCTGAGTCTGCACGATTGCGTGGATCTGCACAGGTGATCCAACCATCGCCCTAGAGAAATCGTTATCCTGGAAGCTAGGGACTATCATCATTACAACCTTCAAACTCTGACTGTGACTGGCTTACACTCCCTTTTCCTGTTCTTGAAGTCGGGCGCTCCATCCCTTATACCATAAGGTTTCTGAG
This sequence comes from Spirulinaceae cyanobacterium, assembly GCA_049601735.1. Taxonomy (GTDB): domain Bacteria; phylum Cyanobacteriota; class Cyanobacteriia; order Cyanobacteriales; family Spirulinaceae; genus SIO3F2. Next base: position 17,886 of record JBMYQW010000038.1, read on the forward strand.
GTTAATTAATTGATGACACGCCCTAAAACATCCTTGCTTCCGCTCCACCGACAACTCACGCACGACAACTCACGCATTGGATAAACGCTTGATAACAGTTATGGGTTTTTCTCGAAATTGGACATTGCGCCGCTCCTTCCGAGCGGGTCTTTTAGTTTTAAGCACATTGGGCTTTGGGTTGGGGGCGATCGCCCCCTTGCCCGCCCAGGCAGTGGGCTTTCCTAGCTCCACTCCCTCTAGCGGCGCACCCCCCCGGACAGCCAGTGGTGCACCCCGGCGCCCACCATCCTGCATCTGGGCCCATGAAAATCGGGATTTTTCAGCTAAACGACTCACAACCATCACTGTACTCGCACCGGTTAGCAACGTCATTACCAGCTTGGCACCCCAGCCGAGTCTTACGTTCTATCTGCCCCAGATCCATCCGTTGGAAGATAACAACGGCAATCTCCAAGATACGTCTGAAATTGAGATTGAATTGATCGTCGAGGAACATCCAGAGATCGGCTCAGAGAACTTTGACCAAGAGTTCGTGGCAACGATGCCCATCTCCGAAGCGTCCCTGGCCGGGCCGCGGCTGGTCTCTTATCCGCTCCAAGACATCTCGCTCGAATCCGGTAAAGTCTACCGTTGGGAAATTAATGTCAACTGTGCATCACCAACCCTAGGCTCTATCGAAGGCTGGATTGATTGTCGTCAAGGCTGTAATGATGCAGCCGTAATCCCCGATCCCCAAAAACTCTCGCCCGAAGCGTTAGCGAAAGCTGCTCAGGACTACGCTGATCAGGGGTTTTGGCATGAAGCTGCCCAGTTCACGCGCTACTTGCGTCAAGCCGAGCCGCAGCAATGGCAAACATTGCTAGAGAGCCAAGGGCTAGGCTGCTTTGCCACTGTTCCGTTCGTTGAAGACGAGATGACAGGTTCAGCGGCTAATGTCGATCCAGGATGCTTTATTGATCAAGATCGCCTGTTCTAGCATCTGTCATCCAGCGATCTCAGCAGCCTGGCGGGAGTAGCGATCGCGCTCAATGGAGTGGGTGCATTCAGCCCATCAGCGTAAACTTAACGCTGGATTCAGCCCCTGGTGGGAGTTCGAGTGGGTTGACCCACCTCCCCCTGCGGGTACTCCTCCCA
>JBMYQW010000039.1:0-18633 GCA_049601735.1 Spirulinaceae cyanobacterium
CACCCAAACAGCTCATTTCTGGAATATTTTTTTCCTGGGAATACTCTCAGACAATGCCCATATTAATGATTTGCCAGCCCACTTAAGACCGATAAGCGTCCAGCAGATAGCTCAAGAGCTGTTCAACCCGCTGCTCTGTCAAGCGGATCTGGCATTGTTCTAAAGCGTGAGCCGCATCAGCATTGGCATTGGCGGTCTCCACCCAGTTGGCTTGCGCCTGGTGTTGCTCAAAGGCACAGACCGCATCTCGGTAGTCAATCCAGGCCAGCTCTGCCGCCACGAGTTCGTCCTGACGATGTTCGCTAATCGAGTCTTGCAGGGCTTGATAAACATGGTTAAGGACGCGATCGACCGTTGCGTAGTCACGATCGCTGCCGTAGGGCAACCGACTCTGCTGATAGGTGGCAAGATCGCGCTGGCGCTGATCTGTGAGGCTGGCCGCGCAACCGCTGTAGAGCATCGGCTGCATTGAGCCCCCCTCTGCATAGCTGCTATCGAGTTTGCATTCGGCATCCCGAAACCCAAGCCACATCATCTGTGCGATGAGCAACGATCGCCGCGCCTCGCTGGGTAAATCAACGCGGAGAGCTTGATAGGTTTGGTTGAGGGTGCGATCGCTCGCTTGCCAGCGTCGTTGCTCACACATATTCATCGCCATCTGCGTCTGGGGATTCTCACAGTCCAGCTCGAGGAGAGCTTGGGCCGTCGCAGGGGTTGAACTCGATGGCAGCAGTAAGGCAAGCGCCGCTAAACAGCTCAGGGAGACGGTTGAAAGGACAGAAACTTGCATGGTGGGTGTGGTTAGAGGCTCTCTTGATCATACGCGCCCCCTAAAGGTGCGATCGCTGAACCCAACCCCCTCAAGAGCGCTTCAGCGCCCGTTGCATATCCCGTTGATCTTGCCGACGCTTGACCGTTTCCCGCTTGTCATGGAGCTTTTTCCCCTTACCCAGCCCAAGCTGAACCTTCACCATACCCCGCTTGAAATACATCTTCAGCGGCACGAGGGTCAGGCCTTTCTCTTCGAGCTTACCGATGAGTTTGTTAATTTCTTTCTTGTGCAGGAGCAACTTCCGCACCCGACGGGGCTCATGGTTGAAATATTCACCGCTGGCTTGGTAAGGGGAAATATGCACGTTGTGCAACCAGGCTTCGCCGCTACGGATTTGACCAAAGCCATCCCCCATGTTGACCCGACCGGCCCGGATCGACTTCACCTCTGTGCCCACCAGCACCAGCCCAGCCTCAAAGGTTTCCGTGATTTCGTAACGGAAGCGAGCTTTGCGGTTATCGGTGATGAGTTTAGAACCACCTGCTTGATCTTTAGCCATGACGATGAAACTGAACGGCGTTAGGTTAGGGGCTTTCTATTGTGCCACGCCTGTCGGAATAGGCGTAAGACAGAGTGAATATTGGGCCAACCTTTACGCGTTTTTTACCTTGGGTCGTTTATCTATAGAACGTGACTCTCTTACTGCCTCATGCGAGGTTTGACCCATGCAACACTCTCGAAAATGGTTCATGCTGCTGGGCTTGATGGGCCTGTTAACGGCCTGTGGCTTGCCCCGTGCCAGTGATATTAATCCACCGCTCGAACCCCAAGACCCCTCTGCACTCGATGATCCTTTGCCCCCGTTGATCATCCCTGCGCCCGCACCAGAGCCGACCGCACCGGAGTCGCCTGAAGCGGTGGAGTCAGAACGTGAGCCCCCGACAGAATCCGAAAATGAGTCGGATGAACCAGCGGTGGAATCTGAGCAAGATGCGTCCTAGGGCCGCCCCAGATGGGGATAGGTGGATCAGCGGAAAGCTCCAAAACCCTAATTCGGTGAGTCTGGCCCACCCCATTACAGCTCAGACTTCAGTTGAGTTAACTGCTCGGCAGTTAGCCCAGTTGTCTTGCGAATCACGTTTTCATTGACTCCTTCCTGAAGAAGCGATCGCGCGATCGCTTTCGCGCCCGCCGTCATCCCTTCCTGACGCCCCATTTCAATCCCTTCCTGGCGTCCCATTTCAATCCCTTCCTGGCGCCCCACTTCAATCCCTTCAGTTTTACCCTCATCCCGTGCCGTGTCGATCGAATTTTGTAGGTCACGATAATACTTCAAGCTGTTTTCGTAAGAACTGAGTTCCTCACGGTTGAACTGGGCAATTTCAGCCGTCTCAAATAATTTGGTAAACACTTGCTCCTGTAGCGATTCAGGAATTTCCTGAATTTCAGGGAGATTGCGCAACACGTAGAGCCATTTCTCAAAGCGGTTTTCGAGTTGGGCGATCGTCTTGGTGAACTTGGGCATTTCCAAGTAGATGAAGGTCAGTTTGTCGTAAAAGACTTTGCAGGTATCAACGTCAGTGAGCTGCACATCATAGCGATACTTCTCCGGATTTTCTTTGTCTTCATCAAAGACAAAATCCAAAATCGCAATCAGGTAAACAGCATTGAGTTGGTAATTCCATTTATTCTTCTTGGCTTGCTCCCGAATTGGGAAGGTGGAGTAGTAGACCGTGCGATCCTTGAAAAAGTTTTGTTTACTTTTCTGAAGCTCGACAATAAACTTCTCCCCCGCTTCATTTTCGCAGTACAAGTCGAAAACAGCTCTCCGGTCTAACTCTGAAGCGCCAAGCTGCTCATTCTTGATGTAGTTAATCGTGGTAATCTGACCTTGCTCGTCTTTGAGTAGTTCATTTAAAAAATCGAGCAGCAGGTCTTTATTGGGTTCTTCACCGAAGAGTTTCTTGAAACCGTAGTCGGTGAACGGGTTGATGTATTTATCGGCGGGAGAAGGCATGGTTAGATTACTCATTGAATTAGGTGGCTTTTAGTGTATTTTGGTGGAGTTCAAGTGTGACCTCTACAGAATTCCAGATTCGATCAGATATCTCAGTACAGTATCCTGGTATTCAAAGAACAGAAACAGGCAAAATATCCATCCAGAAAGAAGCAATAGGTTTCTCGAATAGTTGGCAACCATCTTGTGAGGAGTGCTTCGCCAAGCCTCCATCGTGTTCTTTCTGCGCTCAATCGCTACAAGGCACTCTGCACCACCGAGCTTAAGCAACCAAAGATAATCGTAAAAAATCTTCGCCAGAATGATCATCCATACTGTTTGAAATTCAAAATAGTTAACTTTCTTGAATTCAAATATAAAGATTGGGTTCTCGAAAATATCACTCATACCCAAATTTCCCAAAACAAAAACACATAGCCAAGTTGGAATCATGAATCCTAGATGATAAATAAGTGCTTGTGTTCCATGGGGCGACTCGTCTCTCGGGAAAACCAGATCAAATAAACTTCCAATGAGTCCAACTACGGAGACAAAGACTAATCCACTAGAAAGTTGATCGGTTTCTGTGTTTCCAGCAAAGTCATAAAACTGACTTAGCCCAATCAAAAGTGCTATCGCACCAGCCAGACCAATAATTTTTTGGATCCACATGACGCTGTTTATCAAGCAAAGCTTTAGTAGACGTAGGGTGTGTTAGCGAAATGAAATGGAGCGTAACGCACCGAAGATCAGCCTTGTCTTGGTGCGTTACGCTCCGCTCTAGCGAAGCCATGCCTGAAAGGCTATACACACCCTACAAATTTGCTTACTGGGTCAGAACTCGTTCTCGACTTTGCAACTCCAAATACACCAACAGCGCATTGATATCAGCCGGGTTGACGCCGCCAATTCGCGCTGCTTGGCCAATGGTCAGAGGTTGCACCTTGGTGAGCTTTTCGCGCGACTCCATTGAGAGGGTGGCGATCGCCATATAGTCCAAATCCGGCGGCAATTTACGCCCCGCATTCCGGGCGGCAGCATCGATCTGATTCTGCTGACGCTGGATATAACCGGAATATTTAATCTCAATCTCGGCGCTGGCTTTCTCTTCCTTTGCCAAGTCCGAATTCCCCAAACCATAACGCTCCAAATCCACGTAATGGAACTTCGGGCGACGCAGTAGATCCGCCAGCGTCACCGCACTTTTGATCTTCTGCTGCGTATCCGCCATGATCTGCTGACCCACAGGCTCATGCTCTTTAACCCGTGTCGTGTGCAACCGCTCCTGCTCGGCGGCGATGTTGGCGTATTTGGTTTGGAAGAGGTGCCAGCGGCGATCGCCAATCAAGCCAATCTCTCGACCCAATGGCGTCAGCCGCGCATCGGCATTGTCGGAGCGCAGTAGCAGCCGATATTCCGAGCGGGAGGTGAGCATCCGGTAGGGCTCGCGTAGTTCCTTAGTGCAAAGATCATCAATGAGCGTGCCAATATAGCTCTGCTCACGAGGGAAGATGAGCAGTTCCTGGCCGCGAACCAGTCGCGCCGCATTCACACCTGCGACGAAACCCTGCGCCGCCGCCTCTTCGTAGCCCGTCGTGCCGTTGATCTGCCCAGCCGAAAACAGTCCCTCAATCTTTTTGGTCATCAGGGTTGGGTAGCATTGGGTCGCGGGCAAATAGTCGTATTCCACGGCGTAGGCGGGGCGGAGCATCGTGCAGTTTTCTAGGCCCGGCAAGCTGCGCAGCATCTGGAGTTGAATATTCTCCGGTAGCCCGGTGGAGAAGCCCTGAATATAGAGTTCGGGGATGTCCCGACCTTCGGGCTCGATGAAAATCTGGTGGGATTCCTTGTCGGCAAAACGGACAATCTTGTCCTCAATGCTGGGGCAATAGCGGGGCCCTTTGGAGTCGATAAAGCCGCCGTAAATGGGGGAAAGGTGGAGATTCTCTTGAATGATCTGGTGGGTTTTGGCTGTCGTGCGGGTCAGATGGCAGGGCATTTGCTCGCGCTCAACCCACACCTCGGGGTCGAAGCTAAACCAGCGCACCTCATCATCGGGGGGCTGGGGCTCCATCACACTAAAGTCCACGGTGCGGCGATCGACCCGTGCGGGGGTTCCAGTCTTGAGGCGATCGGTTTCAAAGCCGAGGGAATTGAGGGTTTCGGTTAGTCCCACGGCAGCAAATTCGCCTGCGCGTCCGGCGGGCATAGATTTCGCACCAATCCAGATCTTGCCGCCCAAAAACGTGCCCGTGGTCAACACCACCGCCCGCGCCGCAAAACAAGCCCCAAAATAGGTTGCGACCCCCAGCACCTCATCGTTGGCCCCCAGGATGAGATCGGTCGCCATGCCCTCCCGAATTGTCAAATTCTCCTGATTCTCGACAATATCTCGCATCACCCGCGCATATTCGCGCTTGTCGGTTTGGGCTCGCAGCGCCCAGACTGCGGGACCGCGGGAGGCGTTTAGCACCCGCTTTTGTAGATAGGTGCGATCGGCCATTTTGCCAATTTCGCCGCCCAAGGCATCCACTTCGTGGGTCAACTGAGACTTGGCCGGGCCACCCACCGCCGGGTTACAAGGTTGCCAGGCGATGCGATCGAGGTTCAAGGTCAGCATGAGGGTACGACAGCCCAACCGTGCGGCCGCGAGCGCCGCTTCACAGCCGGAATGGCCAGCGCCAATGACAATTACTTCAAATTCGTCTTGAAATTCGACGGGGGGTCGCAGGGTCATGATTACAGAGCCTTCATTAAAGCCTTTGAACTATTGTAACGGTTTGGTGAAGATAGGATTTCAGCATTGTCCGGACAACAATATTGCTTAGGAATTGCTTAGTGATGATTGTCCAATTCTAAATTTGATTCTGAAAATAATGACCTTTATAGCGGGTTAAATAAAAGCGAGGTACATGGATCCCCCTCAATCCCCCTTAAAAAGGGGGAGGTTGTGTTCTCATATTTTCGCAAAGGGCTATAATTGTGTTTTATTAATGGCTGGTATGCTTCAGAATTAATTGGCAATTTTATCGTTTTTGCATTAAAAAATTGCGATTAATAGCCTGTGATTACTGGCTTATTTTGATTGGTTCAATTGAAACAGGAAAATAAACCATTCTGTTCTAACTTAATCGGAATTGGCAGAAGTTCCATCACCTGATAACGCTCGATCGCCCCACTTCTTTGTTGCGACAGCACCATCAAACCAGGTTTCAAGACTGAGCCAAATTCGGCCGCCGCCCCAACAGGCCGGTCATCAACCGCAGCGCCACCGTCTTGAGGGGGGCAAGATTCGCCAAGCCCCACAGCCCCAGACGACGCAGCGCAATAAGGGGCAACCAACGACTCGAAAAGAGGCGATCGAGCAGATCAGTAAAGCCGAGAATGAGCCAATTTTCCGGTTTGCGCCAACGCTCGTAGCGTCGCAGCACTGGGGTGGAACCGATATCTTCGCCTTGTTGATGAGCCTGCTGGAGCACCTCGGCTAGGGCGGCCGCATCGCGGATACCTAGGTTCAAGCCCTGGCCACCCACCGGATGGCAACAATGGGCCGCATCGCCCACCAAAACGAGACGATTCTGGCTGTAGCGATCGCTCTGCATCAGTTGCACCGGGAAGAGGAAGCGATCGCTGACCAGCTCAATCTCGGGTAGCAGACCGCCTAGTCGTTCGTTGAGCCGCCCCAGAAACTCAGTCTCAGACAGAGCTTGCAGGTCTTGCGCCTCGGCATGGGGGGCAGTCCAGACAATCTGGCAACGGTTCCCCGGCAAGGGCAACACACCCATCGGCCCACCGTACCAGAAGCGTTCAAACGCGGTCTCGTTGCTGGGGTGCTGGTGGTGAATCGTGAAGGTGACGCAGGACTGCCAATATTTCCAGCCGCTGGTGGGGATTTCAGCCCGTCGGCGGAGGGGGGAGTTGGGGCCGTCTGCGCCAACGACCAGGCGCGATCGCAGCACCTGTTCCTGACCGTCTTGCTGGATGCGGAGGAGCACAATATTCTCGTCATGGGTGACGGTGGCTAGGGTAGCTGGACAATACCAAGTGACATTCTCTGACGTATCGATCGCGTCGTAGAGGTGACGACAAATGACACCGTGCTCACCCACATAACCCAGATCTTCGGTGTCTAAATCGGTTGGCAAAAATTGCACAATCCCCGGATAATCAGCGTCCGAGAGGCGAATCTGGCGAAAGGGAGCAACCTGCGATCGCAGCGCCTCCCAAGCGCCTAAACCCGCAAAAATACGACTCGAAAGCAACGAGAGTGCGTAGGCACGGGGACGTTGCAACGCCCGCTCGCGGGGCTGGGCTTCAATGATGGCGACCCGCAAACCGCTATCGCGCAAACTGCAAGCGAGCGTCGCGCCGACAATGCCGCCCCCCACAATTGCCACGTCGTAAGTAGGGAGTGGCGCAGTGACGGCAGCGTCCGAACGGGGTGCAGTGATGGGTGTTGTCGGCGCTTTTCTCGTCGGATCGGTTGCCGTTTGGTTCTGCATTGGTGCTTCCTGGTTTAGGGGCTCTTTCATCGGCAGCTCTTTCGCAGGCAGTTTTTTCATGGACAGCTCTAGCGCGGGACGCATACTCCTTCAGGATCTTTACATTTATTCACTCTCTTCTATTGTGCCGCGATCGCCCCGATCCTGGGAAGTCCATGCCATTGTCAGTCTGTCCCCAAACTTACGTCACAAAAGCTAAAGAATTGTGCCGCTCTCGTTATTTCTCCCAGCGACCCTAAATTTTGCCGTGACAATGGAGAGGTACCCTCGTTAGGGAGTAACAGCCACCATGACTAGCCTCATTCAACGTCTTGTCAGCCAAGCCTTAGACGCCCATTACTTGAGTATTGAAGCCGAGGACAGTTTACGCCGGGGGTTACATAACGGTTCCTGCGCTCGGGAAGACCTCCATGCCTTCATGCGCTTGCAGCGGGCAGCGATGGAGGGCAATGTGAAACAACAGTCACGGTTATGCTGTCCTTTACCAATGCAATCTATTCCCGTAGCGATCGCCCTTTAACTGGCCAGAAACCCCCATCCCATGACTGACCTGCCCCCTCGACCGCTGCGGTTCCGGTGAACTGCTAGGATGAATTCAGGGGGTGTTCTCCATATATTGAAGTCTAAGGTGATCTCTCGAAAAGTTCGTACCACGTAGGGTGCTGTTAGGCGATAGCCGTAACGCACCGTTCCGACCATGAACTGGGATATTCATTCTGAGAAATCGCCCAAGTAATGACAGCCCCTAGCCAGTCGGACACAGCATCGCGCTTTATGGAAAGTCATATTTTGGTCGTGGAAGACGAGGATCGTCTTGCCCAACTCTTAAAACTTGAACTGGAATACGAGGGATACACCATCACCGTGGCCAATGACGGGCTCTCGGGCCTCTCGGCAGCCCGAGAAGGTAATCCTGATATGATTTTGCTGGATTGGATGTTGCCAGGTCTGTCGGGTATCGAGATTTGCCAGCGGCTGCGCACCACGGGTTACAAAGCGCCGATTATTCTGCTGACCGCGAAGGACGAGGTTAGCGATCGCGTCACCGGCCTTGATGCGGGCGCAGATGACTATATTGTCAAGCCGTTTAGCGTCGAAGAACTGCTTGCCCGAGTCCGCGCTAACCTCCGCCGCACCCAGGAGCAGGATACCGAAACCCTACAATTTGAAGACCTGCGCCTCAATCGGAGTAGCCGCGAAGTCTTTCGTGGCACAAGGCGCATCGAACTGACGGCCAAAGAGTTTGACTTGCTCGACTATCTGCTGGCCCACCCCCGCCAAGTCATGACCCGTGACCAAATTCTGGAACGGGTTTGGGGCTACGACTTCATGGGCGATTCCAACATCATTGAGGTCTATGTGCGTTACCTGCGCCTCAAGCTCGAAGCCGAAGGGGAGAGCCGCTTGATTCAAACCGTGCGGGGCGTGGGCTACGTGGTGCGGAACGAAAGCTAGCAGGCAGCACCGACAACAGCGGTTGGGAATTCATCGGATCATTCTGTCTGCAAGGATGCAGCACAAAAGAAAGAGGTAAGCCCATGCTTACCTCTATCGCAGTGATTATTGATGGTTAAGACATTTCAGAAAGCTGGAACCATCAACTAGGCAGGCTTGGCCAATTCCCACTTCACATCACGACTTTTGCTCTGCCAGAACATGGCGTGGATCTTTTCGACCGCAGTCATCAGCTCCTTCGCATGGGTTTCACTCACTTCCACCTTGCAAGCAGAGCAAAGTTTGGCGGCTTTCCAGAAGGTATCGTGGAGGTCGGGGAACTGCTCCAGGTGGGTGGGCTTGAAGTAGTCTGTCCAGAGGATGAGCAGTTCTTCTTTGGTCTTTTGGGCCTGCTCTTCTTTGATGGCGATGTAGCGAGACAGGGTATTTTGATAGGCGACACCACTGGTATCCAGGGCGAGGATCTTTTGGGTCATGGAGAGCACTGCCTCAGCCGTCACACGGGCAGAAGCCGGATCGTAGACACCGCAAGGGCCATCGCAGTGGGCCGAAACGGTTTGGGCGGGGAGGGCCCCTTTGAGGTGAGTCAGGATGGTCTTAAGCATGAGAATGGCTCTAGTGATGTTCTGAATGAATTGGGGATGGCAAGCGAGTTCAGATCGACAATCCCCTACCTCGATCTAGCTTAGAGTGGAGAGGGCTGTCGAGGCAAGGGAGGGGGAAGCGAGTCCCCATCCGAACTTAGACTTTAGGGTGTGTCATCAATTAAACTCAGAAGCCTTACGAGACAAGTGATAGAGCGCCCGACCCCAAAAACAGAAAAAGGGGCTGTAAGCCAGTCATAATCAGAGTTTGAAATCTAAATTGATGACAGCCCCCCAACACAGTATCTAGATTCAATGACAGCCCCTCGGAATACCGTTAGAGATGCACCTATGGTTCAGGCCCCCCGCAAACCGCAACTCCGCCCAGACCCCTACCCTGACTCAGATGGCAAGCCCATGGCTGACAATACCGAGCAGTTTGATTGGATTACCCTGATTGTTGGCAATCTCAGGCGGCTGCTCAAAGACCAAAACGCCTTTGTTGCCGGGGATCTGCTCTGGTATCCGGTTCAGGTCACAACAGACGAACCCGCCCCGCGCCAAGCCCCCGATGCCCTGGTCGCTTTAGGACGTCCCCCCGGACGACGGGGCAGCTATCGGCAGTGGGAAGAAGAGGGCATTGCGCCCCAAGTGGTTTTTGAGGTGCTCTCCCCCAGCAACACGACTCGGGAAATGATGCAAAAGCAGAAATTCTACGAAGACCACGGCGTTCTGGAATCCTATTACTACGACCCGCAACGCAAAGACTTCTGGGGCTATGTGCGGGAGACATCTGCTGAGGCTGTTACGCTGATTGTGCCCCTCGATCTGCCCTGGACTTCGCCGCTGCTGGGCATCCGGTTTGAGCTACCGGATGAGCTGGTGATCTTTCACCCGAATGGAGAACCCTTTGCAGAATTGACTGAGGTTACCCAAGAGCGAGACCAGGCGCGGGCTGAACGGGATGAAGCGAGAGCCCAGCTCAACCAGACTGAAGCCCAGCTCAACCAGACTGAAGCAGAACTTGGGCAAACAGAAACTGAACGCGATCGCGCTTTTGCCAAGCTCCGCGAGTTGGGGATTAATCCTGAGGACTTGCCATAAAGATGCAAATTGCAAGCCCTCAATTCCCGTGACCTCGATCGGTTCGCAGCTTGATTACTGGGTTATTTCTACACTACGTTATTTCTGCAAAGATGTGTCCTGCTGCCACCGAGCACGGTAGGGACGAGCATCCACATGGCAAAGGAGGGGGTGTTGCACCATTCGACCCAAGCCCCCGGGCCACCAGGGGTCGAGCGCCCAATAGATCTGATCAGCGGTCAGGCCAGGACAGCTAAATTCCACAGCATCGCCGAGGGCATGGCGCTCTTCCCCTACTTTCTGGGCCATGGCGGCGCGAGATGTGGGTTGGTACCAATGGTTGATCAAGAAGGGTAAACCCACCTGCCGTTGGGCTCGCTCTAGTCGGGTTGCAACGTCAATAATGACCTCAATCGTCGTTTGATTAGGCGGTAGGTAAACACCGCATTGAGTCGCTTGGGCCCAAATCAACTGACCATCGGGCACAATCGTCGCCGTTAGCTCTAAATTGTCGATTGTCCAGGCAGCCGGACGCTGGGGTAGCCAAACCGTTAGCTTAAGGGGGGGGACGGTCTGCGCGATCTGGTTGTGGTCGGTAGCCAGGCTCTGGAGGGTCTGCTCCCGCGTGGGCAACTCGCGCCAGAGTTGTACCAGATGGACGAGGGCCTCGCGTTGCTGGTGATTGGCCTGGTAGAGGCGGGGAATGCGATCGAGGAACTGGAGCAATTCACGATCGAGCTGCTGGGCAACGGTCTGGAGAGTTTCGGGTTCTGGATCGGCGCTGCTCAGGATCTGGGCATCAATGCCGAGGGCCGTAACGGCAGTAGGGCGGGAGTCCAGTTGTCGCCAGATGCGGAAGGCTTCAGTGAGGGCATTGCGCTGGCTGCCCTTGCCCTGGTATTGAGCGGGCAAGGTCTGGACAAAATGCAGTAGCACAGCATCTAGAAAGGGCAAATTCGCGTGGGCCTGGGGATCATGCAGCACCGAGAGCAGCGTGGCTTCCCGGCTAGGGAGTTGCCGCCAATATTGCACCAGGCGAATCAGGGCTTCCCGCTGGTAAGAATATTGCTGATAGTTCAGGCTGGCCCGCTGGACAAACTGCTTGAGGGTGATGTCCAGGTCTTCTTGGGCCAGTTGACGCAGGGATTTATTGGTTTCTTGGGCCAGGGATTCGATCGCCGTCTCGGTGCTATCTAAATGCCGCCAAATTCGCACGGCCTCTAAGCAAGCCTGACGTTGATGCCCCAACCCCCAGTAAAACTCCGGCAGGTGCTCAACCAGAGCCAGGAGCGCCCCATCCAGCCCAGAAAGATCTTGGAGGAGTTGGGGATGCTGGAGATACCAGGTTTGGTCAATATCGGCCGCGTAGGCTTGCTTGAGTTGCTCCAGGCTACAGGGGGCGAGGATGCCCACCTGGGTATCTTCGACAGCAGGGGTGAAGCCATCGGCAATCAGTGCTAGGAAGCGATCGCTGTAGCGATCCCAAGCGGGGAACCAGAGGTCTTTGCCCTGCCATTTCTGGGCAATGAGGCGATCGCCGAGCACCCGAATCACATTCGCGGCCGCGTTGACCTGGTCAATGAACGTGGGGCATTGCTGCGGCTCGAGGCCCAGTCCCGTCTCGCCATCTGTGAGAAGCGAGCGATCGTCTAGGTTAATGGGCTGATGCGCAACATAGAGTGCAGCGAGCAATGATTTATGCACACCGGCCCGGCCAGCGGCCTGTAGATAGAGTTCGTTGCGTTGCTCTGGGGTGAGTTGCACCATAACCGCCACAGGGGACAAAAAACAAAGCCAATGAAAAAGGGTCTGGCAATGCCAGACCCTATATTATGCGCAAAGGCGAATTGCGTCAGCCCTTGCGTTTCATCCGGTTTACTCCATGGGCGCAATTTCTGTGGCGGCGGGGACGGCCGAGGTCACGATCGCCGACTCGAAGGAGGACTGGAGCAGCGGCGTTTTAACCACTGCGCCGTTAGCTAAGTTGAACAAGGGGTTCGAGAGAATACCCGCCAGGGAGGTGGTAATCAAGGCAAAGATAATCCCCACTTGCAACGGGCGCATCCCGATGAGATCCCAGCGAATCACCGGGTAGCGACGCACCACCTCGGACATTTCCTGGGGCTCTTTGACGACCATCATCTTGACGACGCGGATGTAGTAGTAGATCGAGACCACACTTGTCACTAGACCGAGCAAGACGAGACCGTAGAGTCCGGCCTGCCAGCCTGCCCAGAAGAGATAAATCTTGCCGAAGAAACCCGCCATCGGGGGAATGCCGCCCAAGGACAGCAAGCAAATGCTCAAGGAGAGGGTAAGCAGCGGGTCTTTCTGGTACAGACCCGCATAGTCGCTGATTTGGTCGGTTCCAGTGCGCAGGGAGAAGAGAATCACACAGGCAAACGCGCCCAGGTTCATGAACAGATAAATCAGCAGATAGAAGATCATGCTGGCGTAGCCTGCTTCCGTGCCTGCAACCATGCCAATCATCACAAAGCCTGCCTGCGCGATCGAAGAATAGGCCAGCATCCGTTTCATGCTGGTCTGGGCCAGGGCAACCACATTGCCCAGCACCATACTCAAAACGGCGAGGGCTGTGAAGATAAACTGCCATTCAGTAGCGATATCCCCAAAGACGGTTAGTAGAAGGCGAATGGCTAGGGCAAAGCCTGCCGCCTTAGAACCCACAGAGAGGAAAGCCACCACGGGAGTCGGCGACCCTTCATAGACATCCGGTGTCCATTGGTGGAAGGGCACAGCGGAAATTTTAAAGGCAATACCTGCAATGATAAACACCAGGGAAATCGCCATGCCCAACGACTGTTCGGCCGGGCCATTGGCAAGCGCGTCGGCGATCGCCGTCAGGTGGGTTTCTCCGCCCGACAACCCGTAGAGCAACGAGATGCCGTAGAGGAAAATCGCGGAACTGGCTGCGCCAATGAGCAAATACTTGAGCGCCGCCTCGTTGGAGCGGGGGTCTCGCTTGGTATAGCCCGTCATCAGGTAGGAGGAAATACTCAAGGTCTCCAGCGAGACAAAGATCATCACCAGATCATTTGCACCGGAGAGGAACATCCCGCCCAGCGTTGCCGTGAGCATGATGCCAATAAACTCTGCCAAAGACGTCCCCGACTGCTCCACATAGCGAATCGACATCAGAATCGTCACCGCTGTGGAGAGGGCAATGATGCCGCGAAAGACAATGCTCAGGTCGTCGCCGTTAAAGCTCTCTAGAAAGGCCAGGGGCTCGGGGGCATCCCATTGCCAAACCAGGGCGGCAACAGCGGCCAGAAGTCCGGCGATCGCCGCGTAGGGCAACCAGCGGGAAGCTGTGCGACCGCGAATCAGGTCGCCAAGCAACACCACCATCAGGGTGAGGATGACAATTCCTTCGGGCAAAATTATCCCAGCATTGAGTTGGGCAGCAACCGTACTCGAAAAATCCATAGTCGTTTCAATGATCGGCAGGAGGGAGCGTTAGACCCCAAACGCAGGGCCATCACCGTTATGGATTGTACCTGCGATCGGTGGGCGATCGAAACGCCACGCCAAAGTTATTGCCCGAGGATGTGTCATCAATAAATCTCAGAAACCTAATGAGACAAGCGATAACAAGACCGACCCAACTAAATGAGCAAGGGGCTGTCAGCCAGTCATGGCAACGGTTTGGTGTCTAAATAGCGTAACCCCGAACAGTAAAAAAGGCTCTCAAAAGAGAGCCTTCTTGCAGAATCTTGGGGGACATCACTTGCTCAGAGCAAGCCCGTGTTGGTCCCTTGCTTACCGGTTGCCAGGCTGACCTTGACAATCTTGCCCCCCATTTTCATGATTCGCTGCTGTTCGCGGAACCAATTTTCATAGGGGACGAGTTTGGTAAAGTAGGTATTTTGTAATTCTCTCTGGGTTCGAATGCGGGTTTGGCTTGGTACGCAAGCCGTAACTCGGAACATACGCATAGGTCTTATTTTCCCGTCTTATGCTATAGCGGCGCGATCGCCAAAATACAGAATTTGAGAGGGCGCGAGTCAATGCTAGGCAAGTAAAACTCATCTGAGGCGTTACCTGGAGACAAGCGAGATTGTCTAACACTCACTAGCCCACCTCTCGAATTCAAGAACTGTGCCAAGGGCAATCAGTTGTGGACTTTAACTCAAGGGATTAGCCCAAGCCAGAGCAGATGTAGTCGAAGTACACACCCATTTCCTTCCCAGCGTCCATGCCAACCAAGCCAGCAGTAACTTCTTTCATGGCTTGAATCGCCTGAACGGTTGCACCGGAGGGAACACCGAGGGAGTTGTAGGTTTCCTTCAAACCATTGAGCACACGCTCATCCAGGATAGAAGGATCACCGGCCAGCATGGCGTAAGTCGCATAGCGGAGGTAGTAGTCCAAGTCACGGATGCAAGCAGCATAGCGACGAGTGGTGTACATATTGCCACCCGGACGGGTGATGTCGGAGTACAGCAGGGACTTAGCAACGGCTTCCTTGACGATGCCAGCAGCATTGGCACTGATCACGCTAGCAGCGCGAACACGGAGCTGACCACTCTGGAAATAGCCTTTGAGCTTTTCGAGGGCAGAGCCATCAAGGTATTTACCTTGAACGTCAGCAGAATTGATAACAGCAGTAATAGCGTCTTGCATGGATTGATTTCCTCAAGCGAAGAATTTCAGATGAACAATAGATGAAATCGTTGAATGGAAGAACAACACAGTAAATTACTGCATTGCACCCACAACGTAGTCAAAGTAGGTGCCAGCTTCAGCCGCATCATCAGCAGCCATCATGCCGGTTGCCACATCCTTCATCTTGGTGACACCCAAAGCAACGGCTGCGATCGGCGTACCCAAGGACTTGTACATTTCAGCTACACCCACCAGACCAATTTCTTCGATGGGGGTGACATCACCGGCAACAACCCCGTAGGTTACGAGGCGCAGGTAATAGTCGAGGTCACGCAAACAGGTTGCGGTCATCTCTTCACCGTAGGCATTGCCGCCAGGGGAAACAACGTCAGGGCGCTGCTGGAAGAGCTGATCGCCAGCTTCTTTAACAATGCGCTCACGAGACTCGCTCAGGGTCTGAGCAATCCGTAGACGGCTTTCACCGCTGGTAACAAAGGCTTTGATTCGATCAAGCTCACCAGGGCTCAGGTAACGAGCCTCAGCGTCGGCATTCACGATCGATTTCGTGACAATACTCATTTCTCTGGATTCCTCCAAATAAAAAGGTTTCAACCAGGTTGGTTTAAAAACTGGTCTTAAAAAAAGGCGGTCGTCTCAACTGCCTTGCGGAATCAGCCGCCAGGCAGCAGCCTTCCGGAAACATTGTGCGGTACTGTGTTCACCTTAGTTGTGAGTCTGTAATATTTCGTAACCTGGCTCCTCATCTTGGCTTAAGCAGTTGTCAACTTGGCGATCAAGTCAGTGACCCGGGTTTTGATTTCATCCCGAACCTGCGGAAAAATCTCGGGATTCTCGGCCGGGTCTTCGAGTTGCCAATCATCAAAAAACGCTCGTGTGAGCCATGCCGGCGGCAGACTCACACCGCAGCCACAGAGGGAAATAACAGCGTCGTAATTCTTGGGGTCAAATTCGGCCAGGGCATTCGATGTCTGCCCAGTAATATCAATCCCCACTTCGGCCATGGCGGCGATCGCCTCCGGTCGCACTTGGCTGGCTTCAAGACCAGAACTGGTCACCGCGATCTTGCCTGCACCTAAGCGACGGGCAAAGCCTTCAGCCATCTGCGATCGCGCCGAATTTTTCTTACAGACAAACATCACACGTTTCATTATTTAGGTTTCTCCTGGATTGAGATAGTCAAAACTCATTTACTTATTACTCAGCCTGGGCGAGAGACACCGAGGATCAGGCAAGGTTGCCGTCTCGGGCCGGCGGGGAAACCAAAAGGCAGTCCGTTTGCAGATTTCCACCAGCAAGAGCATGAGCGGAACTTCGATCAGGACACCCACAACGGTAGCGAGAGCGGCCCCCGAGTTGAGGCCAAAGAGCACCACGGCGGTAGCGATCGCTACCTCAAAGTGGTTACTCGCCCCAATTAAGGCCGCTGGGGCGGCATCTTCGTAGGTCAAGCCCAATTGCTTGGCGGCAATGTAGGCAATGCTGAAAATGAGCAGGGTTTGCAGCAGCAGGGGAATGGCGATCAAGACAATATGTAGTGGATAGGCCACGATCAGCTCACCCTTGAAGGCAAAGAGCAGCACCAGGGTAATGAGCATGGCGGCGATCGCCACCGGACTCAAATAGGGCAAAAAGACTTGGTTAAGCCAGGCCCGACCCTTGCGCTGCAAAATGATCGTGCGCGAAACTGCACCCGCGAGCAGGGGCAAGCCCACATAGATCAAGACCGACAGCACGATCGTCTGCCAGGGAACCACAAGGTCATTGGCAGCCAAGAGCCAGCGCCCGAGCGGTGCATACAAAAAGAGCATCGCCAGAGAATTAATCGCCACCATAACTAACGTATGTCCCTGATTACTGTGGGACAGATAGCCCCACATCAGCACCATGGCGGTGCAGGGAGCAATGCCCAAGAGAATCGAACCCGCAATATAAGAACTCGACAACGTCACTTCTACACCCCGAATGATCTCGGTGCCCTCGAGCCAAGAGGAAAAGAGCTGACCGAGAAACAACTGGGCCAGGAGCACCATCGTGAATGGCTTAATCAGCCAATTCACCCCCAAGGTGAGCAGCACGGGTTTGGGGGTACGAGCTGCTTTTCGAGTTTGACCAAAGTCGATCTTGACCATGATCGGGTACATCATGAAAAACAGGCAGAGGGCGATGGGCAGTGATACCTGATAAAGACTCATCGCGTCTAAGGCTACCGCAATGTTGGGAAACAGACGCCCTAAAAGAATGCCCCCGCCAATACAGAGGAAGACCCAGAGGGTGAGATAACGCTCAAAAAAGCTAAGTTGTCCACCCGCAGTTACAGGCTGAGGCGTTGGGGCAGAGGAAGGCGAAGAAGAACTCATAAGCGACCCGTTGCCCCTAACCCATCAGAGGCAGTTGATATAGAAATCCAAGTTGAATTCATGGCAAACATCAAGGAATGTTGTTCATAAAGCGCAAAAAAAACTCACATCCCGATGATGTAAGCCTTGGCTTTAAGGATACTCAGCCTTGGTTAAAGATTAGTAATGATTTGAGTCATCTTCAGGTTAAGCGGGGCAAACCAGAGGCCAATAACATCAAGATTATTTGACCTCTTCTGGGCAAGCTTGCGCTGGCAGCATAGGACTATAGCGACGGTATTCCGCGAGGTACTGCTCTAGACGCGCCAACTCGGGCAAGTTGAGGCTGTAATAAATCCAGCGTCCCTCCTGGCGACTGCGAATGAGGCCAGCAACCTTGAGGGTTTTGAGATGAAAAGAGAGTTTGGACTGAGCAACATCGAGTTGACTGCACAGGTCACAAACGCAATATTCTTGATGACGTAGCAACTCTAGAACTTGTAGACGCAGGGGATCAGAGAGGGAATGAAATCCGCCAACGAGAAAATCGGTTTTTGAGGCGACTGGGGTAGCCATGGAGACTGTTGAAGATAGAGGAGAATTCAAGATAGATGCAGTGTAACGTACTCTCTGTTTAAGAAGAGGTTAATATCTCGTCTTAAGGAGATAGGAATGGTAGTGAATTTTGCAGGTAAGCGATCGCCTCCGCCACGGTTTGCACTGCGATGACCTGCTCAGGTGCAAAACGCATGAAAAAATCTTGCGCCGCTCGGTCGCCGAGCAAGATGACTCGTTTGCCATTTTTCAGAGCCAACGCAACCTCCGATGCTGTGCCCAAGCCCATGCCACAGGCGATGACCATGTCGGCCGAGAGTACATTCACATTATTACGTCCGTTGCCAAGATCGGTACAAATGGCAATATCTACCCCTGGATCAGCCCCTTGCCTGTCTGGCCCCGGTAAAATCCCCACCGTTAAACCGCCCGCTGCTTTCGCGCCTCGTATGGCGGCGGTCATAACGCCAGCCGGCCGTCCTCCTGTCAGTAGCACCCATCCCAAACGGGCGATCGCCTCACCCAATTGGTAGGCATTCTGGCGATCGGTGTTTGTTGCCCTTTGACCTGGGCCCATGATGCCAATGATGGTTCGGGGCATAGGGTTTAAGAGTACTCCTTGAAAAAATTATCCCGAGGCAGGCGGGACGCCATAGGCGTCAAGTTAAGGAAAAAAAGAGAACGTCAAGTACCACATATGGAG
>JBMYQW010000040.1:0-18575 GCA_049601735.1 Spirulinaceae cyanobacterium
GGAAAAGTGGGGATGAATTCGGCGAATCCATCAAAACCAGCGGGGACTTCAGTTAGTAAAGCCATGAGTGTTGTTGCTCCTAGGTGTTATTAAGTAAGTGCGAAAAAATGAGCGAGAAGGAATCAGATTCAGGGGCGATATTCTTCCACCTGAATGATAATTGGTGTGGCAAGGCTAACCCGCCACAGTTTGAGTCTGAGTTTGTGAGCGTACAGAGCCTTGACCGGATTGGGGCATTCCCAAATCCAAGCCTTGTCCTGCTCAGGAAACCACAGGCGTTTAAAGCGTCCTTCGGAGCCATCCTGGTAGACTTGCAGCACGTTGATGGCTGGCAAATAGGTTGGCATTCCGGTTTGGACAGAGAAGCGGAATATTTCGCTCTGAGTCGAGTGGGTTTCGGCTTCGTCTTTAATCGCTAGGGTGGTAAAGAAAACGAAGGGCATTTACCAGCCAAACTTTATGTCCGTGATACTCAGAGTGCCATGATAATTGGCAGCGAGAATCGCGGTACGGAATGTTTCGACATTACCAACCGCTTCCGGCGATGCACACATTTTGGCAACTTGCTCGATTCCATCATCTTCATAGGTGATTCGGAAGGGGATGAAGCCAAACGTTGAAACTAGCCGTTTCTCAGTCGTCCGGTAGACGTCCACTCCATCAGGTTTGGTGTCCAGAATCCCACAAGCGGCTCTTAGAGCACCATTACTGATCGTTGCGTCTTTTAAATTCACCGAAGCAAACACACCGGTTCTAACCTGCATATAGTAGCGGCTACGCTTGTTAATCTCGGCTCCGGGTGGGCCGACCTTGTCTTTAGCCATTTCTGCATACCTCCTAATCAGTAACTCGATACTAGCCCAGATTCTCCGCTGCCAACTTCTGTGATAAATCCATCGAAACCCTAGAGTTTCGGGAAATAATAAACTGATTTATCAGTGTAGGGAGAAGATGGGTGAGTTTGCCTTGAAGCGAGAAACAAGCAGGACGGGGTCAACCCCTTCTAATTGAAAATGAGCGTGTTTAAGCTGCATCTCAGCATCAGCGACCAAGTTTTGCTTCGTTGGAATTAAGTCGCCAAAAATTCGTTTTTTGTCTCGATATTTTGGTTTTACCTTTCCATTAAGGTTGTATATTCCATCCGAAGTGTTATCACGCGGGTCTGCTTTGAAAAATTGTTCAAAATCGGGTGTATCGTCAACACAGGCTAAAATTCGTCGGATCAACTCCTTGACTTGGCTTTCGTATCGATATCGAATAATGAAGCGGCGTCCATTCTTTTTGTCAAAATATGAACAGCGATAGATACCCTTCTCGAACCTGAAATCCTTGAATTGAGTTTTGACTTCTCTAGCAAGTTCACGGATATAGGGATTATTATTTGCATCCGCAAGCAAATCATCATCTTTTAGATCTGGTAAGCGAAAAGAAACTTGAGTTCGCCCCAGCTTTCGTTCCGAGACTCGCTTACCATTTCTTTCGACCTCGGGAACCTTGTCAAACGAAGTAACCGTTTCTTCGAAGTAGAAAAGCAACTGAGGGACATAGGTGACGCTGTAGTCATATTCTTCTCTTGGCACTAAGAAGAAATCTTGAAGTTCATTTTCTTCAAGAATCACGAATCTAAAGAACAAGAAACGGAACAATGTTATTAGTAAGGTGTCGTTGTCATTGTGTAAGCAGAATCGCAACGCTGCCCTGTCCGGTTGATTCAGATCCAGCGAATCAACGTCACTGGAGCGAAAAAACTTGCGAACCTTCTCATTCAGCCAGCGCCGCATGAAGTATTGGATAAATTCGGCTTCAGACCATTGAGCAGACATAGGGAATCAACATTAAAGGGGGCGATCGACTTGGAGGTAGTGTCGATCGGATTTTGCTAAAACTATTCTAACCCTTGCTAGGCTGTAAGTATGAGTATTTGGACGAATCTACATGACTGCTTTCAGCCCGAGTGACTTGCCGCCGTCAGTGAACACATTGGAAAAGTTGCTGGTTTGGGGTAACACCGTAATGCAACACATCAATCTAAAAACCCTGGCTATTGATGATGGGGAAGATAATCAGGTTTTGGCAATTGCATCATCAATCGCAACGAATGCTTATTCAGCCCAATCGAATACGCCTTATTCTTTTAACGTTTTTGCTCAATCTGTCGTTCCCTTGACTGATGATTACCTGTTGGGCGGGCGTCCGTGGGAATCGGCGATCGAGCTGTCAGCAACGCCCATTCCTGAAATATTTAAGAGCTAATTAGATTTCCAATGGGTTTTTATACGCCTACAATTCCAAACACCGGAAGATTCCAGGACTTCGGGACTGTCCATTCTAGTGGTGGATTCAGTACTACAATGCCAGGGCCGAGAAACCAACCAAGGGCTTGGCAGGGGAATGATCTAGGAACTGGCCCGGGCTCAAGACCCTTTAACTTCAACGCTGGCGCGAATACTCAGACAGGTAGCAGGCAAGGGACTTTTGATTTTGCTAACGCAGGGCGCGATCGCGGAGTCATCGATCGTGCCTACGACCCTTTCGCCAATTCAGACCCGTTACCCGGTCAATGGGGAAAACCCAACTCTACGGGGAACCCTTATTGGGGGCAAGATTTCAACCCGCGCAAACTCCCCCTAGAGACCTACGCCGACTCATGGCAAAAAAGCGCAGGGCGGCCTTGGTGGCAACGTGTGGCCGCTGGCGCTGGCGCAACTGGATTCGGCGTCGGGCAGTTCGGGAAGATATGGGAGGGAATCGGGCAGGTAGCAGGCAACGTCCTTGAGGGATTTCGCCCCAATAATCTATGGAATAATGCCGCCGCTGATGCGGTAGAAGCACTCCCGCAAGGGACGCTGGCAACGCAAGACTGGCTAGAAACTTGCCAGCTACTTGAAAACTGTCTCGAACTGCCCAAAAATATTCCCTTTGGGGATGACGGCAGACCAAACGCAAACTTCCCTTTCCCTAAGCCAGGGGAAATCGATTTACCGCCTATTAATGGGGTAGAGCCTTTTCTGCCGAGTGGTATACCGAACCCCGAATACCCGTGGGACGAATATGATCTACCGGATGATGGCGATGCTCCGTTCAATTCGGATGGCTCTCCGGATTACAACTGGCCGGGGTGGGCAGATAGCCCCGCCAAGGCAGTTTCTCTTTACGAGGTTCGCGGTCGAGGGCAGAATCGCATTCTAGAAAATGGCATCCCCACTGGAGAATATTGGGATTGGGAAGGTCGAATCGATTATGTTCTCAGTTTTGGAGCAGCTAGTGGAGGGCACTCTTCTACCCGCAGAGGAATTATTACGTCGCTCCCAAGTGATCATCTGCCAGATAGGGAGGAAAGGCTTGGAGTTGCCCATGAACTTTTTGTCTGGGTTCGTGACTATTTCGGCGCGATCGAACCCAGAGTTTTGCCCGGGACTGCAATCCATGAAGCCTACATAGAAATAGGTTCATGGCAGGAAGTAACCGAGATAAATCTAATCGATTGGTGGTGTGAAAATGCCATCGGCCATCGATTGCCCTGCCCCACCGCCGAGGATTGGGAGCCGCCGCCGTTACCAGCGCCGGAACCGGAACCCGAAGACCCAGTAACTCATCCTCCATTTTCGTTTCCGCCGCTGCCGAGGCTACCTCGATTGCCTAGGGCTCCCCAAATCGCCCCTGCTGGTAGCCCTGGGCTTGCTCCATTCCTGTTACCGGGAATCCGGGTTCCACCCGTGGTGGAGCCTGTGAAAGACCCCGTGGTGGAACCCCCGGCGTTCCCGCCTGTGTTGCCAGTTCGCCCACCGGAAAGGGTTAAGCCCGCTGAAGGGGTCGAGCCTTTCGATAAGTTTGAAATCGATCCGGGGATGGAGCCGCCCAAAGAGTTTGAGTCATCCCAAGATTTTCCCATCTTTAAAGTGCCAAGTTTCAAAATCAATCTAACCCCGCATCGCTGCAACCGTGGAGCGAAAGCTGCCCCTTCTCAACCTGTAAATGAAACGGAAGAACCGGAGGATGAACCGTTGAAATTCAGACAGATAACCGTCGAAGTTATAGAGAAAGCCTCCGCACCGCCAGGGTATGTAGTCAAGCCCAAAAATATAGATGTCATGCACAACTCTTCCGGGTCAAATGAATCGGAGCTTAGGGCGCACTATGAGGAACTTAAAGAGATAAGGATAGAGCAATATACTCAAGGTGGGTTAATGAGTACGCTACTTGGCATTGCCACGACAACAAAAGCTGGCGTTCTCGCTATTATCAGTAACCAGAAAGTTCAGACAATTCTCAATTTCGTCAATACTGTCTCTAGCCTTCACAATGCAATGATGCTATCGCGTGATCTCTATGAGACGATCACAGGAACGTTTGAGCTTGCATTAAGGATCTTCGGCTTCTTCCCAATGGTGGGACACGGCAATGTTGAGCGGGTGATTCAACTTGAAGAGTATATAAGTGCTCAAATCCGAGATATTTTCATGCAAATAATTGGAGAGCAGAGAGTTGCCGAGTTCACGGTGAAATTCAAGGCGTTCAACCGCATTTATCATGCTATGGGCGGCGTAGTGGACGCCACGGTAGATATGTTCAGCAGCACATGGCGTGCGGCAGAGTTAACTATTGGTAATATCGGCAAACTTGGCAATGCTTTACGGCGTAGCGGCGCGGTTTTCGAGGATTCCTATGACACGATGGAAGAGACATTCTATGGCAATAGGCAGCAGACATTAAATCGACTGGTAAACGTCATCGACAATACTTCAGAAAGAATCGAATCAGTCGAAGATTCTGTTCAGTCTGTCTACTCTGCCAAGCAAACGATGATTGAGGTGGGCGAAGAGCTGAATGAGCTTGAAGAGCAAGTAGAGACAGCGAGATCCAAGAAGGATGAACAAGTTCAGCAGTACAAGAGTCAAGCCGAAGAGGAAATCAACGAAGTTCTAGGAGATGGGGGCCTTGGTATTGGGCGCATCCAGTAGCCCGTCACTTCGGAATCAGATCTAAGATTTGCCGCCGCATCACCCTGACCTGAGTGCCCCTGGCTATCTGTTTGGCTGTTTTGCCAACCAACCAAACCGTCACAATATCGCCCTCGATGGCGGTAACGGTTGCGCGGCAATTCGCCCATGTTCCAGAGTCCTTATCCCACAGTTGGGTGATCACATAGTCATTGATGTGCAGCGGGAAGTGATCACCCCGATCACCCCCTGGTGGGGGGGGGTGATCGGGGGGGTGATCGCGTCCAACTCCTCTCGCTGCTTGCGTTTCAGCCGCCGCGATCACCCGATCACCCTCTTTTTGGTCAAAAGTTCTATTTTGTTTTTTTTGACCTGCAAAAGTTTTAGAGAAGTTTTGGTGGGTTTTGGGGTGATCGGGTGATCGCGCAGGGTCGTAAGCCTCATGGGGAGGGGGATTAGGTGCGATCACCCCCCCCTGAGAAGGGGCTGATCGGGGGGTGATCGGGTGATCGTCTTCAGGAGGGAACCAAACGGTTGGGCGTTTGCCCGCACGGCAGACACGGCGGGAACTCCAGCCCAACTGCCGCAACACATCCGCCACTCGGTTGGCCGAAAAGCCGTCTTGCTGGGCTAGATCTTTATTGATCACTTGGCAGAGGATGTCAGCTACCCTCACCTCCGTCTTAAACTCAACAAAGTCAGCGATCGCATCGTGCCAGGGGTCAAACCGGGCAAATTCCTGGGCGATCGCCGTTGCGTCCCGTTGCTCATCCGCCGTCAGCCACCAGGGGCATTCTGTCACATCGCGCCCCCGTTGCACCCATGCCAGATATTCCGCATACGCCGCCGCCCAGAGTTGGTCACGTTCGGCGGTTAGGGTTTTGATGGGGATCTCCGGGCAGCGCACGGGCACAACCCAGAAGCGGCGATCGCCCGTCGTATCAACTAAAAAGTCACTCTGATTCGTTGTGCCGATGATGATGCTGGGCCGGGGCAGCGTTTCGTTGCTCCGCATATAGGGCCGCCGCAAGGTATCCGACTGAATGCTCAGAAAGCCTTTAACGAAGCTGGCGTCACGCTTCCGAAAGATGGTGTCGATTTCTCCCCATTCCACCATCCAAAATTTGTGCAAGTGCATGACCTGATCTTCATACTTGGCCCCAATGTCGAAGCGCATGGAGTTGTCGAAGTAGCCTTCAGGAATGAGGTTATGGAAAAAATCGGTCTTACGGGTTCCCTGCCGGGGGTCTTGGAGAATCAGCGCGGTTTCTTGCTTGCACCCCGGCTCGACCGCCCGGGCCACCGCCGCGATGAGGGTCTTGCGGATGAAGGTGTTGCAAATACCGCCGCTGCCAAAGTAGCGATCGCCTAAGTCGGCCAACAACTGTGGGTTCGCTCCGTGGCGTTGGTGACAATGTTCAAGGTATTCAACGATCGGGTTCCGGCGGTTCTGCCTGGACAAATAGATCACCACATCGGCGATATCTTCCTTGGGGGCCTTGAAGCCTGTTTCCGCCGCTAACCGGACTCGCAGTTGCCCCGGCTCTGTATCAAAGGGGGAGGTTTGCTGATCATCAAACTTAGGCGTTTGCTCGAACTCATCCCACCAGAGGTTGGGGAATAGGTCGCCCATCGTCTCCATGAGGTCAGTTAAACTGTTGTGGTGGTAGGGTTTCGGCTGCTCTGGCGGCGCGGCGGCGCTGGCGTCCCCCTCCAATACCTCATCAATATTGTTGAGCATGGTCTTGGCATTCTCATGGGTGATCGTCACCGTCCGGTTGAGGGGCACGACTTTGTTGTGCTTGGCCCATTGCGCTGGCGCGACCGAGCGAATTTTTTTCCAGGCCGCCTCATCACCGCCACGATGGACACAGGCCGGTGAACAGTCCGCCGCGATCGTCTTGAGAATGCGGTCGATTTTATGGGCGCGATCGTAAAGCCTGGCCATGTAGTTAGCCACATCAACTAAGCCACCGTTGTAGGTGATGCCGTGACCGTCAAGCCAATTTACCCAGCCCTGGCACTCGTTTAAAACTGTCGTGATCGCTTCGCTTGGGTTGTCGGCTCCGTTGAGTTGACCGGAATAGTAACCCGCCGCAGTCGGGGAGAAAAATTCAGCGATATCGGGCAAGCCCTCAATTCTGGGTTTAGGGGGTGGCAACTCGACGGGGGCCAGCTGGCCCGTTTTCCCTGTTGGATGCAGAAAGCTCCAATCCTCAATCTCTACCGGGTCGCCGTCGTTAATCAGCGTGTAACCGGTTGTTGGTGCAATGACCATAAAGAGCGGCTTCTCTTTGCCGCCCAAGATTTCCCCCCGGTGTGGGCCATTGGCTTCGAGCGCGAAGTTCACGAATCCGGGCTTTTCTTTGCTCCAAACCCAGAGATGGTATCCCCCGCTGCGCGTCTGCTCAATGCGTGTTGACGCCAGAGCCGGACAGCGGTTCAGGATTTCGCCCAGTGCTTCATCGCAATCGGCGGGGGAGTCGAATTGCTTCTGGTCGAGGTCAATGGCCAGGAAGTAGCGCCCGTTCACCTTAACCCCTGGCTTAGTGCCATAACCGGTGGCCTGGTTGGCAAACCAGCGGGTCAGCTCCTGTTGGGTGGGCAACCGGTTGTTGTATTTGCGATGATCCACCATCACGGGCTTTCCCGCTTTGGTGAGGTAGCTGGGGTTCTTGCCCGTGAATTTGGGCTTGTCGGGTTCTTTGGCGCTCTTGGGGTATGCGGCGGCGGGGAAGGCTGGCGCGACGGGCAACAGGGGCAGACCGAGTTGGGTTAAGGTGTCGTGAATGGCTGTCATGATGTTAGTAAGAAGGCGCTACGTTTGCAGAGTCCTATCAGGATGAGCGCCTTTCTTGGGTGAATAGCTGTTAGTAGAAGCGGGCAACTTTCCGCCTTGCCTATTAGTTAGAAGGGGATATTGAAATAATCAATCTCGGGGTCATTGAGATGATTCCGAGGTTCTGCCGCCCACGGTTTGGGCACATGGCAGATTTGCCCGGTCAGCCACTGCCAGTGCATGAGAGCGTGATATTCAGGGAAACCGACTGTCTCATCCCACCAATCAATCCAGCCGCCGCAGCAGTAGACGAGAGCTGCGGTTGCTAATTTTGCAGTCCTGGAATTCTCCAGCCTCTGATGACAACAATCGTCGTATCGAGAAACATGAATATAAAAGTTACCTATTTCCATAATCCCTCCGGTTTCTGGTTATAGAGATGCCCCGTCGTCGGACATTGCCAAATCGCGCCCACCTCCAGCAGGTGCTCAATCTCGGTTTGGGTCTGGGCCGGCCGCCACCAGGGGGGCAGGGTTATGGTGAGCCTCATGTACTGGTGAAATGCTTCGATGGAACTCCAGCAGCGGTGAGGGTTCTGGCGAAAGTGCTTTAGGACGATCAGGGTTTTGTCGAGGGCTGCTTGCATCATTCACCTCCCTCCAGATCGCCGAAAAGATTGAGCTGCTTGCCATGGGACAGACAGTAGAGGCATCCGACGACCTGTCGGTTTACGACCAAGCGTTCAGAACAACCGCATTCGCACCGCCAATCCCTTTCTGTTGCCCAACTGCCCCCAACAGAGCCGAGAATTCCAATCTGTGCCCCGGGATATCGCTGATACATCGTCAAGATTGCGTCAGTGCGCCGCTGGCGCTTCGTCGGTTGGCGCATCACTCACCCCCCGTTATCCAGCGGTAGCCATCCGGTCGGCCGGGGTCTGACTTGATAAAGAAGTTGCGCTGCTCTAGCACTCCCAACTCTTCAATGGCCAAGGCGAGAAACTCAGACTTGATTTCGGTTTCGAGTAAGTCCCAAAGGTCTTGGGGGGTGAGGGTTGTGCCCTTGTTGCGTTGCAGGATTCCCTCAAAGGCGAGGCGCATATTACTGGAGTGGACGTATTCAAATTCCATGGGGGTGTGGGGGTGAAGGGGCAAAAGGAAACCCAGCATGGCGGTAGAAACCATGCTGGGTCTGGGATGGGCAATTATTGCCCATTCATATTCCGTTGTTCTTCTTCTAGACGTTTCAGAGCTTTAAAGTTCTCTAGCCGGGACAAAACTTTCCGACGCTCACGTTCACTCCTGGCGATGCACTCATCAATATCTCCCAACCGCTCTTGCTCTGAGCTGATCAGTTGGTCGAGGATTCCCCCAAGTAGTGTTCCAGGGTCGAAGCCCCCAATGAGGGGGAGCGGGCCATTCTTTCCACAACCTCGCTGATGGACTTGATGCCCATCTTGAGGGCTATGGATTCCAACTCTTTCACTGCGGTGGGGGTTAGAGACAAGCGCTTGGGTTCCTTGTGCTCTGCGTATCGCGGGGACTTGGGCATTTCTTTTGGGCATTTTATTTGTGTCCATAGTATAACTTTCTGCCATCCCCACTATTGCATCTATGGACATAAATGGCTAGAGTCATATAATCATGGACATAAATAAAAGGGGTCAGCACCCGCTGACCCCCGTACATAGACACCACCATTATGACCTCAAGTCTTTCCCCAGGCACTCAACGTGCCACAAACTGGGCAGCCAAAGCCCTAACCCTAGATGAAGACCAGCTGTATCTAGACGCCCAATACCACCACGACTGTCACCGCCAACTCGCCAAAAAGCTGGCCCGCCAACCCATCCCCCTAGATGCCGTTGGCATGGCCATTACTGCCGAAATGCAGATCGCCTGGGCCGCCTACGCCGCAATTGAAAAAGAGATGAAGCGGCGCGGACTCTCTGCGCCCTACGTGAATCAGCACTAGCGCCCCCTAGGTTTTCGCCGCCTTCCCTTCGGCTTCCGCCGCCGGCCCTTGGGTTTCCCTGGGCGTTGCCAACCCACCGGTGGGCTCCAGTCCCAAACAGATTGGCGCATTGCCCACATCAGCGGAGAGGAGACGACACCGATCGCAACGAACGTTGCAAGGCTTGGATCTTCCTCCCCCGCCGCCAAGGAAAGGCATAAGACACAGATAAACCAATCAACCAGGGCATGGAGAAAGTAACGAGTTGGCGGCTTTGGGTTAGAGCGTTTCTCGGACACCCAACAGTTCAAGAAACCGAAAACCACCCAGCTTAGTAGCGTAATCACTCCACCATCATTAGCCAAAAAACCGAAATACAAAAATGTCGTCATCCCTGTACCCCGAACCCAGTCAAACACCCCTAAGCGTCCATAGTTCTTCGGATTCACCGAGGTTTCTATCAGGGGCGCAATTCTGTTCCAGTCCTTTGTTCTGAGCACCCTGCCAATCCAAATAAACAGCAGCGTCAAAACCAAGATAAACCCGGAAGTAACCCAAACATTTGGGCCTATCCAGGCATCACCGTAGCCAAGCCCTAGACCGGCCCAAAACAGCGCAAACGCCACATCTCCTAACACCATCCAGAGGTACTTCAGACCGGGATAAAAGCTCACTTGCCTGCGCTCAAACATCCCATAGCACAGCGCCCCCACCGCAATCAGAAACACCGCAAACAGCAGACTCCTCACCTCCAGAATGAGGATCGCCACGTAAAACGCAAAGAACGTCCGAACCACGTCCAAAACCTTCAGGTTTTCATCCATGGTCAACACCCAATGAACAACCCCCACATTTTCCCACGGCCCCCACCGTTGCCCCCCCTCCGCTCACAAAAAAAGGCAGGCATCAGCCCACCTCCATTCACTCGTTACTTTGTACTACCTAACCCAACCATCATGACACAAACCTCAACAGACCCCAAAAACCAAGACTCCCAAGCCATCACCCACGGCGCACAATCCCTCATCGAGCTACTGGAGCAGCAAGGCGAATCCATGCTCGTCTACATCGAGCATGAGCGCACCTGGCACGACCCCGAAGAGGGAACCACCAAAGCTCCCCGCTACATGGTCATCGCCGTCAGCGATCAGGTCGGAATCAATCAAGTCATGTCCGCCGTTGTGCAAGGGCTGGGGGTGTAGCGTGACAAGTTGGGAAACAATAAAAGCCCTTGTATATACAGAGCTTGACTTGGCAGACAAGTGCCACGTAGTTGCAAGGGAGATCGAAGAACACCGTGCGGTCATTGGGGCGTTTTGCCAAGATATGCCTCCCGAACTGCACAATCGCTGGTTGTTGGTCAGCCGTCGCCTGATTTGCAGGTTCTACAAAGACGAAGACGGCTACAACATGAAGGTCGAACCGCTCACGCTTCCTGACTTCCTGAGCGATGAGATCCCCGACGCAGAGCAGGGAGGTGACGAATGACCCACCCCGTACTCAGCAGCCTCATCGCCGCCCACAAAGCAGCAGACACCGCTGTTAAGCAAGCCACCGATAAATTCTGGGCAGTCGAGCGCCGCGCCGCCCTGACCCGCTCAGAGCGCCAGCAACGGTTCATCGACCTAGAGCAGGCCCACCAGCAGCTTGAACTGTGTCATGCACACCGCGATCGCATCGTTCAATGCATCGCCGAATGCCTGATCGAGATGGGGCACAGCTTTAAGCCCGTCGCTAACGGCATCTCGGATATCAACCACGATGAACCCGGCCTGGGCACAATCACCGTCGAGCGCATCGGTACAGCTTGGATGCTCCACTTCTTGCCAGTAATGGCAGGAGCAGCAGCATGACTACCTCACAAAGACTCACTTCTGAGCAAGAAAGGGAGATCCTTTCGACTCAATTCCCTCACCTCCACTGGTGGGAGATCAGCAAGTCCGACTGGATAGGCATTCATCCCAAAATCGAGGGATACGTGCTCATTTTGTCGTATTGGGATCTTGAAAATGAAGGCAAAGCCTGGTCAGGCGTACTGTATGACGATTGGGATAAATCGAATTACACCGATTGGTGCTGGGATGAGCCCATCCCAAACGTCGATATCTCCCTTTTTGCGGGTGACTACAGTCCAACCATTAATGAGGCCATCTCAAAACTGAAAACGAACCTTGCTGTCGTAAGTCAGTTCGCAGGTGTCACCAGCGCCGGGGCCAATGTCTCGCAACTCTAAGGGCACAATCACCGTTGAAGGTCGCCGGGGTTGCTTGCGCCCCCGGCGGCCTCGCTGTACCTAATCGAATGGGAGAGCAATGGTCAATCCCCATCGCTACAGCAACTATGACGACATCCTGGCTTTCTATAAACGCAAGGCCAAAGAATGTCCCCCCGGCGTTCGCCTCAAGCTCCAACGTAAAAGCTATCTGGCGATCCAATTCAACGACCCCAGCACCGGGCAAATCACCGTGCGGTCTGCCCATGAACCCTTCACCGACGAAGGCATCATTAACGCCGTTGATAAATGCTGGCAAATCAGAGAAGCATTTAAACGCTACGACACAGACGGCGAATTCTGGACATGGTTCAACGAACACATTGCGGGAGAGAAACAGTTTGAGCGCACCCTAAAGACTTATCAAGAGATATTTGAAATCATCGAGAATGCCTACTTCGATGGCAAGAACAAAAACACCGGGCGGAAGCGTTCAAGAGATATCGATAATGATTGCAAGACGTTCAGGGACTACTACGAGTCAGTGTTTCGACTGTTCCCCCAACCGGACGGCTATCCATCGCTCAATAGCTTCAAGGAAGCGATAGAGAGCATAAAGGTTGGAACAAAGCGATATAGAAATGTCATCTTCGTTCTCAAGAAAATTGCAGACCTCAGCCACGAATCACAGCGAATCACCGCCTATTTAAACAACCTTGATACGACACAAACCGAATTCCGCGAACTCCAATCCATCGACCTAGAGACCTTCCTCGAATGGTTCCGGGCTACACGAGCTAAAATCGCCAACTACCCCAACCCCAAGCATCGCCAAACCGCCACAGCTTGGCTATCCGTTGCTGCCCTGTGTGTGATCTATGCGCTGCGACCGACCGAGGTGGCGGCCATCAAAAACCTCGACAAACCCTTCACCGTAGAGGATGTGAAGCTACCGCCCATCCTTGCCCCCGATAATGAGGAACGGCTGCTCTACATCGGAGACTTCACCTACTTCCACGCCAGCATCAAGACCGGCCAACGGCTCGCTTTGGTGATGCTGAAGGATGAACCGCTGCTCAAAGAACTGTTGCAAGACGCCACCCTCCCAAAGACCCCCAGCAAAAAGTGCGATCGCTTCTTAAAGAACTTCATCAACTGGCTTCGTAATAACCAATGCCCCGTCACCCAGACCTACGCTTTTCGCCATCTGGGGAACCAGCTAGGGGAGAGATATGGCATCAAGCAAGAGACCCGTGCGCGATCGATGGGCCACTCGGTATCGGTCAATGAGTCCATCTACAAGCGACGCTCTAACATCAGAACCTCCATCGACCTCTTGACCAATCACACCAGAGAACCACTCGATTTGGAGCTTGCCAAGCAGGCCCTCGATGGCCACGGCATTAATCCCAGCCAGCCGGAAGTCGCTACCATTTTGAGAATCATCTACCAGTTACGGGCGTGATTTGGTAGAGCCGTCCGAACGGAAGAATCAGGCATACAGACGCACTACCGAGTTCGAGTCCAGTATCGCCCATTTTTTGGACATTAACCATAGGTGCAAGACTGGCGGAGCTACCGTTGGTCACTCTCCCTGGATCATTCATTCTGAAGTTGAACGTCAGGGGCGTCATCTTGCGGCACACTTAAACGTGAGACTATCCGGACGCTCCCTATGCTCACCGCCGAACAACTGATCGTCAAAATCTACAATTCTTTCAGCCCGTTTGTGCCGTTGCCTGCCGGAAGTCCGGTGTATGTCAATTGCAGCGCGGTGCGGGGGGAAGAGAATATTTACCGGGAGTTGGGCAAGAAGATCATCAATAGCGATCGCCCTACCTATCAGCTCTACGGTGGTCATCGCGGTGCAGGAAAGTCTACCGAACTGTTGCGGCTCGAAGAATATCTCCAACAGCGGGGCTGCTTCGTGGTGTATTTTGATGCCAATGATAAAGATATTGATGCCCAGGATGCTGAATGGACAGATATTCTGCTGGCTTGCACTCGTAATCTACTGCTCAAGTTGCGAGATCATGCACCCGCCACAACGTTAGATAAACTCAAAAACTGGCTCGTGTCCCGCGCCGCAGAATTGAAGGACATCGCACTCACGGAAGTTGAACTCGAAGATGTGCAAGTGGCCTTTGATTTCTTATCAGCAACCATCAAAACGGTTCCAAGCAGTCGGCCGAATATTCGTCGTCAGTTGGATATTCATGGGTTAGCCCTCACGCAAATCTTGAATGAATTGATCAGTGGTTCCCAAGCGCGGCTAACCGGAAGGCCGAAAATTGTGGTGATCGCGGACAGTCTCGATCGCATCCCTTCTAAGGTCATAGGAGACAGCACCAATCTAGAGCAGATTTTCGTTAATCGGGCGGATCAGATGCGTCAGCTCCAATGCCACATCATCTACACGTTGCCTGTTTCGCTGGCTTATTCTCCCGCAGCGGCACAGTTGGCAAACCTCTACGATGACCCGCAAATTTTGCCGATGGTCAAGGTGCGAGAGCGGGACGGGGCGATTTATGCAGCGGGGTTGGCGAAGTTGCGGGAGATGTTGGGTAAGCGGATTGAAAACATTCCGGAGGCGGCGGGTTTGAGCTTAGAAAACCAGGTTTTTGCTAATGGGGAATTGCTCTCGCGGCTGTGCTTGATGAGTGGGGGGCATATCCGGGACCTGATGCGGTTTGTGCAGAATGCTTTGGATTGGGTGGATACGCTGCCGATCACGAGCAAGGCGGTGAATCGTGCCCTGGCTCAGTCACGCCAGACCTATCATGATGCGGTGAATTCGGAAGATTGGAAGCATTTGGTACAGGTGGCGCAGAACAAGGAAATTGAAAACATGGCAGCGTTTCGCAAGCTGCTGTTTAATCGGTGTGTGTTGGAATATGTGGATGTGTATGAGGATGGCAGTTTTGACAAGTGGTATGACGTGCATCCGTTGATCAAGGAGTTGCCGGAGTTTAAGGGGGCGACTCCATGACGGACGAAACGCAACACCTCGACGAGCAACCGACGGCGGCGGAAACTTATGCGGCGCTGCGGCGGCATTTGCGGCGGCGCTCAGGGTTTGGGTTGGTGTTTGTGCGCTGCGCTCCGGCGGAGGTGGCGGATATTGTGGGGCGGTTGCGGGGAGATTTGCCGAGCAAGCGGATGGAGTCGTTGGCGTTAGAGGCTGCGGTGGAGGATCTGTATGACTGCATTGAGCAGCGGTTTGAGGATGCGGCGGCGTTGGATGTGCTGTTTGTGACGGGGTTGGAGAAGTCGCTCGTGGACGACATTCGGCCGGGAATTGGCGGTCAGGGGGACTATTACAACGAGGACATCATGCCCCGTGTTTTGGGCAACCTCAACCTGCGGCGAGAGCAGTTTCGGGATGAGTTGAACTGTTGTTTGGTGATTTTTGGGCCGATGTTTGCGAAGAAGTATTTGCTCCGACGGGCACAGGATTTTTTTGATTGGCGAACGAGTATTTATGAGTTTCCGATGGCGGCGGAGATGGTGGAGGAGTTATCTTTAAAAGTCTGCTCAGGAGGGGATTACGATGAGTATTTTGAACTTTCAGCGACAGAACGCAAGGATAGAATTCTTGAGATCAAAGATTTATTAGAAGAACCGAATAAAACATTAGATCAGCAATGTGAGTTGTTCTTTGAGTTGGGTATGGTTTTCTACGCAGATGGTCTTTACCAAGAGTCGATTTCATCTTATGAGAAAGCTCTCCAAATAAAACCGGACAAGCAAAAAGTTTGGTATAAGCAGGGCCGAGTTTTAGTTGATCTCGGTAGGACAGAGGAAGCAATTCACTCCTACAGCCACGCCATAGAGATAAAACCGGACGATCACCACGCCTGGTATGGTAAAGGTTGGGCTTTAGGAAAACTCGGGAAATATGAAGAAGCGGTTCTCTACTGCGAACAAGCTCTCAAAGTCAAACCAGATGACTACATAGCCTGGTGTGGACGAGGTTGGTTTTTAGGAAAACTTGGGAACTATGAAGAAGCAATTGTCTCCTACGATCGCGCCATTGAAATAAACTCGGACGATCACCTGTCCTGGAATAACCGAGGTTATGCTTTGAATAATCTAGGTAAGTATGAAGAAGCAATTCTCTGCTGCGATCGTGCTATTGCAATCAATTCAGACTCCTATAAATCCTGGAATAATTGGGGCTTTGCTCTAAGTAATTTGGGGCAGTACGAGGAGGCAATTTCTTTCTATAATCGTGCTATTGAAATCAGATCAGACTACGATTTGACTTGGTACAACCGAGGTAATGCTTTCTTGAATCTCGGAAAAGCGGAAAAAGCAATCCGTTCTTATGAGCATGCTCTCGAAATCAAACCGGATAAACACGAAGCCTGGTACAACAAATCCTGTGCCCATGCCCTACAAAACCAACTCAACAACGCCTTAGAAAGCCTCACCAAAGCCATCGAACTCGACCCTAAATATCGAGAACTCGCCAAAACTGACACCGACTTTGAACCCATCCGCCACGACCCCCGCTTCCAAACCCTCCTCAACGAGGACTGACTCAGCCCAAACCTTCAATGAGTAGATTTGACTTTAGATCACTTAGAATATCGATCAGAAAGGCAGGATAACAATGGCAGCTAAAGATAGATTTCATAATGCGGTGCGTGTTGCTCTAGAAAAAGAGCAGTGGGTGATTACCGATGATCCCCTGCGTCTTGATGTGGGTGGGACGAAATTCGAGATTGATTTAGGAGCAGAGCAGTTGCTTGGAGCAGAGCGGGGTGAAGAGAAAATTGCTGTTGAAATCAAAACCTTTCTTAATGATTCTCCCTTAACGGATTACCATGCCGCCTTGGGGCAGTTTTTGAATTACCGACTCGCATTAGAGGTTAGAGAATCTAGACGTATTCTTTATTTGGCTGTGCCCACCCTAGCTTACGACGCATTTTTCAAACGCGAGTTTTCCCAAATCTCATTAGAGAGATATGAAATAAAACTCATTGTCTATGACCCTAATCAGGAGATAATTGTCCAATGGAAAAACTAGAATCCTACCGTCAGATTGTTCAAGACCTCTTGACCGAATATGCATCAGTGCCGATCTCGAATGGCGAGATTGAGAGCCACCCCATTTTTGATCTTCAACGGGATCACTATCAGGTTGTGAATATTGGTTGGGATGGCCATCGGCGCGTCTATGGTTGCGTCCTCCATTTAAACATCAGAGACGGCAAAGTTTGGGTTGAGCAAAACACTACCGAAATGAGAGTGGCGCAAGAACTG
This sequence comes from Spirulinaceae cyanobacterium, assembly GCA_049601735.1. GTDB lineage: Bacteria > Cyanobacteriota > Cyanobacteriia > Cyanobacteriales > Spirulinaceae > SIO3F2. The sequence goes on from JBMYQW010000040.1 coordinate 17,153, forward strand.
ATGAAGCGGGGTGTGGCTCAGATGGAGATTGTTCTAGGATTCCAATACCCCGATATGCGGCAATATACCGACTACGCGATCGCTTGAGGATTGCGTCTTGTCCATAATTTCCCCAGCTCACCATCGATCACCCCCATAATTGCCAAAGCGAATCCGAATATGAGATTGTGATTGAGGGCAAAACCAGAGGACTTCATACAGGCAGGGACGGCTGATCATGAAAAAATTGATTCGGGGTTTAGATGAATTTCGGAGAACCTACGTTCCCAAACACCAAGAACTACTCGAACAACTCTCCCACGGCCAAAAACCCCGCGTCCTCTTCATCACCTGCTCCGACTCTCGCGTTGCCCCCAGCATCATCACCAGCACCGACATGGGTGAACTCTTCGTCATCCGCAACGCTGGGAACATCGTCCCTCCCTTCGGTGCAGCCAACGGCGGCGAAGGCGGCACGATTGAATATGCCATCACCGCCCTTGGCATCAAACAAGTGATCATCTGCGGCCATTCCCACTGTGGCGCGATGAAAGGCCTGCTCAAGCTCAACAAACTGCAAGCCGATATGCCCCTCGTCTACGACTGGCTCAAACACGCCGAATCCACCCGGCGGCTTGTGCTAGAGAACTACCCCCACCAGTCCGGCGAAGAACTGATCGAAACCCTGGTCGCCGAGAACATCCTCATTCAGATCGAAAACCTCAAAACCTATCCTATGGTGCGGTCTAAGCTGCACCACGGCGAACTCGATATCTACGGCTGGATCTACGAAATTGAAACCGGCGAAGTCCTCGCCTACGATGCCGAAACCCACACCTATCTCCCCCCCCAAAGCCAAATCTTCGACGAGAACGGTTCAGCTGCACCAATTTGTGAGGTTGAACCCGAATCGATCGCCGCCAAACTCAAAACCGTGCGCAGCAAATTCAAAGCCTTGCTCGCCGTCAATCCCCATTCCGCCGGAGCCGCCCAACTCGCCCTCCGCTCCCTCCAAGAACTCTTTGAAGAAGCCAGCGAATTCGGAATGCCCCAACGCGAATTGCGCGATTATCACGCGCTGTTTGCCGAATCCATTCAAATCTGGGCCAGCAAAGTCACAGTCGTAGCCCATTGAGCCGCCAAGGTGTAGCGGGACTGTCGTCGTTGCAAGGAGATTCAAGATTCTCACGGATGAGATTGTCGATGAAACAGATCAAGCTGTAGATCTGCCATTAGCCTGCATTATTCATCATCCTGAACCAAAATCGCTGGGCGCTAGATTTAATGTCAGTGCCGGATCGTAAAAGAGAAAGAACCGTAGCGCAACCGTCTTGGCTGGCTGACGAATGATTCAAGTTAGACGATCGCCAACCTGAATTATTCACCAGATCTGTGATTAGACGCTCGGGGCAATGATGCAGCTTTCGGGGACGCAAACGCCAAA
>JBMYQW010000041.1:0-18549 GCA_049601735.1 Spirulinaceae cyanobacterium
CTTTACACCACGCAGCTGGAGCATCGCCAAGGCAATGCGGAATGCTCCTGCAACAAGGCTATGGCGCACGACCACGCGAAATTTGCGTTTTGCGTGCTGGCTTAGAAGCGTTGACCGCTATAGACCGACCGGACTTCTCCGTTACGGCGAATCACCGCAGTCTGGCCATCCGCAGAAACTAATGTCCAGCCGCTACTGCCGATCACCTCTCCCGGAGCAAGGCGTTGGGTCTTGCCATCAACGGTAAAGAGCACGGTGGTGCGATCGCCCGCTTGAATAATGCCCGCGAAGCTATGCACCCCATCATTCGGCAGGGGCACAGGGGCAACTGAATTGAGCGGGGGTAATGCATCCAGGCTTGGCAGCGGTAGCTCGGAACGACGAGCGGCCGGGGCGGGAGAACGCTGCGGTGCAACGGGAGCTGGCGTTACGTCACTGGTGGGGGCGGGGTCTGCGGGAGAAGGGGATGAGGGGGAGACTGGAGCCGCATTGGCGGCTGAATTGGCTGTCGCGGAGGGATAAACTGGAATATAAATCCGCTCAATCACTTGGGGACGGTTGCTGGCAACGGTTCCATTTGCATCCGTTGCACCTTGAGCTGCCCGAGCGATGCGGGAGGTCTGGGGCGGCTGCTGATCAATAACACGCAGCGATCGCAACATATATTGAGTAAATTGAGCATCCTCAGGCGAGAGCGGTGGGACTGCAGTATCTGCTGCAAAAGACGTGTCAGCCGACTGAGCAGTTGGGGACGATGCCAGACGGCTTTGCTGGACTAACCAAACCACTGCTCCACCGAGAGACACGCAGGCAATACCAAAGCAAACCTTATCCAAATGAACCCACAGCCGAGTTCGCCAAGCCCGCAGCCGGGTTGGCCAGGTGAGGGTAGAAGAATGTGCCGTTGCCCCTTTACTGGTCTTACGCTGAGGGCGGGTGCGTAGCGTACGTTTGGTGCTAGGGGGTGACGTTACTGCTGTCGCCTTGACAGGAACCGCCAGCGAACTGCTGCTCTCTAGCTGCGATATCGGTTGACGGGGAAGCTGAGAACTACCCTCCAAGAGGACATCGACATTGGCAAAGAGGTCATCCATAAGATGTTCGGCATCCTGCTCCACTGACCAAGGTTCAGGGGTGCTAGGGTGGGGGGATCGATTGGGCTCTTGAACCGAGTCGCGCATAGCGGTTTGGCAATGTCTAAACAGCAATTTTAAGGAGGCAACAGCCATAAGTGTAATGTATTCTCTTGAGAACGCGTGATCAAGAATCTTGAGAGTGAGCCAGGGAATTGCAACATCGTAGCGATCGGCAAACTGGGTTCCGATCGCGCAGTAGCTCCCCTAGACCTGCTCTCTGAAAATCGCCAATGCTAACGATAATCTCAGTACAGAACAGACTAAACCGACTAGAATTGTGAAACAGACGCTCAAGCGTCGTGCTGCGGACAGTTATTGAAAATCCATGGGTAATACATTTGGACATCTCTTTCGCATTACCACCTTTGGCGAGTCCCATGGGGGAGGCGTCGGGGTGGTGATTGATGGTTGTCCACCCCGTCTGTTCCTCTCGCCTGAAGATATTCAAGTCGAACTCGATCGCCGCCGTCCCGGTCAGAGCAAGATTACGACGCCACGCAAAGAGGCCGATCGCTGCGAAATTTTATCCGGTGTGTTCCAGGGACAAACCCTGGGTACGCCCATCAGTATCTTGGTGCGCAACAAAGATCCCCGCCCCCAAGACTATGCTGAGATGCAGACCAAGTATCGCCCTTCCCATGCCGATGCCACCTACGATGCCAAATATGGCATTCGCAACTGGCAGGGGGGCGGCCGCGCCTCGGCCCGTGAAACCATCGGTCGGGTTGCTGGGGGGGCGATCGCCCAGAAGCTCCTGGCTCAAGTGGCGGGTGTTGAAATCGTCGCCTATGTCAAACGCATTCACACATTAGAGGCAACCGTTGACCCCGCAATCGTGACCCGTGCAGCGGTTGAGCAAAATATTGTCCGCTGTCCGGATGCCCCCTGTGCTGAACGAATGATAGAACTAATTGACCAAGCGCGACGCGACCAGAACTCCTTAGGAGGGGTGGTTGAATGTGTCGCGCGCTCAGTGCCCCGGGGGCTAGGAGAACCCGTGTTTGACAAGCTCGAAGCGGATTTAGCGAAGGGTATTATGTCCTTACCTGCCACCAAGGGGTTTGAAATTGGCTCCGGGTTTGCAGGGACGGTGTTGACCGGCCAAGAACACAACGATGAATTCAGCGTTGATGAGACGGGTCAAGTTCGCACTACGACCAATCGCTCGGGGGGGGTTCAAGGCGGCATCAGCAATGGGGAAGCCCTCGTGCTACGAGCGGCCTTCAAGCCCACAGCTACGATCGGCAAGGCTCAAAACACCGTCACCAATACTGGAGAACCGACTGTACTCGCGGCAAAGGGTCGCCATGATCCTTGCGTTTTACCAAGGGCTGTGCCTATGGTAGAGGCAATGGTTGCTCTGGTGTTGTGTGACCATCTCCTCCGTCATCAGGGTCAATGTTCTGTTCTCAAGCCTTGAATGTGCTTCATGGAAATCCAATCTTCATCGGAATTTTTGGTTCAATTTTGGGGAGTCCGCGGCAGTATTCCTTCGCCGGGTGCTCACACAGTTCGCTATGGCGGTAATACCTCCTGTGTGGATATGCGCATTGCAGGCAAACACCTGATCTTTGATGGGGGAACGGGTCTGCGCATTCTGGGCAAGTCGCTCTTACCCGTGACCCCGGTTGAGGCCTATGTGTTTTTTACCCATTACCATTGGGATCATATCCAAGGAATTCCGTTCTTTTTCCCCGCCTTTAGCGCCGCAGACTGCTTCCATATTCATGGGCAAGTTCCCCCCGAAGAAGGGGTCGTCATGAACATGGCCGAGCATTTCCGAGAGCGTGTTCTCCATATCAACTCCCCCGTCCCTGTGGCGGAGATCGAGACACAGCTAAAGTTCCACGATCTCGTCTGTGGCGAAACCTTTGACCTAGATGGCATCACCATTGAAACCATGCCCCTGAATCATCCCAATGGGGCGATGGGCTATCGTGTCACCTTTGATGGATTTACGGCCGTCTACTGTACCGACACCGAGCATTTGCCCGATCGCCTCGACGAAAATGTCCTCCATCTAGCGCGGGATGCGGATATTCTCATCTACGACGCCATGTATACTGATGAGGAATATCACAATCCCAAGTCACCCAAGGTAGGTTGGGGTCACTCCACCTGGCAGGAAGGGGTGAAAATCTCTCAAGCCGCCGGAGTTAAACAGTTTGTGGTGTTTCACCATGAACCGAGTCACAGTGATGACTTTCTCGACCAAGTCGATAAAGAAGTCAAAGCGGTGCTCCCCAATGCCGTGCTCGCTAAAGAACGCATGGTGTTGGATGTCACGCAGGCTGCTAGGGGCGAGAACTATTGGTCGGTTTAGGGGCAGTCGGTCAACGCTGTCGAGTTGCCCAATATTTTTGGTCTATTTTTAGAGATGGTCGGGATTCCGTGTTACCATCGGAGACTGTGAGTTTTCGCAAAAGGTCATGAATGCAGAGGCGATAATCCGCTCTATTGAGGCGGAACAGTTAAAGGATTCGCTCCCCACGATCCATGTGGGCGATCGCGTCCGGGTGGGGGTCAAGATCCAAGAAGGCGGTAAGGAGCGCGTCCAGCCCTATGAGGGTACGGTGATCGCCATGCGCCACGGGGGGATCAATAAAACGATCACCGTTCGCAAAATTTTCCAAGGCGTGGGGGTTGAGAGAGTGTTTTTGCTCCACTCGCCCCTGGTAGCGAACATTCAGGTGCTGCGACGCGGTAAAGTCCGACGGGCTAAACTCTATTACCTGCGCGATCGGGTCGGCAAAGCCACTCGTATCAAGCAGCGGTTTGATCGGAGTCTAAACTAGGGGCTCGCTCCATCCTTTGGAGCAACCGCTAGAGTACGGCCCTGATTGGATCTAGTTTATGGAGCTTAGGAAAATAACTCGGTAATACCGCAATTGCCAAAACTGGCTTGTGGTGGGCAATACCCACCCTAGGTGATTACTAGAGCATGGCCCTGAGTGGCTCTGGTTTTAACCAGAGCGGCTGGATGCAAGTATCGTCAGGGCGATCGCCAGCTTTGGCCATTGCTCTGCCCGTACAACGGGGAATGCCCCTTTCTTACCCGTCCTTTTTGCGCTAGACTTTAGTTTCTACTGGGTGGTTTTCAATCGACCATTCATTTCCCAGGCGCTCTTAGTTCAGTTGGTAGAACGCAGGTCTCCAAAACCTGATGTCGGGGGTTCGAGTCCTCCAGGGCGCGTTCACAGCGTTAGCTTGATAGTTATGCAGCGAGTTTGCATTGAAACCTCAATCGCATTTCTCGACTGGGGCGATCGCCACTGTACCCCTCATCCAATATTATTGCTCGGTTATTAACGTCAGAATATTTGAGGAATTCATCGTTCATTATGGCTAAAAAAAAGAAAAATTCTGCACCCGGGAATAGCGCCAGCCAAGGGGCTGAACCGACCTCCAAAGCGTCAGATTCCCCGACGGCCAAGCCAGAAACAAAAACGGGTTTTGATCTGGTGAAATTCCTCAAGGAATCCAAAGAAGAACTCGCCAAAGTGGTTTGGCCGTCTCGGCAACAGCTAATCGGTGAATCCGTTACCGTTATTCTCATGGTCACGCTGGTGGCCACCACCATCTACCTAGTAGATAACTTATTTGTTTGGTTAAGCACACGCGTATTCTCATGAATCTCACTACAGACTCTCCCAGCTGGGATGACGAGTCCGAGATTGAACAATCCGGCCGTAAAAACAAAACCCATTGGTACGCGGTTCAGGTTGCCTCTGGCTGTGAAAAGCGAGTTAAAGCCAACTTAGAGCAGCGGGTTCATACTCTGGATGTCGCCGATCGCATTCTCCAGGTGCAAATCCCCAGCGTCTCGACGATGAAGGTTCGTAAAGACGGAACGCGAACCCATGTCGAAGAGAAGGTTTTTCCGGGTTACGTTCTAGTCAATGTGGTCTGTATCTGGGATGCCGAAAAAAACAAATGGGAAGTGGATGATGAGGCCTGGCAAGCGATTAAAAGTACGCCCCATGTGATTAACTTTGTCGGGGCGGAGCAAAAGCGAGCCACCGGCCGGGGTCGGGGTCATGTCAAGCCGTTACCCTTGAGCCTAGCTGAAGTGGAGCGCATCTTCAAGCGTGCTCAGGAACAAGAACCGGTCGTTAAGATTGACATGGCGATCGGTGATAAGGTACTGGTTCTATCTGGCCCCTTCAAAGACTTTGAAGGTGAAGTGATCGAGGTTAGTCCAGAGCGGAGCAAACTCAAAGCCCTGCTCTCGATTTTCGGGCGTGATACTCCTGTGGAATTGGAATTTAATCAAGTGGAAAAACAAGGCTAAAGATGGCAAAGAAAGTAGTTGGTTTCGTTAAGTTGGCGCTGCCCGCTGGTAAAGCTGCGGCAACGCCGCCCGTGGGCCCAGCCTTGGGTCAGCATGGGGTCAATATCATGGCCTTTTGCAAGGAATACAATGCCAAAACGGCAGATAAGGCAGGCTTGATCATTCCGGTAGAAATCTCGATCTACGAGGATCGCAGTTTTACCTTCATTCTCAAGACGCCCCCGGCTTCGGTGTTACTGAAACAGGAAGCAGGTATTGAGAAGGGGTCAGGTCAACCGAATAAAGACATTGTGGGTAGCATTACCCAAGACCAGCTCCGGAAGATCGCCGAAATGAAACTGCCGGATCTCAATGCTAATGATGTGGATGCTGCGATGCGCATTGTTGCAGGTACGGCGAAAAACATGGGCATCACGATTAGTGATTAGCCTTTCTCTGGTTCTATGTTGCTAGAATCACCCATTGGTGGACAATACCCACCCTATAATTAATAATTCAACTCAACTGGGGAGAGGCCTCAGCGGCTTCGCTAGAACCCAATTTTGATCATGACTCAAAAACTCTCTCGCCGCTTACGGGAGGCGCAAGCCAAAGTAGAAGAGCGCCCCTACGAGCCACTTGAAGCCTTGACCCTGCTCAAGGAAACAGCAACGGCTAAATTTGATGAGACCGCCGAAGCGCATATTCGCCTCGGCATTGACCCCAAATACACCGATCAACAGCTTCGCACAACCGTTTCCTTTCCCAAGGGTACGGGTCAAACCGTTAAGGTGGCGGTTCTGGCTCGCGGAGAAAAGGTGAAAGAAGCCGAAGAAGCGGGTGCTGATCTCTTTGGCTCGGAAGAGCTGATCGACGAAATCCAAAAGGGCATGATGGACTTCGATCGCCTCATTGCCACGCCAGACATGATGCCCAAGGTCGCCAAACTGGGTCGAGTTTTGGGTCCGCGCGGCTTGATGCCGTCCCCTAAAGCGGGAACCGTAACCGCCGATTTAGCTAATGCCATCACCGAAATTAAAGCGGGTAAGCTGGAGTTCCGGGCCGATCGCACGGGTATTGTCCATGTCATGTTCGGCAAGGCGTCCTTTGGCGCCGAAGACTTGCTCACCAACCTAAAAGCCTTGCAAGAAACGGTCGATCGCCATCGTCCATCTGGTGCAAAAGGGCGATATTGGCGTACAATGTATGTCTCAGCTTCGATGGGCCCTTCCATTGAAGTGGATGTTTCTGCCCTCAGAGACTTAAAACTAGATGCAGCGTAGTTAACAATCGTAATTACCCATAACATAATTACTCAACAGCATTACTAACAAACCCCTTCAATATATTGTTGTCAACCCCAGACAGCAGGTGCTAGATCTTCTAGCTTAATAGCCTGCCGAGGTTGAGCGCAGCAAGTGAAATGAGTCTTGAGCATTACCCTTTCTATGGGCAATTGTGTCTGAATCTTTTCGTTGCAAACGCTTCACCCCGGCATTTATGTCGGGGTTTTGCTGTGTGTGATCGGGGTAAAACAGGGTACAACGTGCGTCGATTTATCAGCGGAGGTAAACCCCAACATGGGAAGAACTCGTGAAAACAAAGCAGCCGTGATTGCGGATCTCAAGGAGAGCTTGAGCGATGCGCAGCTTGCCGTGGTCTTTGACTATCAAGGGCTGACGGTTGCTGAAATCAGCGAACTGCGAAATCGTCTGCGTCCCACAGGCGGCGTCTGTAAGGTGACGAAAAACACCCTCATGCGCTTGGCCGTTGAGGAGGACGAAAATTGGCAACCCATGACCGAATTTCTGTCTGGGGCCAATGCCTTCATGCTCGTCAAAGATGATCTTGGCGGCGCGATTCGAGCCTTCCAGGGCTTCAAAAAAGACACCAAGAAGACGGAGTTTCGCGGTGGCGTGATGCAAGGTCGGGCTCTAACTGAGGAACAGGTGAAGGCGATCGCCGACCTGCCCTCCAAGGAAGAGCTGATGGCCCAGATTGCGGGTGCGCTCAACTCCATTGCCACTCAACTGGCAGTGGGCATCAATGAAGTGCCCAGCTCGATCGCTCGGGGCATCAACGAAGTGCCCAGTTCTTTGGGTCGTGCGGTTCATGCCGTTTCTCAAAAAGAGGAATAATCTTGCCCGATCCCATGGGTAAAGATTGTTCATTCCATTCAAGCAATCGGTTAGTGGGCAATACCCACCCTACGCCTAATTTTTTGTTCATTCATTCACATTTAGGAGAACTCCAATGTCTGCTGCAACCGAAGAAATTCTCGAAAAGCTCAAATCCTTAACCCTGCTCGAAGCGTCTGAATTGGTCAAAGAGATCGAAGAAGCCTTTGGCGTCAGTGCTGCTGCCCCCGCTGGTGGCGGCATGATGATGATGGCTCCGGGTGCAGGCGGTGGTGCTGCTGCCCCTGCCGAGGAAGCGGAAGAGAAGACCGAATTCGATGTGATTCTCGAAGAGGTTCCCAAGGACAAGAAGATCGCCATTCTTAAGGTGGTGCGTTCCATCACGGGTCTGGGTCTTAAAGAAGCCAAAGAAGTGGTCGAGAGCACACCCAAGCCCCTTAAGGAAGGCATTGCCAAAGATGAAGCTGAAGCGGTACAAAAGCAGCTTGAAGAGGCTGGTGCTAAGGCGAGCGTGAAGTAAGGTTTTTGGCTGAACCCAAGTTCAGTAAAAATCCAAATGTAGTCGGGGCAGGTTTTAAACCTGCCCTTATTTTTGAGGTGGAGATTGAGACTCAATCATGGCGAGTATTTTGTCTTGCCATGCCGGATCATCGATCGCATAAACTTGCCGGTTCGGACTCGCGTAGCGTCGATCCATGTAAGCATAGAAAGCCGCTTGATCATCTCGGTGTTCCAAGAAATAACGCCTGAGTTCTTGATCGGTCATCGCTGAATAGTCAACATCGCTCATAAAATCAAAACTTCTCCTGTTGTTGAAATTTCAACCTCGATGGTTTCTTGATATCCAGCGAGGATAAACAGATTTCCTGTTCGCTCATCCAAGCGAGTAATATGGATCGGTTGAAATGCCATATTCGTCAGCCAATAGCATTGACGGTACAACGCCCGTAGCTGAATCCCATTGGGCTCTCTTGCCATAAAAAAGTAGATGCGCTGTCTTTAACCAATCCGGATCAATTGTAGTGGACGTGCTTGAGATACCCTCGTACTCAAACTAGATTCGGGAAGGTCTCGCGCACCACCGGGTGTACCCGTGAATGGGTTTGGATATTTCAGCCCTGAGCTAGGGCCACATCCTGGACGATCGCCTCCATTCTTTTAAGAATTGTGAGGAGAACCGCGAAAGACGCCATAATAACTAAGTTATTGATGGATGTCCCTCGCTTTCGCTTGTGACCCAGACTTCTCCTGATATCGCCAACTCCCCTTTCCCAATGCCACTCTGGGTGGTGAGTGATGACCCGATTTTTCGGTTGGGTCTGGTGACGGCATTGGCGGCCTTGACACGGTTCCGGGTCGAGCAAGACTGCGATCGCACCACAGCGTTAGCAGCATATGCCGAAGCAGCGTCCCAACCCCAGAATATTCTCATCGTGGAGGTGGGATCAGACTTTGCCTGGTTGGAGCGTTGGGCTCAGATTGCTGACCCCGAGCGAACCTTATTGCTCACTGCCGCCACACTGGTTGAGCAAGATACGCAGCAGAGTTTGGGCTTTCGCTATCGCTGTCCACGGGGCTCTAGTTTGGAGGCGATCGCCGCCTTGCTGATGCAACTGAGCGAGGGTGTGCCGCCTGCCCCCGTCGCTCCTGCCCGACGGACGCCCACCCCGCTTACCTCCCCGAGCTTCCCCCAAGCCCCCCCCCGCTGGCTCTACAATCTGCGTCGGGCTGGGTTGCAGCAAATTCAGATCAGCCGCCAACAGCTGGAGCAAACGTTAGCGCTGTCCGGTCTAACCCGCCTCGATCGCTGGTTTTTAGAGGGGCGACAACGGGAACTCCGCCTGGCCCAATGGCTGGTGAATCAACTCTTACCCGTACAGGTGATTCTCGCGCCTGCTGTCACTCCAGGGGTAGAAACGCCGAGAGAAGCCGCGATCGAATCAGCAACCGCGATCGCTCCGTCGTCAGCGCCACGGGAAACCCCAGCGGAAGCATCCCTGAGCCAACGCATCCTCAACGCCTGCTTGGGTCGTGCTCGCCGGGGCCTCGACAATGCGACCCCTGGACTGATGGCGATCGATATCTTGCAGCCTGCCAAACGCCTGGAACTCGTCTATGTGATTGTGGCGCAGTTGGCCGACTGGCTAGAACAGGCCCAGTTTTTAGCCACAGAGACCACCACGCTCCAGGCCCAGACTACGGAAATTCTGCAAGATCTCTGGCAGCGCAGCACACTGGAATGGCTAAGGCGTTATTATCCTGTGGGTCAGACGCCCCAGGATGCTTTGCAGGCGGTGCTAACCTCCCGTGATCTTCGGTTCATTACACCGCCCTTGGTTGACGAGTTGTTGCAATATCTGGTGGATGAGACACCTCTGACGATTGATCACGTCGCCTACCGCCCCGAATCCCCAGAAGCCCAGACGCGGGCGGGGTTGTTTTTGGATCATCTCGTGATTGATTTAGCCAACCAGGTGATGGCGTTTTTGCTCAATCAGTATGGTGAGGTGGAGCTGGTCAAGCTCGAACTCTATCGCCGTGACTTCCTGGCGACCCGAGAGATTACTCAGTTTCGTAATGAGCTGTCCTGGTGCGATCGCCAGGCCACGCTCCTGCTGGAGCCGATCGCCATCTTCGAGAGTCGTTATCGCCTCTGGCAACTCGAAGCCGGGGAAATCCAAATTCATAACCTCTACGCGCCGCGCCTCGAAGAGCTCCACAACCTCCAGGGCATTCCCTGGCTGGTCACTATGACTCTAGAATTACGCGATGCCCTCGCCCCCCGTGTTCGAGCGGCGATCGCCATCTTGGGTCAAGGGGTGGTGTACCTCCTGACGCAAGTTTTGGGGCGGGGTTTAGGCTTGATTGGGCGGGGTATTTTGCAAGGGCTCGGCAGTAGCTGGCCCAAAACTCATTACGATCGCAATAGCAATGAGTAAGACCCAGAAAGACTCACCGCTGATCCCCTCGGACAGTCCACAGGGCAGGCGCAAGACTCACTGTTGATCGTCTATTTCGTCTGAGGCTTACGTTAGGCTGAATGGGACGTTATTTCTCGCTGATAGTCCCATGAAACGCTCTATTGCTCTGATTCCCCTGACTTTGCTTGCGATCGCTCTGCCTGTCACCGCGTTTGAGAGCGCAGATCTCGATCGCTTGCGGGTTGCGGGCGCTTGCATTGGCTGTGACCTGAGCACGTTACGCCTCACTGACACCTACCTCTTCGGCGCGGATCTCAGCTACACCAACCTGACGGGGACGAATCTAGCAGGGGCGAACTTATCTGGGGCTTATCTGGAGCGGGCCGTTCTCAAGGATACGGTTCTCACCAATGCTAACCTGGAAAACGCTGACCTGACGAACGCTGTTTTGACGAACACCAAGCTCGAAGGTGCAAACCTCACCGGAGCTGTGCTGACGGGCGTCAACCTCAGCGAGGCTGACCTCACCGGAGCACGACTCTGTGAAACCACGATGCCCGATGGAACCGTCAATGGTTTGCATTGCTAGGGGGTGTCATTCAACCCCCACTTGCTGCGCTAGGGGAACTTCAAACCGTTGCCAGGGCTGAGGTTCAATGACTTGCGTGTCAAGGTTATGGTCTTGGAGCAAGCCCCGAAAACGCGCGATCGTCCCTTCCGCTTTAAGCAGTTTAACCAAGAGTCCGGTGATCTCCACATCTCCCCCTGCAGCAGTGGGGATCATCACCTGGGGCTGTACCCGCTGGGCAAGCTGGAGCGATCGCGCCTGACCCCCCAACACCACCCCCACGAGCGGTAATTTGAGATCGATGAGGGGGGTAATGACCACATCCAAGGGGGCAAAATTCTCTAGCTCATCGGCATGATAACCATGGGGTTCGTAGTAGAGTTTGGTTTGTTCCTCGATATGGGTAAAGACGTAGCCGTTTTCGAGCAGGTTGGGGCCAACGGGCGAACCGGGGACGGCGGCGATCGTCAATTCTGGTGTGACTTTGAGCTGTGCGCCCTGCTCCAGAGTATGGATGCTTGCAAAGCCTAAGTCTTGCACCACCTTAGTCGCATTGGGCGAGGCGATGACGGGGATGGTGCGATCGCATTGGGCCAAGGTGGGCGTATGGGCATGATCGGGCAAGCCCTGAGAGAGGACAATCTGGTCAATGTTTGCCGGAAGCGCCCGCGCGGTGCGACGTTCTGCCTTAAAGAGCCAGGGTGTATCACCAAAGGTCAGCGGGCCAACCAGCCACGGGTCAATAAGAATCCGTTGACCGGCCCATTCTAAAAGCCAACTGTTGGTATCCAGATAGGTTAATGCCAGCATGGGATTCAGATGGGAGTTGAGGGTTTGCAGCGAAAAAACAGGACAAAGCTCGTTTTAGGCTATGAACTTTGCCCTATTTGAATGGTGTGGGTGAAGTAGGGATAAACGCTACGACACCGCCGACAGCTCCTTGGCTTCAACAGTAGTCGTCTCAGGACGCTCGGCCTCAGAGGGTGGTACAACCTGCCAGAACTGAGTAACGGTCGCTTCCCAATCCGCCAACATCGCCTTGGCCTTCGGGCTGCCCGTGCGCTCTAGATGCGCCGTGATCATGTCCTTTAACTGCTGCTGGCCCGCGGTCGTTTCAACCCGCTGCACCGTGACGATTTCCGGGTTGACGCGATCGCAGAACTTGCCATCCTCATCATAGAAATAGCCGAGGCCCCCGGTCATACCCGCGCCCACATTGCGCCCCACCGTACCGAGCACTACAATCACGCCGCCGGTCATATATTCACAACAATGGTCGCCCGCGCCCTCGATTACCGCCTGACCCTTGGAGTTACGAACACCGAAGCGTTCGCCTGCCCGGCCATGGGCGTAGAGCGTCCCACCTGTGGCTCCGTAGAGGCAGGTGTTACCGACGATCGCATTCTGAGCCGGGTCGTAGATGGCTTCGGCTGGCGGCGTGATGATGATTTCACCCCCATTCATACCCTTGCCCACATAGTCATTGGCTTCACCCTGGAGGCGCAGGGTCATCCCGGGTAGGTTAAACGCCCCGAAGCTCTGGCCCGCCGCCCCGGTAAAGGTCAAGTTGAGCTGCCCTTCAAAGCCGTTGTTACCATATTGCTTGGCGATTTGCCCGGCAATGCGTGCCCCGACCGTGCGATCGGTATTGACAATGGGTGTGGTGAGCTCCGCAATCCCTTGCTTTTGAATCGCCTGGGCGATTTCTGGTTTCTGCAACAGCTCATCATCGAGCACCGAGCCATTGCTATGCACCACTTCATGATTGAGCCAGCCCCGTCCATCAGTGACTGGGGATAACATTAAGCAGTCCAACACCAAGTGATTCGTCTTGGTTGCGTCATAGTTCTCCCGGCGCTTGAGCAGATCAGAGCGGCCGATTACCTCGTCTAGACGGGTATAGCCCAAGCGAGCCAGGAGCTGCCGCACTTCCTCCGCCACAAAGTAGAAGAAGTTCACCACCTGCTCCGGCGTACCGGGGAAACGCTGCCGCAGCCGCTCTTGCTGCGTAGCCACACCCACGGGGCATTGGTTGGTATGACAGACCCGCGCCATGATGCAGCCCTCGGCGATCATTGCCACGGAGCCAAAGCCGTATTCCTCTGCGCCCATCAGCGCCGCCATCAGCACGTCATAACCCGTCTTCAAGCCGCCATCGGCCCGTAGGATCACCCGCTCGCGCAGTTGGTTTTGCATCAACATCCGATGCACCTCGGTCACACCCAATTCCCAGGGCACACCGGCGTGCTTGATTGAACTCAGGGGGGAAGCGCCCGTGCCGCCGTCATGACCGGAAATTTGGATCACATCGGCGTTGGCCTTGGCAACCCCTGCGGCGACCGTACCAATGCCAATTTCCGCCACCAGCTTCACCGAAACCTTGGCGTCCGGATTGATCTGGTGCAGGTCAAAGATGAGCTGGGCCAGGTCTTCAATCGAATAAATATCATGGTGGGGCGGCGGCGAAATCAGGGGCACACCGGGCTTGGAGCGCCGCAGCATGGCGATATATTCGCTGACCTTCTTGCCCGGAAGCTGACCCCCTTCACCGGGTTTGGCGCCTTGGGCTACCTTGATTTCCAACTGCCGACCGCTCATCAGATATTCCGGTGTGACGCCAAAGCGTCCTGAGGCGATCTGTTTAACGGCAGAACAAGCGGTATCTCCTGGTTTTAAGCCCTTGAGGTGGGGAAAACTCACGGAGTTGCCCTCACCATCTACATCGGCAATCGGGTTAAAGCGTTGGGGATCTTCACCGCCCTCGCCGGAGTTAGACTTGCCACCAATCCGGTTCATGGCGATCGCCAGCGTTTCGTGGGCTTCGCGGGAGAGGGAGCCGAGAGACATTGCTCCGGTGCAAAACCGCTGAACAATTTCTTCAACGGATTCTACTTGATCGAGGGGGATGGGGGTGCGATCGCCCTTGAAGTCCAACAGATCGCGCAAAGCGGTCGGGGTGCGCCCTTCGAGGTGCTTGAGATAAGTTTCGTAATGGTCGTAGCTCTGATCCACCAGCGCCTTGGCCCCGTTGCCATTCATGTTTTTAAAGCTCCGCACCGCACTGTGCAGGGCCTTCGACATCTCCGGGGAATTCATGTGATATTCGCCGCCCCGCTTGTAGTTGATAAAGCCAAAGTTTTCGAGTTTCTTGGCTTGCAGTTCGGGGAAGGCGCGACCGTGGAAGGCCATCACTTCCTGGGCCAGATCCGTGAGCGTCATGCCACCGAGGCGCGAGGTCGTGCCCTTAAACGCCGCCTGCACCACTTCACTGCCGAGGCCAATCGCCTCAAAAATCTGGGCCCCATGGTAGGAGGAGAGCAGCGAGATGCCCATCTTGGAGAGGATCTTGAGCAAGCCCGCTTCCACGGCTTTGCGGTATTGAATCTGGGCCGTCTCCAGGGTCATTTGGGGAATCTTGCCGTTTTCCATTTGGCTCTGGGTGCGATCGCTGCTCCACCAGCTCCGAATTGTCTCCAGGGTCAGGTAGGGGCAAACCGCCGAGGCACCGTAGCCAATCAAACAACCAAAGTGATGGGTGCTCCAGCATTGGGCCGTATCGACAATCAACGACGCCTCAAGCCTTACCCCTTCGGTAATCAGATGGTGGTGAACCGCACCCACCGCCAACAGGGGTGGAATATAGGTCATTGCGTCGCTGATGCCACCGGCCGCGCGATCGCTCAAGATCAAGATCTTGCTGCCCGCCCGCACCGATTCAGCAGCCTGGGTACAGAGCGTTTCCAGGGCCTTGGCTAAACCGGCCGGGCCCTCGCTGAGGGCAAACAGGGTTGAGAGTTCGGTGGTCGGCAGACTCGCCGCGCGAATCTCTGCCAGCTCCGCATCATTGAGCACGGGGGTTTCGATCTTCAGCACCCGAGCACTATCGGGCGCAGGATGGAGCAAATGCCCCCGCGGCCCGAGCAGCATATTGAGTGACATCACCAGGCTCTCGCGCAGGGGGTCGATCGCCGGATTCGTGACCTGGGCAAACCGCTGCTTGAAATAGTCGTAGAGCAGACGGGGCTTATCGGAGAGCACTGCTAGGGGAATGTCATCGCCCATGCAGAAAGTGGGCTCTTTGCCAGCTGTCGCCATGGCGGTGATGATCATCTCCACATCTTCGGCGGTAAAGCCAAAGCTGGTTTGCTGCTGCCGCAGTTCCGCCTCAGCCAATGTGGGCGCGGCCGTAAAGTTCTGGGGGCTGACCACTTCCCGGTGGGTTTTCACCCAGTCGCCGTAGGCGTGTTGCCCAGCGACCCGTTGCTTAATGTCCCAATTTTTGAGGATTTCTTGGGAGCCAAAGTCCACCGCAATCATCTGACCAGGGCCGAGACGGCCCTTTTCGACAATCTCGGTTTCGGGCAAATCAACGACCCCCGCTTCCGAGGAGACCACAATGTAGTTGTCCTTGGTGATGCAGTAGCGGGCGGGACGCAGACCGTTGCGATCGAGGGTCGCGCCCACCGTTTTGCCATCGCTAAACACCAACAATGCCGGGCCATCCCAGGGTTCCTGGATACTGCTGTAATAGTCGTAAAAATCGATAATCTCCGGATAGTCTTCGAGATCCGGCTGGTTCTGGTAGGCTTCAGGAACCAGAATCATTGCTGCCTCTAGGGGGCTACGACCCAGACGCACCAGAAGTTCCAGGGCACTGTCCAGGTTGGCTGAATCACTATTGTTAGCATTGACGATCGGGGTGAGGCTCTGGAGATCCGCCGCCGACCAGCCCTCGGCATTGAGACCGGGCTCCCGTGCAGACATCCAGTTAATATTGCCCAGCAGCGTATTAATTTCACCGTTGTGGCCCAGCAACCGCATCGGTTGGGCGAGGGGCCATTTAGGCATGGTGTTGGTGCTAAAGCGACGATGATAAACGGCAAAACGACTGGTAAAGGCCGGGTTTTGCAAGTCGGCGTAGAACTGACCCAGAATCTCGGCGCGCACCATGCCCTTGTAGACGATCGTGCGACAGGAAAAAGAACAGATATAGAAGTCATCACTCATCTTCTTGCCCACATAGGAGCGGGCAACGTAGAGGGCGCGATCGAATTCATCGCCTTCGATGGTGTCAGCGGTGACGATAATCTGCTCAATCTGCGGCAGGTTTTCACGGGCCTGCTGACCCAGCACTGCTGGATGAATCGGAACTTTGCGCCAACCCGCCACTTGGAAGCCCGCTTGGCGCACTTGGGCTTCAATATCTTGACGGCCGGCGATCGCCTCCTGCTCATCCATCGGCAAAAAGACCATGCCCACAGCAAACTGCTCTGGCTGGGGGGCGCTTAAACCCTGGCTGGCAAACCACTCTTGAAACAACGGTTGGGGAATATCGGCCAAGACCCCCGAGCCATCTCCCGAATCATAATCGGCGCTACAGCCCCCCCGATGCTCCAAACACCCCAGCG
Source organism: Spirulinaceae cyanobacterium (assembly GCA_049601735.1). GTDB lineage: Bacteria > Cyanobacteriota > Cyanobacteriia > Cyanobacteriales > Spirulinaceae > SIO3F2. The sequence continues at coordinate 16,442 of JBMYQW010000041.1, forward strand.
CCCGCAGCGACTGCTGCACCAGCGTATGACTCGCGTGACCCGTCGGGTCGGCAATAAAGCCAACGCCGCAGGCATCCCGTTCTTCAACTAACCAGGGTTGACCCGGATAGGGATGGGTCGCGGACTGGGAGGACGAGAGCGGGGTTGAGGGCAGAGAATAAACCATAGGAGCGAGAATTGGGTGATGAGAATGATGTGAGCTGGGTGTACCAATCTTCCTAATCTCAGCGATTGTGTGGATGAACGCTGTATCTGAGTGAACTTTTGTCTGAATTAGAAGTCTGGGTCGAGTGAACCCAGCGGCATCGTTAGCGATCGGGAATAACCTGGAATTGGAATACCAATCCCTCCGAAAATATCCGGGATGATTAAGCGTCGGTGCGTTAATGAATCAAGCGTCCGAGGCAAAAAAGGCCTCAGGGGTCAAGCCCAAACGACCTTGACAACTGTGGTTGGGTAGACTGCAACCGTTAGCAGGCTGCCCTTTGAGCAGACCGTTGCCTTAAAGATAATCTCAAGGATTAACCACGCCTTTAGATTCTAATATGACGCCCCACTGGATCGGAAAGGTTCGTTTATTATAGGGGCAATCTGCTGGCTGGCAAGATGAAACAGCAACGACAATTCATGGGTTCAATGCGGGTACTGATAGTTGGTCTATTGGCGGGTCTATTGACCTTGGCTGGAGCAAATCAGTTGCTCGCCTCCCGCGAGGAACCCATTGCAATGGAGTCAGCGGCGCTGCAAACCGTTGATCCGCAAACCTTTGCCGCCCAGCGTTATACCTTACCGTCGGGGATGCGCTGGCAACAACAATATGTCGCCGTGGGCAGCAGCCGCTTTCCGGTCTTCTGGCTAGAACTCGATCTGCGCAACCCCCAAGTGGAACTGCGGCCGATTTGGAGTAACTCAACCCAGATGCAAGGAACACGGCTCTTGGCAGAAATGGGCCGCCAATGGCGTACCCTGGCGGCGATTAATGGTGGCTTTTTCAATCGCAATAACCGCCTACCCTTGGGGGCAATTCGCCGCGAGGGACGCTGGTATTCCGGGCCGATTTTGAACCGGGGAGTGGTTGCCTGGGATGATGCGGGCAATGTGCAAATGAGTCGGCTCTCGCTGCAAGAAATCCTCACCACCGAAACCGGCCAACGCTTTGAAGTGACGCATCTCAACAGTGGCTATGTCAAGGCGGGCGTTGCTCGCTACACGCGGGATTGGGGCCCGAGCTATCAACCCCTGACCGACAATGAAACGGTGATTACGGTGCAGGCAAATCGCGTCTCGCGCCAAGATGCGGGGGGCACAGCAGGCAGTCGCCGTTTCCCTATTCCGGCAGCGGGCTATCTCCTGGTCTTTCGTTCCTATCAGACGGGCGCGGCCGGGTTCCCGGTGGGTCGCCAAGTCACCCTCGAGTCCCAGACAAACCCGGCTCACTTTGAGCGGTTCCCCTACATGATTGGCGGCGGGCCGTTGCTTCTGAGTCAGGGTCAAGTGGTGCTCAACCCTGGTGCGGAGCAATTTAGCGCCGCCTTTGGGCGTCAGGCGGCGTCGCGGAGTTTTATCGGTCAAACCGCCCAGGGAACCTTGGTTCTGGGGGTGGTGCATAATCGCCCCAACGGGGCAGGGCCCACCCTCCGGGAGTTGACTCAACTCTGCCAGCGGCTGGGACTGGTCAACGCCCTGAATCTGGACGGGGGCAGTTCTTCGAGCTTTTTCTTGAATGGCCAGATTGTCGATCGCGATCCCCGTACGGCGGCTCGGGTGCATAACGGCATTGGGATTTACGTGCCGTGAGGATGGACTGCGGTAGACCCCCCTTTTGTAAAGCGACGATGAAGCCGAAGGGCGATCGCCCCGCACATCTCAACAAGACTCTGTAACAGAATCCGGAAATTGCTTCCGGATTGGGTCGCTCTGCCCAGAAACCTTTGCTATCGTTGGCAATAGAGCCCTGTCGATGATTCTGCTTTGCGGTCATTGAAGGCACTAGATCTCAGGAGTTATACCCAATCCGAACTTTGGAACCGAAGAATTCGCCTACTGTAGGGGCTGGGTTCCCCTCATCCGTGTGAACTTAAGCGTGAAACCCTTTATTCACAAGGCTT
>JBMYQW010000042.1:0-18517 GCA_049601735.1 Spirulinaceae cyanobacterium
CATCTTGCCCGCCACCCAAAAAGCTCATTTCTGGAACGCTTTTTTCCTCGGAGTGCTCTAAGGGCGTTCAATCTAAGGACTCTCATCGTTTAGCCCTCACGCTATTGCTCTGCCAACTCAGCAGCGCAATTTGTACAATAGCCTCATTGCTCTGCCCCTATCCCCATGCCCGTCCAAGTCCAATTTCTCCCTGACGACATTACCGTTACTGCCGAGGTGGGTGAACCGATGCTCACGGTGGCCGCGCGGGCCGGGATTGAAATTCCTACAGGCTGCCTGATGGGCACTTGTCACGCCTGCGAAGTGGAGCTAGCCGATGGCACACCGATCTGTGCTTGTATTACGGCAATTCCCGCCACTGACGACACCTTGACGATTAATCTTTACGCTGATCCGGCTTGGTAGGTCTGGGACGGAGCATCTGTAGCGTTGTACAACGCTACAGATGCTCGAAAGTCTTATGCAGGGATCATTTGTTGTCCATCCTGCATTGTATGATTCACCGCTTAGTCAGTTTTTTGCTACACCTATTACATCGTTCCTTGTTACTTCAACTCCCCCGGATCGCGATTGTTCTGTGCATCACCTTCCTTTGGAGCAGCACCATCAGTTTTGCCCAGGCGGGAGCCTTGAGCGATCGCCTCGCCGCCTACCCCGACTGGCAACATCGTCCCATGGCGTTGGAAACTGCCGGAGAATTGACCTACCCCGACTGGTTGGCGGGCAATTGGCAGGTCGAGAGCCCTTTGGTGGAAGCGATCGCCCCCCTTGCCCCAGACATTATTACGCCCGGTTTTGCCGCCCAGCAGGCCCAGCTTCATCAAGCCGTAGAATTCCCGGTGCGTTTCGGCCCCTTGTCATTGCCATCTCCCCAAAAATGCCAATTGCGCTCCGCCCGCCCCAAATTTGCTCTGCCGCCGCCCATCTCGCAGGCTGCTGAACAGAATGAGATTGTTGCCGATCGCGCCTTTAATGGCCAAGCGATCGCCCGGGCCTATCTCGGCGATGCGGCGATCGCGTCCGTTACCGTAGACCCCTGCCAACGCAGCCGCCAAGTGACGCATCTCAACCCCCAGGGAAAACTCATTGCCACCGTCATTGCCCACGGCCAGGAAACGCCTGAAGCTAACCAGTTTATTACTGTTGAACTCACGCACCAAGTCTTTCGTCTCGGGGCCCAGATCTATGTCAATGATGTGGAGACCACGACCCATTACCAGCAGCACCAACCCGGACAGATTACCGCCAATCAGGTGACGGCGATTTATCTCTCGCCCCAAGATCCCGATTATTTCCAGGCGGGCGATCGGCCCGTAGCACTCTATCGCTATTTGCTCTCAATGGAGCGGAAATCCTCCCCCCGCCCCACCGATTCTCAGCGTTCTGGCGATTAGCGTATACCATGAGGGATGTTGAGCGAATAGGGTTGAGCCAATAGACGGGTATACACCCCACCGGGGAACCGATCTATAATCCTCACTACTATTTATTTTATGCTTTGCGATCGCGCCTGTTTTCGTTAGCGTCTGACGTGCATCCCCGACCTCGACTTGAAGAGTTCCCAGCCTGAAATGACCACCCCCCACTCTGCTCCCCGTTCCGCTGTTGCGCAAGCGATCGCCCTCTTGAGTCATTATGGGTTCGATACCAAGCCCTACACAGCGGCCGAGCGCGTGGGTCACTGGCTGGATGATTATGAATCGAACTGGATTCGCTTTGCGATCATCGAAGCTCTCTATCAGGGGCGCTACAAGTCCATTTCCGTCGAGCATATTCTCTCGATGTGGGTACGGCGCGGTCAGCCGAGTCAGCATTTCAATGGCGATTTTGAACGGATCATCTGTCGTAAGCTCCCAGCTAACTTTCAGTCCAGTTCTCTCAATGCCCTGGAGCATTTAGCCGAACCCGCCCCCAAAACACAGAAAGCCGCAGCACCGAAAACCGTAGCGCCAGAAACGGTAGTGCCGGAAATCGTAGCGTCAGAAACCGGAGCGACGGAGAGCCAAGGGGAAACGATTGAACCCGCGATTGGGACGGAACACGTTCCCGATGAGCATTATCCAAAGGAGCAGACTGCGTCCAACCCTCCAGAGCGCCAGCGTCGCCGTCGCCGTCGCCGTCCCTTGGGTATTCAACAGTGGCGATGGTTGGCCAAACAGGGAACTACCGCCTATGACGAAGGCTTGATCAGCCGACTCAAGACGATCGCCGTCATTTTACCCACTCAGCTTGAGGCCGGCGGTCTCCCCCTCGCAGCAATCGTGGTTCACCCGACCCTAGAACAGGGAGAATTACTGCTCAAGATGCCGCAAACTGATCTGCCTACAACAGCTCGCGCCACAGACAGGGTGGACATTACTAACGCGGTAGACCGTGCGGCGATCGTGATTGATGTAGACGGGATTACGGTATCGACCCCAGACATCACCCCAGACCAACACCCCGAGAAATCTCCCAAAAAGCGTCTCCATTCCCCGACGCTCAAATTGCCGCGTACCGAGCCGCTACCGCTCCAAGTGCGCAGTGGCATTCTTACCTTTCGTCCCAGGCTGCGCCTTTCGCCCTTCTTCATTCGCCTGAAAGCGTTCCGGAGCGCCATCATCTGGTTGCCAGTGATGGCCCCAGCGGCGTTACCGCCTGCACCAGAACCCCGACAAGCCCGTTCAGCGCCGCTGGCGAGCCCGACTGCGGCGACCGTCACGGCTTCCGAGCCCACACCAGCCGATTCAGAGGACCATGAGCCAGACGCGCTCGACGCCCCAACGCCCGATCGCTCAGAAGCAGTTCTCTCAAAATCCGAACGCTCAGAACCAGACTCCTCCGGGGTAGCGATGTCCCCCCTTCCCGACCCCGTCGGGGCCAACCCAGGGGATGCGGTGGCCCAGACGACGGTTCTTCAGTCCTCTTAAGCACAAGCCCGTCATCATTCAATTCGTAGTGCGGGATGGATATTTATTTGATTCGCCATGGCATCGCCCTCGATCGCAGCCTTTGTCGGGTTGATTCCGAACGTCCGCTGACATCGGGGGGCAAGAAGAAAACCACCCGTGTGGCGCAGCGTCTCGCGGCAACAGGTGTTCGCTGTGAAGTCATTCTCACCAGCCCGCTGCTGCGGGCCCGGCAAACCGCCGAGATTCTCCAAGGGGTCGGCCTGGCAAAGGCGATCGAGGTGTTTAAACCCCTTGAACCGGGGGGAAATTGGCAACTTTGGCTCAACTGGAACCAAGTCCATGACTACAATGCCGTGGCGCTGGTGGGTCATCAGCCCGACTTGGGACTCTGGGCCGAGCAACTGCTTTGGGGTCAAGCGGCCGAGAAATTCATCCTCAAGAAAGCGGGCATCATTGGCTTGCGGGTGCGCGATCGCGGTTCGCCCCTAGGCAGCAGTGAGTTGTTTTTGCTCACTGCACCTAAATGGTTTCTTTAGGGCGCGTCGAATCCGTGACGCTCAGTGGGCTAATCACTGGGATGAGCTTGCGGGGATTCGCTCCTGCTCTTCCGACTTGAACTGGCTCACGCTATGGGTTACCCGCTTCTACCGCAAACGCTTGGGGTTTACATTCAGGACTTTAGATCACTCACCTAAAGCTGCCGCAGGATCTGGGGACGATTGGGCTTGAGCCGCTTGAATCCGCTGCTTGATCGTAAGTTCTTGCTGTTGGCGCTTGTGGGCGATCGTCCAAGAGAGCGTACTGGAGATCACCACCAGACTAAAAAACATGGCCATAAAAATCTCACCAACTACCGCTAATCGCGCCGCCATAGAGACCGGGTAGATATCGCCGTAGCCCACCGTGGAAAAGGTCACAAAGGAGAAGTAAATCGCTAAAAAGCCCGCCTCTAAACCGCCAAAGTTGGCGGGGTCTTGACGGACGAGTTCACTGTAGAGGTTGGCAAAACCGAGAATAATCGTGGCAAAACTGAGCGCCAACAACCCCAACACGGTTCGGAAGCGATTGAGCGAGGGAATGAACTGATAGTCCTTGAAGAGGCGATCGTCTCGACGATATTGGAGTTCTTGATCGATGCCTGCGCCTTGAAACAACTCCGAGACCAGTAGAATCACGAGGGTTAAGCCGCTAGCAATAACCAGTAGCGCCAGCCCAAAATGATACACCGGATGCTCCGGAGGGAGGAGAGACCAAAAACAATTGCCGAGGGCGTAGGGGAGGAGTAGCCCGACGCCATAGCCCAGCCATTGGCGAGCAATGGGCAGTTGGGGGTGGCGGGGGTAGCTGAGAACCAGCGGCTCGGTGAATTCTTCTGGGGCGGCGGCTTGGATGGATTGAGCCACAGCGGCTGCGATCGCGGCGATCAGCTCAGGCGAGAGGAGCGCAGGGGCGGCGATCGCCTCGGGCGCAACGACATCGGCTGGCTGCGATTCCCTGGTGCTGACCATGACAGAGGGCTCACTCAAAGCTCAGAGAAAGGCGATTAAACGGAAAGAAGCGCACCACCGTCCGACCAATGATCTGCTGCTCCGGCACTGCACCCCAAACATGGGAATCACAGGATTCATTGCGGTTGTCGCCCAGCACCAGATAGCTCTCTTCGGGCACGGTGACGGGGCCAAAACTATATTTGGGGCTTTCGTCCAGATAATTTTCCTCCAGCGGCTCACTGTCCACATAGACTGTCCCCGCCTTCACCTCCACTGTCTCACCGGGTAGACCGACAATGCGTTTGATGTAGGCATCGCGAATCGGCAACTCGACCTCTTGATGGGGCGTGCAACGCTCGGCTTCATCGGGCGGACGAAAGACAATCACATCGCCCCGCTTCGGGTCACCAAACCGATAGCTGAGTTTTTCGATCATCAGGCGATCGCCCACTTCCAGCGTCGGCAGCATCGAACGGGAGGGAATGTAGCGAGCTTCAGCAATAAAGGTACGAATCACCACCGCAAAAAAGATACTCAAGCCCACGACCGTCGCGGTCTCTTGCCAAACATTGGTTTCGTTCTTTTGTTGTTCGGTCATAGAAGCAGTGAATTGCGGACTGGAATTGAGCGAAGACTCGCCAGACTGTATTGCTCTGAGCGATGATCCCTGGCGCTGCACAGCGAAAGTGCAATCGCCTCCCAAATCGTACCCCTCATTGTGCCAAATTTTGGGTTTTGGATGGCTCGGCTTGTTGGCGTTGGTAATAGTCAATAATGGCGTCCCGCTCAACTCGTATGAGCAGATAGGGATCTTGCTGCTCCAGAATTTCGTAATTCTGGGCGTTGAGTTGCCAATGATCCACCAGTCGGGGATGACCAATCACCAGCAGTTGTGGCTGAGTACGCCGTTTCTCGGGCTGGTGGCTCAAGTCCTCGGCGCTATCGCCTTGGTCAAAGTAATATTGCACAGGTTTCTGGGTGTAGAAGACCACACTGGGCTTTTGGAAGCCTACCATGACCAGTTCTTCGCCCGGCTGTCGTACCTGCACGACTGTTTGTGAAAGGATGCGCAGGGGCAGTTGGCGCTCGGCATCAAGCAAAAAGAGCGCCGGGTAGAGGCTTACGGTAATAAACGCGATAAAAGTCAGTAGATTCACGACCGCAATCCAGCGCCAATTGCGCCGCTGCCAAAGCAAGAAGACAATGCCCACGACTCCCAGCCCCCAAGCCAGCGCCCCGCGCTCGGTAATCCAGGATTGGTCAAGGGCCATTTGCAAGTTGGGAGCCGCACTGTCGGGGCCCAGCAGACGGGGCACGAGGAAGGTGGCGATCGCCAGTAGCAACAACAGCAGCAAATTGGCGATCGCGGTCAGCCATAGGCCCTTGGCATAGCGACAGCCCTGTCCTGGCGTGAGATTCGCGGTTTGGGTCAGCTCATGGCTCCAGAGCAGGGCTACCAGAATGGCGGCGGCGGGCAGGAGCGGGATGGTGTAGCTGGGGAGTTTGGTGACGGCGATCGTAAAGAAGACAAAAATAACAATGAACCAGACCAGGGCAAATAAGCCCAACTGCGCCGCTCGCGGCTGGGCTTGCCAAAGATCGCGCCGCCAGACCCGCAGCCGCCCTAGCGCCAGGGGCAAGGACGCCGACCAAGGCGCAAACCCGGCCAGCACAATCACAAAGTAGAAATACCAGGGTGCGGCATGGCCGTTCACCACAGCGGTGAAGCGTTCTACATTGTGATAACCAAAAAACTGGTCAATATAAGCCTGACCATTGGCGCGAATCACCAGCACATACCAGGGCACGGTGAGCAACACAAAAATCCCCAACCCTGTCCAGACCTTGGCTTCTTGCCAGAGACGGCGGAATTGCCCCAGATAGAGGGAAAAAACAATAATCACCAGACCAGGCAGCGCAATACCCACCGGGCCTTTGGTGAGCACCGCCAGCGCCAGCAATACATAAAAAGCCAGATAGCCGCGATTGGGCCAGAAGCGCGGTACGGGTTGCCCCTCACCCTGGACATAGCCCCAAAAGAAGCAGAGCAAGGCTCCTGCCAGACAGGCACAGAGCAACATATCTGAGACTCCGGTACGCGCCCAGACCATCATTTGTAGGTTAAGGGCGAGGGCCGCTGACCCCAGCCAAGCCGAGAGCCAGCGTTGGCGTTGGGCCGTATTGCCCGATCGCAACTCAGGACTGGCCCAGCCCGGACTAGCAACCCCAAAGCGATGCAGCGTGAAGAAGACCCCAACCGTGATCGCCACGGCTGAGAGGGCCGAGGGGAGTCGCGCGGTCCATTCATTGACGCCGCCGATCTGATAGGCGATCGCTGTCAACCAATAGACCAGTGGGGGTTTGTCAAAGCGAGTCACGCCGTTGAAGTAGGGTGTGACCCAATCCCCCGTGACGGTCATCTGCCGGGAGGCTTCGGCAAAGAGAGGCTCGGTCTCATCGACAAGGCCAATGCTGCCCAGAAAGAGCAAAAAAGCCAGCCCCGAGAGGCCGACCAACCAGAACACCGAGAACCACCGATTGCGCATCGGAAACTGCTCAAAGGTGCGCCATCCCCAAGCCTGCTGCTGTTGCTCACTCACGTTGCTGTATTATCCGTCTGCAAAAAAAGCCCGTCTCAAAAACGAAGAATGATCTTAACAGGTGGCTGTGGGCTGCTGCCAGTTGGCGGTTGACGATTCAGAATTTGGTTATCTTGTTACATTCGCTGACGAGTGGGGCAAACTCTAGTTCAATAATTATTACAGGAGCAGTCTTCCTAATATTGCCCCAGACCTAGCTGGGTTAGCGCAGGGGCTAACAAAGCTCTCGGCTCAAATTTATGATAGGGATGGAGTTAGTTTATGGCTAGTTCTGAGTTTGCGCTCCTACTGACTCAATATCGTCAGGCGTTAAGCCAGCTAGTCCAGACTAAGCTCGAAGAGCACCGCGTTTTGATCCTCATCCTGCCCCTGTGTGCTCCAGGTATTCAGTATCCTGACGCGGAGAATTGTACCTCAGCGGCAAATGCTCTAACTGGGGAGTATAGACGACGGGCGTATTACCAGATACTCCACGGGGCCTTGCGACTGGACACATTCAAGGTCAAAACAATTTTTCAAGTTTTGACGCTACGGGAGTCAATTCATCAATATCTGACCGCATCACCCCAGCAGCCTGTGCGATTGTTGCAGCAGCTACTGCAATTGGATCAGCAACTCAAGGCGGTAGCCGACAGGATCGATCGCATCCTCACCACCAATCAAACGAGCTTGAAAAACTGGCGATCGCTGCATCCCCATCTTTCGAATCAATGGTGGTGGCATCTAGAGGATGAAGCCAACCCCCATCTATGGGATCGTTACGACAAGGTGTGGCAGAGCTTGACGGTACTCAATTGGGTGGTGAATCTCAGTCTGGCGGCAGAAATTGGGACACGTTTCCTGACGGTTGGCGCAGGTGTTCCGGGAGCATTCACGATTATTGGCTCGGCAACATTGGCGTTTTTGCAAACGCGGAGCGAGACAACCAACGCATTAACCAATTGGCTCCAGAAAACCTTCCGGCGCAGAAAAGTACCGCATCAATTGCAAGCTGAAGCCCAGCTTGGCATGAGTTTTAGTACGTTTTTGCTTTTATTGGCATTCTGGAATTGGGGAATGCCCCTAACATCAACTTATTATAATGTTGCAGGAAACATCAATCATAATGGTGGGAATTTGAGTACGGCAGAGAAAGACTACAAACGGTCAATCTCCATTAACCCCCAAAACTTTTTTGCTTACTATAATCTTGGCAGTCTTTATGATGATCTTCAGCAGTTTGATGCAGCCGAGGAGGCTTACTTGATTGCGGCGAAATCCCCAAGCCTACCCGATGCACACAATAACTTGGGGCGTCTCTACATTCTCCGAGGAGAACAAGACCAATCACAGTATAAAACTGCGGCTATAATTCTTCATGAAGGTTTGAGAAAGGCTTTGAATCCTAAGAATAAAGCGGCACTGACGGTGAAGTACTCTATTTACAAAAATCTAGGCTGGCTAGAGCTTGCTCAGAATCGTCCAAACATCGCTCAGGACTATCTTCAAAACGCCCTAAAAGTTGCAGATCAGATAGAAGCAAGGGATCAGGGCATAAAGTTCAACCGTAGTGCGGCCAATTGCTTGATGGCTCAAGCCTTCTCCAGACTTGATCAATCTGAAGATATTGACTACTATTGGAGAGAGTGTTGTGTACATATCTCACTGACTCAACCAGAAGAATATCAATGGCTCATTCAAGCACGTAAAGAGTTGGGACGAAAGATCACTCAATGTAAAGATTTAACTTCTGTAGACCAGGTTCAGTTTTAATCTAGTGGCTGGACTCTCAAACTACGTTGGCAGTTCAATTTATTGAGCTCAAAAATCAAACTTCTCAAACACGATAAATCAATCCACCAGCTCTGTTGGGTTCAATAAATGGATGAAAGAGTCAAGCAAGAATTCTTTTTGGAAAGTGTCGAACAGAGAAAAGGAGCTTAAATTAATCATGAGTCCAGAAACGAACGATAACGACAACATTGAGCAGACGATTAACTGTGATTTACCTTGGAATTGGCATAAGCGTGAATGTCGACAGCGGTCACCTAAGCTAATGCTTCGATTGACCATGAGATCAGAGGCAACAGATAATAGTAACGTTGAACAGACGATTGACTGCCGTTTACCTTGGAATTGGCATAAGCCTGAATGTCGACAGCAGCCAACTACAATTGAATTGCCCGAAACTAAACCAACTCCCGCCGACCCTCTAGAGCCCGAGCCAGAGTAACCTCATCCGCATATTCCAAGTCTCCGCCCATCGGCAGACCAAAGGCAATTTGCGTCACCTTGGCAAAGGGCTTCACCAACTGACTGATGTAGAGCGTGGTGGTTTCGCCCTCCACGCTGGGGCTAATTGCCAAAATCACCTCACTCACCTCCGACTGGCTGGCACGGCGGATCAGGGGTTGGAGGTTAAGCTGATCCGGGCCAATGCCATCCATGGGCGAGATGACACCGCCCAGTACATGGTACTTGCCGCGATATTCGCGGGTCTTCTCTAGGGCGATCACATCACGGGAGTCCGCCACCACACAGATCGTGCTGCCATCCCGCTTGCGATCGCGGCAGATTGAACACATCGGCTCCGCCGAAAGGTGAAAACAAGTCTGACATACGCCCACCTGGCGCTTGGCATCGAGCAACGCTTGAGCTAAAGCTGCCACCTCATCTTCCGGACGCTTGAGAATATGCAACGCTAGGCGCTGGGCGGTTTTCGGCCCAACACCAGGGAGCTTTTGAAACTGCTCAATCAGACGGGCTAGGGGCGGGGTGTAGATGAGGGGTTCTCCTGGGATGAGTTCGGAAGTCAGAGGGTGGAATTCGGGAATTTTCTTGATTCTAAATTCCGAATTCAAAATTCACTTACTGCTGTTGAGCTTGGTAAATATAAAACTGGTTAAAGATGCCCAGCGTCTCGAATTCATAGGCGGGCACAACGGGCGGCAGGGAAAAACGGGTGCGATAGATACTAAAAAACAAATAGTTCTCGCGCCGAGTGTTTTGCTCCAAAATGCTTTCCAACTGGGGGCGGGCAGTGTTAATCAAGGTTGAGCCCTGGGTACGGCATTGCTCCGAGAACTGTTGCAACTGCGAGGGCAGACTAGTGCAAATATTCTCTTGCAGATAGACAAGGAGTTGCTCCGTGGCATAGTCCTGATAGCTCATCGGCCCTGGATTAGTGACAGCCAGCCCGACGCCAACAACGCCGAGAACGAGGGTAGTGGTGGTTGCAGTTATTTGCCACGGCTTCATGGGCATTTCCTGTGGTCTCACAGGTGCTTTGTCCGGCTTCCAGGATAGCGTAACCCCTCCAGCCCTGATGGGATTTATGATACAATCTACAACTGCACGGCGGGTGTAGCCAAGTGGTTAAGGCATCGGATTGTGGTTCCGACATTCGCGGGTTCGAGTCCCGTCATCCGCCCTCCTTCTATCTTTACGGCACCATCAGGGTGTCGATAGGATGATAGATATTTATTTCTCCCTGGCTGGTTACGTTCCGGCTAGGAATTTTGACTGGAGCTGCAATGGGACGTGCCGCCTCTGCCCAGTCACCTGATACAAATGACACGCCCTAATGCAGCGTCGCAGCGTCAATCTTAAATTGTAGGTTGGCATTGAGCGGAGCGCAGCTTGCTTCTCGGAGAGTAACCCAACACAACCATTACTGATACTGGGGTTAATGGTTCAATTCGATCTGCGCGACAAACCCTCATTTCACTCTTGACAAAGCACTAGGTTCTGGAACTATAGCAAGGCTAGACCCAGTTAGGACATTTTGCAGAAGCTCAAATCCTTTCCTGGTGGGCAATGCCCACCCTACGAGATGTCCTAACCCTCTACCAACGCTGCTATATAGTCCCACCGCATGGCACGATCGCGCCGCTTGCTCCATAGCTTCGTCAGGCGACGGTAAGCCACAAATAAAACTACGGCGACGAGCATGATTCCCCAGAGCGGGATCAGCAGGGCGACCAGCGACAAGACCGCTGCACTCAGGGCTTCTAAAACCCCCACCACCGGGTTCGCCAGACCTCCGGTGAGCGTAGTGGTAGCCAAGCGCGTGACCGCCGTCATGCTATCCACTGCGCCTGCTGTACCACCCCCCGCAACGACCGCGATCGTCCATTGCAACAGTGGGTCAAGGTCGGTGAGGCTCATACCGACAATGCCAGTGCCGATCGCGATCGCAGTGGGAATCTCGACCATATCCAGCAGGTTGTCCACCGCCGGAATCAGGTAGGCAAACATTTCTAGGCTGGCGGCGATCGCCAACGTCAGCAGGGCCGGATAGGTGGCCAGCCAGGCAAACTCAGGAGCCGGGGTGTAGCCGCCATGCAGACTCGCCGCACTGACGATCAGCGGCGGAATAAAAATACGAAAACCGCAAGCGGCACTCAGGGTGATGCCCAAGCACAGCGCCAAAATGAGTTCTAAGGTCATGGAATTAAGAGGGATTCTGTGGCTTAACTTCAAGCGCACAACTGTGTATTTCGCATCGCTCTGCCCGATATATGCGCTGGGTTCCATTATGCCCCAGCCGTCTGCCAATCTTCCACTGTGGTGCGTAAGGTGTCGGTGAGGTGCTGCCAATCAACTGAGGCGATCGCCCCGTCATGACGTAACTGGCCTTGATCCAACCAGAGGAGGCGATCGCAATATTGCTGCACCCAGTCCAGTTGATGGTTAACCATCAGCCAGGTCAAGTCGGGGAGATCTTGCAGCACACTAAAGACCTGGGTTGCTGTGCCCACATCGAGGGCGGAAGTGGGTTCATCGAGGAGCAGGACGCGGGGCTCCAGGATCAGCGCCCGGGCGATCGTCACCAATTGTCGCTGACCGACGGAGAGTTCATATGCCTGTCGTTCCTGCCAGGCTTGGGGAATATGCAGGCGATCGCACCAATCCTTAACCCGAGTTTGGATGAGCTGGGGGGACTGGTTTTGCAAGACGAGGGGATAAGCGATCGCCTCAGCAACCGTCATGCCGAGTAATTTGGGTTCTTGCAAGACCAGCACGATCTGGCGTCGCAGGGATTGAATCGGCCAGGTCTTGATCGGTTGGGCGCTGTACCAAATCTGACCGCGATCCGGATCAATGAGACGGTTGAGGAGCTGTACAAAAGTGCTCTTGCCCGCGCCCGAGGCACCGACAATACCGATGCGATCGCCCTCATCAACAGCACAACTCACCGGAGCCAAACGGTGCAATACCGTGACCTGCTCCAGCTTCAAGATTGGTTCTGCCATGCTGCTTAACCCAATGCACCCAACGTCAGGGCCGTGTTGATCGTCCAAGCGTCGATCAAGAGCAAACCCAGCGTCACCCCCAAAAGAATCAGATACATCCAGGGTTGGGCTAAGGGGCGCACATCATGGGTCTCTAGCTGCGTCTGTGCCTCGACGATGCGGAGGAGTTGGGCAAAGCCAGCGATGCGCATGGGGAGTAGGTAGGCGCGATTGCCCGCTGGCGTCACAAAGTAATAGACCAGCCCACCCTGGCCGGTGGTGCGGAGCTTCAGGGCCTGGATCTCTGACCAGTTGAGCGACCAGTCCCGACGCAGTAGCCAACGAATCCAAGCGGGATGGCCAACCTGAATCCCGACTTCATCCACCCGGACTTGCTCACTGAGGACACCCCAGAGCCCGACAAAGCCCAGACCCATCCCAGCCCAGAGTAGCCCACTGGGAATGGGCGCTTGGCTCCCTTGCGCCAAAAAAGGGAGGGGAATGGTTAACGCGAGATAGAACAGGAGTAGCGTCAGACGAATGAGGGGCGAAATACGAAAGACTTGCACCATTGTGATATCTGCTATGCGTCAGCAGTCGTCGTCTCACGGGTGACGATCGCTTCCACCTGAGCGGTTTGGGATTTTGGATCAACCGCAGTCACAGCCCAACGGAGGGGTTCACCCTGCTGCGCCAGTTCCGCCTCGATTTCCTGTTGGAGGGCGATCGGTGTGGCCTGGAGGTCAACTTCAGCAGTAATGAAATGGGTGGTCATAGTGAGTCTCCACAAAGCAAATCTTTGTCCTCTAGTTTAAGGGCAATCTCGAAAAATAACCTCGCCTGAGCAGATAAGGGTAGTGAGAAGACTATTTTGCCAGCAAGCCAAAATCATGCAATTCCTCAAATTTACCGGACTCCTTTGCAGCCTCAGCCTGCTCGTGGGCTGTGGCCCCGGTCGTCAGGCGCAATGTCAAGCCTTGGGTGAAGCCCAGAACCAAGTCCAGAACACGGTCAATGCTCAATACCAACAGCAAATCGGCCAGCCTGCCTATTCCCAAGCCCATGAACTGCAAATGGTGCAGGTGATGCAACAGGCGGCCCAAACCGTCCAAACGGTAGAACTCAAAGATGCCACCCTCCAAGATATCCAAACTCGCTTGGTGCAGACTTATCAAAGTGCCAGTCAAATTCACCAGCAAGGCGCCAATCTGATTCCGGCTGCGGGGTCGCCTAGCGAAACGGTGATCCAGCAGGTTGATGCTCTACGAATGCAGATGGATGCTGGGATGCCTGGCACAATCCAAGAGTTCAACATTTACTGCATGGGGGGATAGGTGAGCTGATGTTTGGAACCAGAATGAAGGGGAGATGGGGCTTGAGTTTGCTCGGGGCGATCGCCCTCACGGCCTGTGGCCCCAGCAAGGTTGAGGAATGTACGCAAATTCTTAACCAGATTGAAGCCAATCGCCAGCAACACCCCCTCGGAACTCAGACTCGCGCCATGATGCTGCAACAGGCAACGCTCAACACTCAACTCGCGGAACAATTAACCGCCCTGCCCGTGCAAGATCCGCAACTGCAAGAATACCTGGAGATTCTGATCGCGGGTTATCAAAACCAAGCGGCCGCCGATCGCAGCCATGCCAATTTTGCCGGCCCCGATGGCACGGTCTCAATCCGGGTGGGAGATACGGCTCGGGAGCAGGCTTGGCAGCAGGTGCAATCTCAGCAGCGACAAGCGGCTAACCAAACCCAATTAGGATATGGTCAGATTATGTCTTATTGTGCGCTCTGACGAATGATTTGCCTTGCATGAGCCTGTATAACTGATTCACAAGTGGGTCTAGGCGGATGCAATCCGCCCCTACAGATTGGCGGCTTTGGAGTTCTGACTGTTTTTAAGGTCGTCTAGTATGAAGATGATGACCGACTCTCACCTTTGAGCACCCCGATGGTTGATGACCTCTATAGCGATCGCCTGCGCTCTAGCCTCAATACCTTAGATATTCCCAGTTTTCGAGCGTTGGCCCGTCAGGCGGGCGTTTCGGATTGGTCAGTGCGTCGGTTGCGGCGGGGGCAGGCCCAGCAGTTGCGGGGTCATGGGCTGGTGAAGCTGGCGGCGGTACTAGACTGCTCGATTTCGGCATTGCTCCAGCAGTTTTCGGTAGAGCCGCCAGCGGCGGTTGAGGGCGAACCAAGCACGCAAGAGCCATTACCAGGGCCGGCAACGATCGCCAAGATCGACGCTAGAACCGATGATCCCGATCCTCCTGTTGGGGACATTCATGCCTGGCAGCGGCAAGCCCTGGATACGCTGGAGTCTTGGTTGCGCCAATGGCCCACAGCGGCGGCAGCGATCGCCAAAAACCCAGATCTTCCCGCTGCTCGACTGATGCCACTGCTTGAGCCCCTGAGTGATTTGCTGGCGCAATGGCAGGTGGAGGCGATCGCTCCCGTGGGTGAATTCGTTGCCTACGATCCGCAATGGCATCAGCTCTTGGAGGGTCAGGCGATGGCGGGCGATCGGGTGCGGGTGCGCTACAGCGGCTATCGCCATCAGGGTAAACTGCTCTTTCGCGCCCAGGTTTCACCCGATTGAGCATGGGCAATCGGCCGCTGGGCAAAGGTTCAGATCGCTAGGGTGATGCCTATTTTGCCTCCCGCAGCCTGGGGAATAATATGTTCGATCTCAAAGTTTGTCACTTTTCGTCGGTAATGTATTGGACAGCCATAGCCCCTCAAACAAACGTTCTGTTTTCATTTTACTGGGGGCTGGGAGACGAGTGCTAAAATTGCGGCGTATTGTGGGGTTTGGAGTCACACGCAACCATGAAGGCACGGGATGTATTGCGACGCTACGCGGCAGGGGAGCAGGATTTTCGGGGCGCGAATTTGTGGGTGAGCAAAAGTCTGAAGCTGAGTTACCGAACCGGATCGCCTTTAGGAGGATGTTCGTTGAGTTGGTTCCAGAGCTTACGAATACGGATGAGTTGGGGTCGATTCATCTTCAGGGCACTGATGGTTGCCCGACCCGTTGGCGTTAAGCCTTGTAACTGACCACCCTCACTTTGCCAGACAAAATGTTTAGGCCAATCTTGTTGGTGGGGATGAAACAGGGGGTGTTGAGTTTGTGTTTCTGGGTCAATGGCAGTTTGACGGGTCGCTTTGTGGCGATTACAGGTCGGACAAGCTAAACACAGATTCTCAAATTCTGTTTTGCCTCCCGCAGCTTGGGGAATGATATGTTCGATCTCAAAGTTTGTTACTGCCAGAGATTGCGCTGTATGACAGTAGGCACAAAGGTTCTGAAAGTGCCGACGAACTCGATCGCGCAGTTCAGTCGGAATGTAGGCACTCATGCGACAGATTCCAGTTCTTGGCGGCGTTGGAGCGTATAGCGGGCACGGGCTTTAAGCAAGGTGAGTTGATCGATCTGTTCAAGCAGTTGATCGAGGGTTTGGCTCTCGGCTTCGGTGAGTTGGGCTTGATTGTTCTTGCTCAGGAGGGTGTTAAGGGTGTGCTGGGTATTGAGGGCGAGTTCAAGGTTGGCGAAGGCGTGGAGTTCCGCAGCACTGATGTTGAGCAAACATTCAGAATCGCTGGCGAGGGGGTGGGTGAGTTGTTCATAGGTGGTGATGTCGAGCATCACGCCTAAGCGTTGGCCATTTTCGTCGGTAATGTATTGGACAGCCATAGCCCCTTAAACAAACGTTCTGCCTTTATTCTACTGAGGCGGGGAGGTGGGTCAACCCACGCTTGCACACGTCCGCTCATTCTCTCTCTCGGTGGCCCACACCCGACCCACCCCGCTCGGCGCTGCGCTTGACCTGCCCCTCCCGAGAGGGGATTTTATGGGCTTTTTTCGCTAGAATTGCGGCGTATTGTGGGGTTTGGAGTCACACGCAATGATGAAGGCACGGGATGTATTGCGGCGCTACGCAACGGGGGAGCGAGATTTTCGGGGTGCAAACTTGCGGGGGCTCTCGTTTAAGGGCAAGTGTTTGGCGGGGGCGGATTTTAGCGGCGCGGATATTCGGGGAACGAGTTTTACTGGGGTGGATTTGACAGGAGTTAAGTTTTGCGAGGCGAAGGCGGGATTACAGCGGCGACAGGTGATCGTGAATTTGACAATCACATTTGTGATGTCGATGTTGTCTGGAGTTTTATCTTGGGGGCCAGCTATTTTTATTATCCTAACTCTTGATTCAGTCAGTCTAATTAATGTTCTGATGGGCTGGGTTTCTCTGGCTGTAGTAATTGTGATTACGTTTGTAGTCATTCGTAAAGGTGTGATGGCTGGCCTTATTGTGATCACAGTCGCAATCATAATTGCAGGAGCACTTGTAGTCACAGGAGCAAGAACACTTGCAGTTATAGCCGCAGGAACACTTGCAGTCGCAGGACTATTCATAGGATCTGGAGTAGTTGCATTCACACTTGCAATTGCAGTCGCAGAAACAGTTGTGGTCGCAATCGTAGGACTATTTGTAGGAGCCGGAGCAGTTATGGTTACAGGAACAACTGTAGCGGGAGTCGCAGAATCATTCGCGGGACTATTTGTAGGAGCCGGAGCAGCCATAGTTGCAGAAATAGTCACAGTTGTAGGAACAGTAACAGTTACAGTCTTGTTCACTGGTCTCAATACTTATTTAGCCTGGCGGGCTATGCACGGTGATCCTCGCGATCTGTGGATTCGCTCAACTGCCATCGCTTTTGCCGCTTGGGGCGGAACTAGCTTTCGAGGTGCAGATTTGACGGATGCTGATTTCAGCAAAGCTCAACTTAAATGCTGTGATTTCCGACCCGGACAAATCAAGCATAAATTTGTTTCAACTCAACTTGTTCGTACCTGCTTCCAAAACACTAATAAACTTGAAATTTTACGTCCTGGTCAAACGATTCTCAGAAATGCCAGTATCCGCAACTTGCTGATCAATCCAGAAAATGGTTATGGGAAAAATTTGTTTCATGCCAATTTTTATGGTGCATACCTCAAAGGAGCAAATCTTGAAAATGCAAATTTGAAAGGTGCAAATCTGCACCATGCAGATTTGAGTGAAGCCAATCTAAAAAATGCCAACTTAATGAAAACCAGTGTTCTGGATGCAGACTTTTCTGGAGCTTACTTGACTGGAGCTTACATTGGTTCTTGGAACATCGATACGCATACTTGTTTCAAAAATGTAGACTGCCAATACATCTACCTCCTTGAACAGCCCAACGAACTCGGTAGCCGCGAACGTCGCCCCCACGACCCCAACAAAGTCTTCGCCCCCGGCGACTTTGAACGCCTCTACACCCAACTCATGCACACCGTTGAGATTCTGCTCAAAGGCGGCATGAACCGCGAAGCCTTCGCCGCAGCATTCAACAAAATTGTGCAGGAAAATCCTGAAATCACCTGGGACTCGATTCAATCGATCGAGAAAAAAGGCGACGATGTGTTGCTCACCGTCGAAGTGCCCCCCGAAACCGACAAAGCCCAAATCGAGCAAACCTTTGATTCCGCCTACGTTGCCCGCCTTGAAGCCCAAGCCGAAGCCCAGTCTCTCCGTGCCCAAGACATGAAAGACATTGCCCTGGCATTGGCCAATCAAAAGAATACAATCAACGTAAAAGCAGAAAGTAAAGCTATGAGTGATAACCCCAATATTTCCATCGGCGGTGACTTCAAAGGCAACCTCGCAGGCGGCGACCTCGATGCCAGCGGCTCCGCGCAGAACTTCGACAACCTCAACAGCACCCTCACCACCGCCATCAACCAACTCCCCGAGCCCAGCGAACCCGAACAACCCAACCTCAAAACCATCCTCAGCGAACTGCAAACCGCCATCAACGCCACCGAACTCGACCCCGACGACCAAGCCGAAGCCCTCGAACAACTCCAAATCCTCCTTGAAGCTGGCCAAAACCCCCAAGACAGCGCCGCCCAAAAAGCCGCCAAACGGGCCGCCACTTGGTTTAAAGGCATCACCGCGAATCTGTCCACAACGGCCACCCTCGTGGTTGCCTGCCAAAGACTCCTCCCCTTGATTGGTCAATACTTTGGCTTTTGAGGATATGTCCGAGTCGTGCCGTTGATTAGGGGTCATCATCATTTAGACTGCAAACTCTGACGGGGACTGGCTTACAGCCCCTTAGCTTGTTTTTGGGATCGGGCGTTCAATCCCTTCATAAGGCTTCTGAGGTTAATTGATGACACGCTCTAAACCTGATCCTTACTTTTATGGACAATCATCAAGGTGGCATTTACGTTCAGCTCCCTCTTAGGGGACTCCTTGAAAATAATTATCCCAAGGCAGGCGGGACGCCTGCGCTACAGT
>JBMYQW010000043.1:0-14097 GCA_049601735.1 Spirulinaceae cyanobacterium
CGCCTGATCAGGACGAAACACAAAAATACCGCGATCGCTGGGGTCAACCAACCAGCCCAACGTTGTGCCCTGCTCAATGCAGAACAAAATGTTATCTATCACCTGCGTCGAGGACTGACCCGGCGAGAGAATTTCAATCGTCCAATCCGGCGGCTGTGGCAGCGCCCCAGACAACAACTCCCCCGTTTCTGTAATGGGAATGTTCACCCACCGCAACACTGTAATATCAGGGACAAGAGAGCGACCTGCAAATGTGCAACGCAATTCCGGAAATGCCGCTGCCACCTCTGCATCCTCCGCCACCCCATTAATTGCCGCTGCCAGCTTAAGTTGCAACCGTGAATGATGAGCTTTGGGCATGGGTTTTTGGTAGACGTTTCCCTCGACATATTCCCAAGCGGGGGACGCCTCAAGCGATGACGTTTTAAGGAAGTTGGCTAGGGTGATTGGGGTTGATGTGGTGAGCATGACGAGATCATCATCGGTGTGTCTCTGGCAGTATTGTAGGCGAAAGTTTAGGGATGAAAATAATCGTAGATTTCTTGGGCGAGCTGGGGGCCAATACCCGAGACTTCCTGGAGCTGCGTGACGCTGGCTTCACGGATATAGTCCACCGAGCGGAAATGAGCCAATAATAACTTCTGGCGATGGAAGCCCAAGCGAGGAATTTGGTCGAGCTGCGATCGCCGACTCTGTTTCAAACGTTGTTGGCGATGGAAGCTGACCGCAAAACGGTGAGATTCATCTCGCACTCGGCGCAAAAGTTGTACGCCGGGCTGTTCGGGGTCAGTTGTCAAGGGAGTTGATTCACCCGGTAAGAACACCTCCTCCCGCTGCTTGGCCAGACTGATCACCGTCAACTCATCGAGTAACTCATAATCTTGCAAGACTTCAACCACTGAAGAGAGCTGGCCTTTGCCGCCATCAATGAGCACCACATCCGGGAATGCTGGATCCGCGTGAGGATTCTCATTCACCGCCTTGCGATATTTGCGAAAACGCCGCCCGATCACCTCGGCCATACTGGCAAAATCGTCAGAATGTCCCGGTTTCACTTCCGGATTCTTGATCTTGTAATGACGATAATGCTGCTTGGCCGCCACGCCTTCCACAAACACCACCTGGGACGCTACGGCGTTAGCTCCTTGAATATGGGAGATGTCGTAGCCCTCGATGCGCTGGGGCAGGGTCGGCAGATCGAGGAGTTGCGTGAGGTCCAAGAGTGCTTTGTTGTTGCGATCGCTCAACCGCTGTGTCCGCTCCAACTCGTATTGAGCATTGCGTTCCACCATCTCCAGGAGGTCGGCTTTTTGCTGGCGTTGGGGCAACACTAGCTGTATCTTGCGCCCCCGTCGTTCCCCCAGCCATTGGGCGAGAATTTCTGGCTCTGGCAACGCGTGCTGCAAGAGGATTTCATTGGGGATTTCGATCGCCTCCACGCCGCGATAATGCTCTTCGAGCACCCGCTGCAAGATTTCCCCCGGTGTTCCCGATTGGGCCTGGGCAAAGAAGCCCAATCGCCCCACTAGCTTGCCCGCCCGCACTTGAAAGAGCTGGATGCAACCATGCTGCTCATCGGCGGCCAGGGCGATCGCATCCCGCGAAACCGTGTCATCGGGCAGGGCGACTTTTTGGTCGCCGTGGAGATGTTGCAGCCCCTGGATGCGATCGCGCAGTTGCGCCGCTTTTTCAAATTCCAGGTCTTCCGCTGCCTGCTCCATCTGGCTTTGGAGCTGGGCGATCAGCTCCTGGGTGCGACCTTGAAACACCATTGCCACCTTCTGGACGGTCTGGCGATAGTCCTCGGGCGTGATCAGCGACTGGCAAACACCGGGACAGCGGCCAATGTCGTAGTTGAGGCAGGGGCGATCTTTAAATAGGGGCTTGCGGCGCTGACGCAGGGGGAAAATTCGTTTGACCAGCCCGAGCGTCATGCGCAGGGAGCGCGTGTCTACATAGGGCCCGTAGTAGCGATCGCGCTTGTTGCTCAGGCGGCGTTTGCGCGTGAAGAAGATCCGGGGGTAATCTTCCGACCAGGTGATGCAGACATAGGGATATTTTTTGTCGTCCTTGAGCAGCACATTGTATTGCGGCTGGTGCTGCTTGATCAGGTTCGCTTCGAGGGCTAGGGCTTCGGCTTCGGTGTCGGTGACGATAAATTCAATCTCGACAATCTGATGCACCATCAGGGCAATGCGATAGCTATGCCCGGAAGACTCCCGAAAGTAAGAGCGCACCCGGTTGCGCAGAATTTTGGACTTGCCAATATAAAGGATGCCATCGGTGCGATCGCGCATCAGATAGACCCCCGGTTCAGCGGGGATTTCTTTGAGGCGGGCGGCGAGGCGATCGGGGTCTTGCACCAGGGGCAGGACGTCGGGCATGGGAGACGCTCAACAGGAGTGTTTTGAGGACGCGTCATCAATTAACCTCAGAAGCCTTACAGGACAAGCGATAGAGCGTCCGACCCAAAAAACAGAGAAAGGGGCTATAAGCTGGACATCGCAATGGTCTGAAATCTAAATGATGACAGCCCCTAATCTAGCGTGAATTCCTAAATCCCTCTCCCAAATTTTGGGAGAGGGACTTTGATCCTGCCCTCAGGCCATAAAGCAATCCTTCCCAGCTTTCGGTGTATATTAAACGGAGTCTTCCAGACCCCTCACCCCCACCCCTCTCCCTCATGGCCGGGCCCAGCAGCACGAAAGCGATCGAAGTTGAACATCTGAGCAAGACCTACGGGACAACTCCGGCCATTCAGGATGTGGTTTTTAGCGTCGAGCCGGGAGAAATTGTCGGGTTTTTGGGGCCCAACGGGGCGGGTAAAACCACCACAATGCGGATCTTGACCGGGTATCTGCCCGCCACCTCCGGCACAGCGCGGATCGCGGGGTTTGATGTCCATACCCAGTCCATGGAGGTGCGCAAACGGATTGGCTACCTGCCGGAGTTGCCGCCCCTGTATCCGGGGATGACGGTGAATGAATATTTGCATTTTGTGGCGCGAATCAAAGGCGTCAAGCGCAGCGATCGCCCCGCCAGCGTCGAACAAGCCATTCAAGCCTGTGGCCTAGAAGACCGGGCCCAGAGCCTGATTCGCAAGCTCTCCAAGGGCTATCGCCAGCGGGTGGGTTTGGCCCAGGCGATCGTCCATGATCCACCCGTGATCATTCTGGATGAACCCACCGTGGGGCTTGACCCCCGGCAGATCATTGAGGTGCGCAACCTGATCAAACGTCTCGCGGGCGATCGCACGATCATCCTCTCCACGCACATCCTGCCGGAAGCCAGCATGATCTGCGATCGCGTCACGATTATTAATCAAGGTCGGGTGGTCGCCACCGACACGCCCGAGAACCTGATGTCACAGATGGTCGGCGGCACGAACTATACCCTGGAGGTCAGCCGCTGGCAGAACACGGTAGCCTCCCGCCTCGAAGCCTTGAGCGAGGTGCAACAACTGGAGGTAGCAGCGGTAGAGGGCCATCCCCAACGCCAGCAACTCTCTGTCACTTGTACCCCCCAAACTGAACCGGGAAGCGCGATCGCCAAGCTGCTCGTCCAATCGGGGGTGTCGATCCACGAGATGCGCCGCTCTCGCCCCTCCCTCGAAGATGTCTTCCTGGAATTGACGACCCAGGAAGAGCCCATTGATAATGAATCTGTAGTGGCTGATCCTGTAACCGAAGACGTCGTAACGAAAGAAGCAGAATCGAGACCAGCCCCACCGTCTGAGCCCTCGTCCACATCTCAATCTAATCAATCTAAACTTGAACCGAGGCGAGGGGGAAAAACGCAGAAAACGACACCTCTGGAAACTGTAGTGGACGCGGGAGAGACCGACGCATGATTTTTTTGGCCAACCTGATGGCGATTTTCCGCAAAGAACTCCAGGGTTACTTTGGCTCCCCCTGGGCTTATGTGGTGGCGGGCGTGTTTTGGCTGCTCTCGGGGGCGGTGTTCTTTCTGGTCTTGCTGGGCGAAAGTGGCATCATCCAAGAGGTGGCCTACAACAAGTCCCTCGGCTTGCCCCTGCCACCGATCGATATGCCCTACGTGTTTTTGTTGCGCTTCTTGGGCGTGTTGGGCTCGATTACGCTGTTTGTGATGCCGCTGCTCTCGATGGGGCTCTACGCCGAGGAGCGCAAGGCCCACACGCTGGAGTTGCTGGCAACATCGCCCCTTACCAACTGGACGGTGGCGCTGGGCAAGCTCTTGGGTGTGGTGACGTTTTACATCACGCTGCTGGTGCCGGTCTGGATCTTAGAATTAATTACCTTCAGCACGGCAACGCCGCCCTTGCCGCCCCGTGTACCGCTACTGGCCCATTTGGGGTTGATCCTGCTTGCGGCGGCGATTTTGTCGCTGGGGATGTTTATTTCTTCCCTGACCAGCAGCTCGATTATTGCGGCGTTGGCGACGTTTGTGCTGGTGTTGTTTTTAACTGCACTCGATATGCTCTCCAAGCGCCTCAATCAGCCCTTTCAGGATGCGATCGCCCACCTTTCTTTGCTCAAGCATTACGAAAACCTAGTGCAGGGGATCTGCGATGTTAGCAGCATTGTTGTGTTTGTGAGTTACATTGTCTTGGGGATTTTCCTAACGGCGCAATCCATTGAAGCCTTGCGGTTTGAGCGATCTTAATTGCCCTAAAATCGGGCTTGTTTTCTGATCAAGGAGCACTCATCAATGGTCTACAGCCCACCTTCATCCTTGAGCCTTGACGCCTTTTTGGCAGAACCCGAAACCCAGCCAGCTCGTGAATATTGCAACGGTCAAATTGTCACCAAGCCAATGCCCCAAGGACACCATAGCGTTATTCAAGGGGAACTCGTCAATGCCATCAATGGGGTCGCGAAGCCCAGCAAGGTGGCCCGAGCGTTTCCGGAATTACGCTGTTCCTTTGGCAATTGGGCGATCGTCCCCGATGTCGCCATCTTCACCTGGGAGCGAATTCCCCGTTTAGAAAGCGGGAAAATTGCCAATCGGTTTGCCCTCTCTCCCGATTGGTTGATCGAAATTCTTTCCCCCGAGCAACGTTCTACTAAAGTGATCAAAAAAATTCTCTATGCGCTCCAAAATGGTTCGCAGATGGGATGGCTCATTGATCCGGAGGAAGAGACCGTCTTCATCTACCGTCCCAAGCAAGAAATTGCGGTTTTTGAGCCGTCGGCGGCCCGTTTGCCAACGCCCGAATTTATGGGGGAGTTTGCCCTGACGACGCAGGAATTGTTTGATTGGCTCAGGGAATAAACGGCTTCAAATTGAGAATTGCCGGGCAAATTCAGTGGAATTGACGGTTTGGTCGGCCGATCGCGCGTCTGTTGTTTGTATCGGTTCAATCGCTTGTACGGGGTTGAAGCCACCGAATGCGAGGCTGGTGGCAATGATAGCCATCTGTTTGAACATGATCAAGATCGGGTCTGAATTTGGTCTGGTCTAGGGGCTGTCATCATTTAGATTTCAAACTCTGACTGTGACTGGCTTACAGCCCCTTTCCCTGTTTGTAGGGTCGGGCGCTCAATCCCTTATCCCCTAAGGCTTCCGAGATTAATTGATGACACGCCCTAGCTGCGGTTAGCTCTGACTGGCTCACGCACCCCTAATCCAGTTTAATTCTGCCCTAGCGAGTCCGCATGGTGCTGTAGCCATTGCTGGGGGTAGGGATAATCGGGAAACGCCTTGGCAAAGCGCAGCATGGGTTCCTGATGTTTGGCGAAGAGATAGGCTTCGTAATGGGCTGGGATGGGGCTCGCGAGCCCGACATTGGCGGGGCGGACAATTTTGGCTTTACGCTGCTCGGGCAAGGGACTGAGGTTTAGAAATTGACAGAGATCGTTAAACACCTGCCAGGCATCGGCTTGGACTTGATCGTAGAAGACCAGATGAATGCGGTCATGGCCAAAATAATCGGCCCAACGGGCGTAGAGCCCTTGGTAATCGCTGGCGATCGCCTGCGCCGGATGGTCAAAATGGGCCAGCCATTCTTGATACGGCACATCCTCGATCGCCCGCCCGCGTCGCAAGCAGAGCTTTTTTTTCGCCCGCGACCATTCCCGTTCCACCGGATCGCGCACGGAAATAATAATTTTGAGGTGGGGAAAGCGGCGGCGTAGGTGGGCGATCGCCCCCTCCGGCAGCTCACAATATTTCGGCGTAATGTCGCCCGCTACTCGTCGCTTGTCAAAGAGCCGTTGATACCACTCCTCGGTATGGGGCCAAAGAAAATAATGCCCGTCCCAGATGAGCTTGCGCCAATCGAGCTGGCCGGACTTCAGGGCCTGCCAGTGACGGCGGCCACTATCGATGATGTAGCTGCGACTCTCGCGGTAATACCAATGGGGATCAAAAAAACGACTTAAATAGTTGCGATCGGGCAAAAACGACCGCGCCCACCAATAGCCAATTTCCTTCATCGGCGGCAGGTGAGCCTCTGGATGCTGACGCAATGCTTGATGGATCCAGGAGGTGGCGGTTTTCGGGGGGCCGATTCCCAAAAAAGCAGGTCGCAGCGGCGCGTTTGGCATGGATTAATATCCTAATGAACTGGCTCGTGGCGATGGCATTGCTCCATGATCTCAGCTAAAGATGTGGCGCAGGCGCTCAGGATCGAGATGACCCGCTTTAGAAGAGGAGGTTTCAAAGCAGGACATCCCCTCTCGGGAGGGGCGGTCGCGCGTCGCGCAGACCGGGATGGGTCGAGGGTTGTTCGGGGTTTGTCAATCGGATCGAGTCTGAGATTGCTATAGTCAAAAATGCCTAATTAACGCAATCCTAACCAAGAAGCCGTCTTGCAGCAAGCAGCTTAACGGCAAGACCGTCAAACCTCAATTATGTCCGCTCGAACCGCCCCTCGCTCATCCCCCCCGCCGCTCCAGCCCTGCTATTGGCAACTGAGCCAGTTGCCGGGTCTAAAGGACGCCGAAATCGCCCGCTGGCACCAGGTGGGCATTCTGACCACCGAGCAGTTGCTCCAAATGAGCCGTACCCCCGCCCAGCAGCAGGACTTGGCGGCTCGGCTCAAGCTACCACTCCAGCAGGTGCGCAAGTGGGTCGCGATCGCCCACTTGGCCCAAGTCCCTTCCGTTGGCTGTACCCATTGTGGGTTGTTGCTCCATGCGGGGATTCCCTCGATCGCCCAGCTTGCCCAAACACCGGTGCAGCACCTCCACACCAGCCTGCTGCGTCTCCAGGTGGCTCAGTTCCAGCGGCGGGACTATTGCCCCACAGTGGGCGAGGTGCAACAGTGGATTGCGGAAGCACGGCAGTTGATGGCCGATGTTACCTAAGCGTACTTCTAAGGATGATCCCAAGGCAGGCGGGACGACTGCGCTACGGTTAATCCTCTGCAATTCCGTAGCGCGGGCATCTTGCCCGCCATCCAAAAAGCTCATTTCTGGAACATTTTTTTCCTTGGCATACGCTACGGTTTTTCCCCATTCTCCGACGGTCGCAATAGACCAAAAACAGAGGTGTAGCCATGTAAAAAGGTGTTGCCCCCCACCGGGCCAATCTCGCCATTGCAGAAAAAGCCCCCTACCGGAATCGTACCGAGATGCTCTTGAAACAGACGCGAGTCGAAATGGGCTTCGCCGTAGAGTCCTTCCCCCCGGCCCAGACAGGCAAACATCAACGCCCCTAACGACTTCTGACCCCAGCGTTGGCGATATTCCTGCAAGTGAAACGCTAGGTCATCTGCTGAGGTTTGGGCATCCCGCAGGTGGAACTGAACGCGCTGCCCTGAACGAATGCGATCGCCCACTGCCACCGCGCCTTCCTTGGGGTCTACGCCGAGTAAATTCCGGATCAAAAAATCGCCCCGCTTGAGATTGACCTTAAAGACATCCCGTACCACCCCCACAAACAGGGAGGTTTGGGCGAGTTCGCGATCGTGTCCATCCAAACCGCGAATGATCTCGCGCAGCACCTCCAGCGGTCGTCCCTTTTGGCTGTCGTCGCTCTCGCCCACCAGCTCCAGAATAATATTGCGCTCGGCCCGCTCCACCCGAAAGGGTTGGCCAATGGGTCGACAGCCTTGGGCGACGATCGTTTCGATGGTGAGATTGCCGCTGAGGGCCAAGCCGACCGAACCATCACGGTAGAGCTGCTGGGTTCCCTGACCCGGATCGCTCAAAAATAAGCCACTCGGCACACCTACCACACCGGAGCTAGCCAAGCCACCGACTTTGGGTGCATTGGGATAGGCATAGTCCAAGCCCGCTAGCAGATCATTCATGCGGGCTGAGAAGGGGTCAGCCAGGAGTACAAATTGGGGATCGATCGCCGGATCAACACCCACCTGCTCGACCCAGCGTTGGGGGGAAGCATCGAGATCTGGCAGTTTGTCGGCGTTGAGGTGAAAGGGGGCGATCGCTACCCCAGGCAAACAGCCAACGCTCAAGCTCAGGGCGGGCTGATCTTCAAGCTCAAGGGCATTGAGTTGTGCATCAACACCAATCACGCCACCGCCGCCACAGCCCATCAGTACCGTTTCCGGAAACGCTTCCGTTAACAGGGGCAGCAGACGAGGGTATTCACTGGCATAGGAAGAGGCAATGAAAAAGAGCCCCACATCGGGAGGATGGGCAAGTTGTCGGCGCACGATCTCCGCCACTTCGCGCACCGCCCCCTCCAGAGAGGGTCGAGTAGAGATTGCATTGAACCAGCAGAATTGGTCGGTCATGGCGGGCATCACGCAGAGATGATAGAGAGTTGGCGGGTGGGGATTCCCAAACGCACAAGAATGATTGAGAGACGGCTAGGGCGTGTCACCGTTTAACCGCCCCCAATTGGGTTGGAACCGGACGCAGAGCGTGACGACGCTTGACTTCAGGGGTTCATCCCATAGTAAGGGGGGCTGAAAGTAAAAGTCAAAACCCCGCTTGCTCCGCCGACAGGTCATCAAAAGCTGACCGTAGCAACCGGAACAGAGCGGCAGAGCCCCCCCATTGTGTAACTCGGTAGAGTGGCTGAGAAGGCTGCTAAGGCAAGACCGGAGCATTTTAGGAGGGTCGAGAGCGGCGGGGTTTAGCCCAAGCCCAGCCTGCGTGAATTTCTGACAAACCTTAATAGAACGAGTCCCTATATGTGAAACGGATTCGCTAAGATGATCCCAAGATGCTAGAGTCCCCTGTCTGAGAAACAACTGTCTGAAAATGCCACTGTCTAAAAATGCCAGTGTCTGAAAATGCCAGTTCTGCCCGGTAACACAGACATCTCTCGTCAGGCATCGGGTGATCGACATCGGTTGACCCCGTTTGATTAACTAGCAACCGTCGTTAATTTTCTATTCCCATAACCTCATGAGCAATATCCAAGAGAAAATCGATAAAGAGCGCGATCAAGCCCGCCAAGTCTGTAGTACCGATGCAACTTCGGGTGAATGTGCGGCTGCTTGGGATGCTGTTGAAGAGCTTCAGGCCGAAGCCTCCCATCAACGCGAGGTTAAACCCAAGAATTCCCTGGAGCAATATTGTGACGCCAATCCCGAGGCCGCAGAATGCCGCGTCTACGATGATTAGTTTACTGACTGCCTAGCTGTTGCCTCTGCTTTAACTGCCAGGAGCGATCGCTAGCCTCAACAAAACAATGCTTCACCCTCCATTCACTTCAGTGAGTTGGGGGTGATCCTGTTTTGGGATGGGTCGGTCTACCCTTACAATCTCAAAACGACTTCTCACCAGTACAACTCAACTTACCCATGGCAGGACATAGTAAATGGGCCAATATTAAGCGGCAGAAGGCAAGGGTCGATGCCAAGAAGGGCAAGACCTTTGCCCAGCTCTCGCGGGCAATTATCGTCGCGGCGCGTCAGGGGATTCCCGACCCAGATGGCAATTTTCAACTGCGGACGGCGATCGAGAAGGCGAAGGCCGCAGGCATTCCCAATGACAACATTGAGCGGGCGATCGCTAAAGGCGCAGGAACCTATAACGATGACTCACTCAACTATGAGTCCATTCGCTACGAAGGCTATGGCATTGGTGGTGTGGCTGTGCTAATCGAAGCCTTCACGGAAAAACGCACCCGCACCGCCGCTGATCTCCGTTCGGCCTTTAGCAAAAATGGGGGCAACCTGGGAGAGACGGGCTGTGTGGGCTGGATGTTTGACCAGCAGGGAGTGGTACGACTAGAGGGGGAAGTTACCAACGAGGAGCACCTTCTTGAGGTTGCCCTTGAGGGTGGCGCCGAGAGCTACGAACTCAGCGATGAT
Organism: Spirulinaceae cyanobacterium; assembly: GCA_049601735.1. Taxonomy (GTDB): domain Bacteria; phylum Cyanobacteriota; class Cyanobacteriia; order Cyanobacteriales; family Spirulinaceae; genus SIO3F2. The sequence goes on from JBMYQW010000043.1 coordinate 10,214, forward strand.
CTGGAGGCGCCGGGAGCTGAGATCTTTACCGCCGTAGAAAATGTCGATGCCCTGAGTCAGGTGTTACAGGGAGCAGACTTCACCGTTCAAGACGTGGAACGCCGGTGGGTTCCCAGCACCACTGTGGAAATCACGGCGCTAGAACAGGCGCGATCGCTCCTTAAGCTGATGGATGCTCTTGAGGGTCTAGACGATGTGCAGACGGTAACCGCGAACTTTGAAATGGCGGCCGAGCTAATGGCAGCAGCGATCGAACCATAAACCCTCTTGAGCTGAACGACCCTTAACGAAGAATCAAGGGACAGGAAACCTTCCGGGCAGAATCTTCCTCGGCGTTTGCCCTGGAGGGTGAGGAACAGGGGAGGTAATTCCCCCACTTCGTCTATTGTTAAGCAATAAGTACTCTCCCTGATTTTGGGATACTTTAGTATATTGGGTGTGTCTACAAGGGATAGACGGGGTCAATGTTAGTGACATCATCGTTTGAGACGATCGCAACGGTTCTAGAGCAGCATGAAGATACCCTCCGGGTACGCAAACTGCTGTTCTGCGTCTGTGAGCGGCGCTGGGAAAATAATACGGGGGTACTGCGAAACCTTTCGCTGGGCCAGCTCATCACCACGTTACGCAGCAAGTATGTCAGCCTAACTCAGCTAAGTGATGCGCTCTTTGGTGTGGTGCAGCAGCTCAACCGCCAAAATCAATATGCCCGAGTTGCTAATGTCGTGCTCAATCAGATGAGCCCCTTGTACGAAGGGGATGAGGCTGCGGAACAGACACAGTTTACGTTTGCTCCGGAAACTACGGAGTTTCTGGGGCCGCAAGATACCGATATTAATTTCTCCTATGAGCACCTGGCCCAGGGACTCGATGAGGAGTCCGAGATTCTGCGGATTCGTAAGATGCTCTGGTGTGCTTGCCGTCAGCAATGGGAGAGTAACGCCCAAACCTTACTGGCACTGGATCTCCCGGCTTTACTGGAAGAGATGCATTATTCCTTCCCCACCGAAGCTGACTTACAAGCGGGGCTCGATCGCGTGGTGCAGAGTGTCAATCGGAAAGCGGAATACGGGGCGATCGCTCAGACGCTGCTTGGCCATCTCAACCCGCTCTACCATGCGGCCCCACCCACTGACCCCCCCACAGATCTATCCGAGCCCAGTTCATCCGAGCCCAATTTGTCGAGGCCCAATTTATCTGGGCCGGATGGAGCAGAGCTTGATTCGACCCAAGCGCCGCCAGATTTAGCCTTGCAGAACACACTCATTTTGCAGCCCACCGCCGCTCAGATGGAGACCCTGGTTGCCTCTCCACAGACCGCAGGCAATCATGCAGCAGGGCAAACGACAACGGGGCAAACCGCCGAGCAGCAGACTGCCGCTCAGATGAAAACCGTGGCCTCCTCCGCCCAAACCCAAGCTCAGTTGGAGACGATGGTGTCTCGCCAAGCCCCCAAACAGCCCCCACCCCTAGAGGTGACCGAATATGGTTCGACGGGCACTGACTTTAACCCCGACTTGGAGCTGGAAGCGACCCATGCCGAGGCAGTAGAGGGAACGCTGACCTACGATGCCTTCACCGTGCGCCTTGAGGTAATGAAATACGCTAACCCGCTGCGGGCGAAGATTCTCGCCTTCTCAACCTTGCACCACACCTTCGAGACGCGGGGCCAGGACTGGCCCCATCTGCGAACTCAACCCTTTGATGCACTGTTGCAAACGCTCCATCAGAGCTATGAAACCTTAGAGAGCCTGACCCAACAACTCAATGCCACCGCCGAGCAGTTGGAGTCGCCTGAGGACAGTTTGCAAGCCGCAGAAGCGATCGTCAAAGCCATGAAGCCCTACTACGAAACGTCCGCCAGCTAATCCATGGATATTCAAAGTCTCATTCAACGCTACGACGCAGGCGAAACGGAATTCTCTGGCATCAATCTTAGTGGCGGTGATCTGCACGGTGCAGATCTGATCGGCATTGATCTCAGTCATGCCGATTTACACAGTGCCATCCTCATTTTTTCCTACCTCAGTCGCGCTCGTCTCACCCAAGCGAATTTGACGGGGGCAAAGCTGAGTGGCGCGAACCTTAACCAAGCCTCCATGACTGGCGCGAATCTCCACAACGCTGACCTTCACGGGGCGAGCCTCCAGGGCGCGGATCTCCGCAGCGCCGATATCACCCTTGCTACGTTGCTTGATGCTAACCTCATCGAAGCCGACTTGCGCGGTACAGACCTCAGCGGGGCAAATCTAACCGGAGCCTGTTTGCGGGGGGCGAATCTGCGGGAAGAAAAGCGGATTTATTCGTCTACGCTTGCGGGGGCAATTCTTTGCAATGTGGACTTGCAGGCCGCGAACTTAAAGGGCGCAGATCTGCCGAAGGTTAACCTCAGTGGGGCAAACTTGCGCGAGGTAAATTTCCGTAATGCTGATCTGCGGGGAGCGGATTTAAGCGGCGCTGATCTCAGTAATGCGAGTCTGGGTGAGGCGAATTTAACTGGGGCTAACTTAGACAGTGCGAATCTTAAGGGTGCTCATTTTGAGCGAGCTGTGCTGAATGAGGCGCGCATGAGTAATGTTGATTTGGAAGGCGCGGTGTTGATTGGTGCGAAGCTGAGTCGGGTGCAACTTGAGAAGAGCAACCTTAGGCAAGTCCGCCTCAACCGTGCTGACTTGAGTCGGGCCAACCTCCGCAATGCGGATCTCAGCGAAGCAGAAATGGTTGAAACCTATTGTGCGCGGACGAATCTGACGGGTGCTAATTTTAGCTACGCCAATTTAATCCGTGCCGAGCTGAGTACGGCGATTTTGACCTGGGTGGAATGGCGGGGGGCAACAATGCCGGATGGCAGTGAATATCGGGATTAAATAAGCCTCGTCCAACTTGAAATCGGTCGTTTTCAGGATACTGTAGGGGCAATCCCCCCGTGGTTGCCCCAGACCTCGCCGGGGTAGAAGGGCATTACCCCTTCAGCGATACTCCAGGTTTTAAAATAGACGAGGTTTAACACTGCAACACGCCTTAATTGATGCCAATTAAAAAATTCCTGAAATCCTTTTCTGGTGGGCATTGCCCACCCTACGTGAGATTCTGTTGATCCTCACTGTTCCGACAATCTCTTATTCTGGATAGAGTTTCCGATCAAACCTGGGGAGAACAACGATGGCTGGCAAAATCAAAAAAGGCGCTTTGGTTCACGCAGTTCGAGAACAACTCGATGGCAGCTTAGAAGCGACGGCGAGTGATACCCGTTGGCCGGCTTATCTCTTTGAGAGTAAGGGGGAAGTGGTGGAGCTTGAGGGGGATTACGCCTTCGTCAAGTTCTATGTGCCGACGCCTGGGATGTGGTTGCGGGTGGATCAGCTGGAGCTGGCCAGTTGAGGGAATTTAAGATCGTGCATTGGGAATTGGCGATCGCCCTCTACGCAATGCCAAAGGCGATCGCTCAACCTAACAACTGGTGGGCAATGCCCACCCTGCGCTAAGAGCTTGCTTGCTGGTGCGCTCTGTGGAAACCCATCATCTGACAGTCCAAACGACGGCGTCCCGCCTCGATCGCTGGCTGGCCGAGCAACTGCCGGCGCTAACACGTTCCCGCCTCCAGAAGCTGATTGAGCAGGGCCAGGTGCAGCTTAATGGTCAGCCCTGCCTGAGTAAAAAGCAGGCAGTGAAGGGGGGCGATCGCATCACCGTGACGCTGCCCCCCACCCAGCCCCTGGCACTGCATCCCGAAGCGATTCCGCTCGATATCTTGTACGAAGACACGAGCCTGATCATCCTCAACAAGCCAGCGGGGATGGTCGTTCATCCCGCACCAGGGCACAGCACGGGTACGCTGGTGAATGCCCTACTCCACCATTGCGATGATCTCGCGGGCATTGGCG
>JBMYQW010000043.1:14107-18417 GCA_049601735.1 Spirulinaceae cyanobacterium
CCATCGCCTGGATAAAAACACGACCGGGGCGATCGTCGTGGCCAAGACCGATGCGGCGATGCTCCACCTCCAGCAGCAAATTCAAGCCAAGACTGCACGGCGGGAATACCTGGGTATGGTCTTTGGTTCACCCCAGCAGGAGGCGGGAACCGTGAACGCGCCGATCGGTCGCCATCTGGGCGATCGCAAAAAGATGGCGATTGTGCCCACTGAAAAGGGGGGGCGCTCGGCGATCACCCATTGGCAAGTTGAAGAACGCCTTGGCAACCACAGCCTGCTCCGCTTCCGGCTCGAAACCGGACGCACCCATCAGATTCGGGTTCACAGCACGTTCATGGGTCATCCGATTGTGGGCGATCCCGACTACGGCAATGGGCGTACATTGGGGGTGAATCTCACCGGCCAAGCCCTCCATGCCGAGCGACTGTGCCTCACGCATCCAGTTACGGGCGAAAGGATTGAGGCGATCGCACCTCCGCCCCCGGAATGGCAAACCCTAGTCAGGGTTTTGCGTCAGCGGCATCAAGGCTAAAAATGCTCACTCGTTCAAAAGTTCTATTTTAGGGCGATCGGTGATTTTGAGGGTGCTACCATAACCCAAGAGGAGTGGCGCTGAGACTGCTGCGCTCTTGAACCGATTCATGGCTGCTGATTCTCCCTTGCAACGGGCCCGTCAAAGTCTACAACAAACACTTCATTGGTATAGCAGCTTCGCCCGTCATGGTCGTCGTCCCCCCAGCCCGGAACTGCAAGCGATCGCCCAGCCCTACCTCAAGCGACTCAAAGGGGCGCTGGACCAACTCGAACAGCCCCTGCTCCGCATTGCCCTGTTTGGTTTAGTGAGTCGAGGGAAATCAGCGGTGATCAACGCCCTCTTGGGGCAAAAACGCCTGCTCACCAGCCCCCTCAACGGCGAGACGCGCTACCCCCAAGCCGTGCAATGGCAGCTTGCTGGGCAGACCGTAGAACTGATCGACACGCCCGGTTTAGATGAAATTAAGGGGCAAGTCCGCGCTGAGATGGCTCGTGATGTGGCCAACCAGGCTGACTTGATTCTGTTTGTGGTTTCGGGTGATATCACCCGCACGGAATATCTAGCCCTTCAAGACCTCTGCACAGCCCATAAGCCCCTGATTCTGGTCTTTAACAAGTCTGACCTGTACCCGGATGTGGAACGGGGACAGATCTATCAGCAGTTGCGACAATGGGCACCCCAGACCCGACCAACATTAATGCCCCCTGCCCCCCTTGAAACGGGTAATGAAGTTGATGTTGCGAATCAGCTCGAAGATATCGTTATGGTTGCCGCTGAACCTGCGCCCGTTTTGGTGCGCCATGAATGGCCCGATGGCTCCGTTACTGAGGAATGGGAAATGCCTCAGCCTGCGATCGCCCCCCTCCAAGACAAACTCAGACAGCTCCTCGGGTCAGCGGGCGAGTCGCTGCTTGCCCTCAACGCTCTCGGGCAGGCCCGCGCCGCCACCCAAACCCTGGCCCACAAGACCATCGAACATCACCAAACGGCAGCGGAAGCCCTGATCTGGCAATATGCCCAATGGAAGGCGATCGCGGTCGCTGCCAACCCGATCGCCATTGCCGATCTCGTGGGGGGTATGGTGACGGATCTGTCCCTGATTCGCGCTCTGGCCAAGCTCTACGGTTTGCCTATGACTGGATTTGCCGCCGAGCGCCTCTGGCGACAGATCTTACTCAGTTCCGCGATCCTGCTGTTGAGTGAATTGGGCAGTGGTCTGGCCCTGGGCATGACCAAATCCGTAAGCCTCGCAGCAGAAGGCGCGGTTCCCTGGGGCGCTTGGTCTGCCACGGCAGTGGCCCAGGGGGGAATCGCAGGCTATGGTTCGCTGGTGATCGGCAAGGCGGCCCAACGCTATCTGGAGCAAGGCTGCACCTGGGGCGATCACGGCATTAGCCCAACAATTCAGGCAATCATCAACGACGTTGATGCGCCCCAGGTGATGGCTCGTCTGCGGCAAACCTTGCTGAGTTAGAGGCGATCGCATAAAAGACCCTTCCATTGAGGGATCAATTGAGTAGAGCCGCTATCAGGGCGATCGCTGATTCTTTGCCCCAGCAACCTCCGCCAGAAATATGCTGTCCCTCTGGGCAGTGACCCATCATAGCGGTTAGCATAAACTAAGTTATGCTGAAATGATGAAAACCGGAAAGTGACAACCGGGAACCCATGGAATTTGACCAAGCCCTTGAACAAACTCAGACCCTGGCCCTCACCCGCCAAGGCTATGCCTTGAGCGCGGTGGATAAGCTCATTCTGCAAGGCACATGGTCGGGGTTGACCTATGACGAGATGGCCAACACCTCCGACTATAGCCTGAACTATTTGATGCGTGATGTGGCCCCCCGGTTATGGAAGTTGCTCTCAAAGGTGTATGGTGAGCGGGTGAGCAAGAGTAATTATCGGGCGGTGTGCGATCGCTACTCCGATCCTGATGCGGAAACACCACCCTCTGCCCCGGTTCCCTCACCCGCTTCCCGCCCCAGTCCAGCGAGGCCGTTGGAGCAGCCCGATTGGGGCGATGCGCCGGATGTGCCAGACAGTGGCTTTTTTGGCCGTGAGGCGGAGTTGGCGGAGTTGACGGGCTGGCTCAAGGGGACGGATGGCGATCGCTGCCGCTTGGTGACGCTTTGGGGCTTGCCGGGGATTGGCAAAACTAGCCTGGCAAGACGCTTGGCGGATCAGGTGAAGGGCGAAGAGAAAGACGAGTTTGAGTTTGTGGTCTGGCGATCGCTCCGCCATAAACCCCTACTCCAAGACCTAGCCCAAGATGTTTTGCCCCGTCTAGGAGTCGAGTGGGTTCCAGGTCAAGAAATTGCCCAGTTCATCGAGGTTTTTCAACAGTCCCGTTGTTTGATTGTTCTCGATGGTTTAGAGAGTTTGCTGCGAAACAATGACCCCTGGCGACGGTATGAGCCGGACTATGACAACTATGGTACATTGTTTCAGCGGTTAGCAGAAATTCCCCACCAAAGTTGTCTGCTGCTCACCTGTCAGGAAAAACCCCGTGAGTTGAATTTATTGGAATATCCTTCGCAGCCTGTACAGCTCAAAGAACTGAAAGGTCTAGCACCCAAGACAGCCACAGTGTTTGCCGAAGCCTATGGTTTAAAAGACCCTGAAACTTGGCAAGATTTGTTTGAAAGGTATGCAGGGCATCCAATTGTCCTCAAGCAAATCGCCACCTTGAGTCGAGATATTTTTGGTGGGCAGGTGAAGGAATTGTTGGAGATGTCAATGTTATTGCCCGAAGGGAATTTTCAGGTGGTATGGAAGCGGTTAACCCCTGATGAGCAGCGTTTTTTAACCCAAATATCGACAGAAAAATCAGAATCATTAGGAGTAATTACAGCGGTTTCAGCGTTTAATGAAACTAAGTCTGAGGATGCAACTTTAACTACAGAAGCAGTGCAGGTAATTGAGTCACTGAAAGCGCGATCGCTGATTGAAATCACAACCGAACCCACCGAACGGAATACCGTTAAAACCCGGCTAAATTTATCGGGACTAATCAAAAAGTTTATTACCCTCAACGCCAAGCCGTGAGCTATTGCATTAATCCAGATTGTCCGTCGCGCCGGAATTCTGACGATGCAGATCTTTGTCAGACCTGTGGGACAGACTTGGTATTGCAAGGTCAATATCGGGTGTTGTCCCCCTTGGTTCCCCATGATCCACGCCGACCAAGCGATTTATATGAAGTCGAAGATCAGCAAAATATTACGGGCGATCGCAAGATTTTAAAAGTACTCAAATGGCAAGATCCGAAGTATGTTGAGCTATTTGAGCGGGAAGCCTTGACTTTGCAAGATCTCGACCATCCGGGTATTCCCAAGGGCTATGGTTTATTCAAATTTCTCACTGCCCAAAATGAGGAACTGTATTGTTTTGTGATGGATAAGATGCCGGGTCAGGATTTGGCCCAGTGGATTCGAAATAATCGTCGTCCTTCGGAGCACTTTGTTCTCAATTGTTTGCGGCAGTTGATTCGGATTTTGGATTATTTACATCGGAGTGGTTATCTGCATCGAGATATTAAGCCTGCAAATATCATGATTGCAGATCAACAAGTGGCGTTAATTGATTTTGGCTCGGTTCAGGCGATCGCACAGTCGCAAACACGAGTAATTTCTGATGGCTATACTGCACCCGAACAAGTGAATCGAGAGGCAGTGCCCTTGTCTGATATTTATGCGTTGGGTCGCACGATCGTTCACCTGGTCACAGGGATGCATCCGATTCAACTCAAATATGACTATAAGACAAAGAAACTCAT
>JBMYQW010000044.1:0-18047 GCA_049601735.1 Spirulinaceae cyanobacterium
CAACTGGGTTGGTTGATTGACCCGAAAAACAAGCGGGTGGAGATTTACCGCCCGAATCAGACTGTAGAGGTGCTGGAGAAACCGAGCACGTTGTCTGGGGAAGGGATTTTAGCAGGGTTTACGTTGAGCCTAAAACGGATTTGGGCTTGAGTTGTAGAGTGGGCATTGTCCACCGTAACTGTCCCCTGAGCGGAGTCGAAGGGGACAGTTACGTCGCTAACCCAACCTACATCATCAGCTGCTTATCTTTTTAAGCCATGAATGATAGGCTAAAGAGATCAAGTTCTCTAGTAGAGCATCTTCTAAACCATAAAGACTATCAGATTTTCCCTGAGAGCATTTAAGTCCATAATAATACATCATCTGAATGGCAGCTTGTTCAAAATAAGGCGTTCTCGATCCAGATAAATCACTATTACTTTTGGATTTCTTGATACCTACAGACAAGTGATAAAAAAAACTCGGTATGTCCCAGTCTTTTCCCATGGCCAAGGCTAACCTTATGCGATTGACTTTCTCAGGGATTCGACTCCTTACAACAGGTAGCTTAGGCACTTTCAAAATCAAAACAGGGAAATGTTGAGGGCCGAAGATAGACTTCTTACAATGAAACTCAGCAAACACCTCACTCTGCCGAGCCCCATAGGTCAGCCACGGATTTTTCTTGAACTCTTTGATGCGTGGATCGAGGCGTAGAATAATCTCACGCATCTGTAGAATACGGCGACGAGCTTCAGCCGATCGCCAATCTTGATGAACAGCATTAAGGAAAAATCGAGGCGGTTCTGGTAAGGGAGTGGCTTCAGGGTCAGATTGTTGATAATCAATGGAAACGGTAGACTTCCACTCATTCTCAACATTGACAACTTGAAGAATAAAATCACTATCTAACTCTAAAATTGAGAAGCACAGAAATTCAAAATCAAGCTGATGGTATTTTTTGTCCGTAAAGTTATCGTGATGGAAGCTAGGAGTTAGAGAAATTAACTTGACAGGATTTTTATAGTTGATTCGATCGCCAAATGGCTTTTCCTGAATTAACGAATCATAATATCGAGTGAGTTGCTGGACAATGTAACGATCCTCAGTATTTTTCAACTCTAGAATAGCCAAAGAATCTGTCTCAGCAGAAATGGCTAGAATGTCACAGATTTGACCATCTTGAGTTCTATATTGACGGGCAACAGGTTTGAGATTTAGGAGTTTTTCAAGTTGGTCATAAACAAAATCTTCAAGTTCAGCCTCTGTTCCGAACAAAAAGAATGAATTATTGTGCTCTGAAATAATAGAAATTGACATCTTTTCCCATCCTATTTTATAAGATCGCCCCGTATCACTGACCAACCCGACGCGGCAAATATTTACTAACCCGACGCTTCAGAATTGCAATCAGTTCTGGAGCCATGTAAGCGTAGCGATCGCCTATCCCCAACACCGCTACTTTTTTGCCTTTCAAGAGTGCCGAATATCGTTGATTGAGCTTCTGTTGGTGCGATCGCTCCATCACCAAAATCAGATCCGCCCATTCAATTAAATCCCCACTCACAGGTGTTGTAGAATCGGCATTGAGCCCCGCCGCGATCGCTTCAATCCCTGGATACGCTGAAAACACCAGTTCGGCTGTGGGACTGCGGAGACGATTTTTGCTACAGATGAAGAGAAGGTTCATGGCGAGAGTTGATCTGCAAAAAATGCGAGGAGATCTCGCTTAAAAATGATCATTTTATCGCCAATTATCAATCTAGATCTAAGTTGTACATAACTAAGAGTATTCCAAGAAAAAAAATACTCCAGAAACGGGCTTTTGGGGTGTCGGGAAAGATGCCCGCGCTACGGAATTTCCGAGGACTATCCGTAGCGCAGGCGTCCCGCCTGCCTTGGGATAATTATTTTCAAGGAGTACTCTAAGCGTTTAGCCTCCATCTTAAAAGCGTACCCAAAAAAGTTCCGAATCGTTAGGCAACAACTCAACCCGCCCCATGACCATCCCCATTCTCTCGTTGCTCCAGCCGCCTTACCCGCCGCTGCAACTCCAACATCTGCCCCTGCAAATCCAGCCGCTCACTCTCACTCAGGATGTGATAGCCCTCATACCGCAGCACAATCCGCTCCAGTTTATTGGTGTTGGCCGTTAATTCCCCGAGCTGCTGTTGTACTTGGAGCTGGCTTTCTTGCAAGTCTCGTTGGACTTCCAAGATTTGTGCTGAGAGCGCCCGCAGTTCATCGTCTGTCATTGCCATGCTTAGGAAGCGTTAGGGGGACAAAATCAATCATCGCAAAATCAGGGGGGCAGGGTAACGGTTGAAGGGGAAAGACTTGAGGGCTAGGACTTAGCGAGTGAGCACGTTTGAACGTTCAACTGCCCCAACCCACCTTAAATATCTGCAACCTCCATCGGCTCATCCTCATCCTGCTCCTCCGTCAGCGTCAACTGCTGCTTCACCGTCGCTAGCAGCTCCGCATTTTGCAGGATCACGCCCACCTGGTTATTAAACACCTGCATATATTGCTGGTCATTTTGGTCAAAGCTGGTCTGAAAAAACTCCGGCACACCATTGAGTTGCGAGACGTAGCTTTGGAAACTTTCGCTGTCGATTTTATTTACCAACTGCGTCACGCCAATCAGTTCTCCATCCGGGTTCCAGACAGGCATACAGAGGAGGCTACAGGTGCGATACCCCGTCCGGGCATCGGTGCGTTTCGCCGTCTCGGAATCCGGGAAATCGTAGAGATCGTAGGGCACATTCAGCGGTGTGCCCAGCTCCGCCACCCGACCGGCGTAGCCCTGACCCACCTTGAGGCGCAGCTCCTGATATTTGTCATTGCCGCTCGGTAACTTCGTCCAGAGTTCTCCCTGGCCGCGATCGAGCAGCCAGAGGGTCGAGCGATCGGCATTCATCAGCTCTTTAGCCGCATCCATCACCCGCTGCAAGATCACATCCAACTCTAGGCTGCTCTGGGAGACCGATCGCGTCGCCGCCATCAAGGCCGCCGCCACTCGCTGACCCCGCGCCGTCTTGTGGTAGGAGCGGAAACTCTCCAGAATCATGCGGATCAGGGGCGCATTTTCGGCAAAGCGGGCTTCATCGAGTTCCGTAAAGCCGCTGACATCAATGCGTTCGGCCAGGGGCGCACTGCGATCGTGGAAGCGTTTGAGCTTATTGATGCATTGCACCACCGCCACCAGTTGCCCCTGATCATTGATCAGCGGAAAGGCCAGCATCGTATAGGTGCGATAGTTGTTTTTGGCGTCCTGCTCCTGGGCGGTGGCCGATCGCGGGTCATCATAAAAGTCGTAGGCAATATTGATCGATCGCTGGCTCTGGGCGGCCTCGCCGACAATGCCCTTGTCCGCCGGAATGCGAATTTCCAGAGGGTCCTCCCCCTCAGTCTCGGCAATAATCGACCAAAACTCGTTCTTGTCGGCATCGAGCAAAAAGATCGTGGTGCGATCGGCCAGCAAAGAGCGCCCCGTGCGCAGGGTGATCGAGCGCAGGGTCATGTCCAAAATATCATCGAAGCCCTTGCCATCCATCACCTGATTGAGCAAGCCCAGGGTTTGGCTGACCACACTCTGGGGCGTCCCCTCCGCTTGGCGCTTGAAGGCCTCAAACTGCCGCGCATTGTGCAACGCCACGCCCACCTGGGAGTTGAAGATCTTCATATATTTCTGGCTGTTGGCATCGAAGCTGTCCTGAAAACATTCCGGCGCTTCGGGCCAATCTTCCGGGTCGTAGTCGGGGTAGTCCCCCTGGCGGCGCTTGTTGATGAGCTGGGTCACGCCCAACAAATCCCCCTCGGGGCTCCAAACGGGCATACAGAGCAGACTACAGGTGCGATAGCCACTCTTTTGGTCGGTTTGCTTCGCCGTCATCGAGTCGGGATGCTCGTAGAGGTCAAAGGGAATATTGACGGGTTTGCCCGTGGCCGCCACCTGCCCAGCAAAGCCCTTGCCCACGGGAATGCGAATTTCCTGAACGGCGTTGTTCTTGAAGGGCAGCTCCGTCCAGAGTTCGTCGGTTTCTTCATCGAGCAGCCAGAGGGTGGAGCGATCGGCATTCATCAGGCGCTTGGCGGCCTCCATCACCCGGCTGATGATTTCTTTGGAATCGAGGGTGCTCTGGGCCACGGTGCGCGTGGCTTCGGTGAGGGCTTCGGAGGTTTGCAGCCGCTGGGTGAGCTTGTAGCAGTCTTGACACCGCTCCAGAATCCGTTGCATGGCTGGCGCATAGTCCGTGAGGGTGGTGCGATCGCGCCCCGTAAAACCCTCCTTATCAATGCGTTCCACCAGCGGCTGTTGAGGATATTGCAGGGGTTTGAGTTTATTCACCAGTTGAATAAACGCCACAATATCATCACGGGTGTTCACCAGCGGCAGCGTTAATTCATTGCGGTAGGGAATATTTTGTTCCTGGACTTCCGAGACAATATTACCCCAATCGTCTGAAGAATCTTTGGAGATATTGACCGCCTTTTTATAGATCGTCACCCGTCCAGCGGTTTGGTTATTAGAAAAGATTTGAATCTTGGTTGAACTGCTGACAGTGGTGCGGGCTAAAATCGACCAGAGTTCGTTTTTCTCCCGATCGATAAAGAAAATATTGACGCGATCGGCCGCCAAGGCCTCGCCGATTCTCAGGGTTAAAGACCCCAAAATTGACGAGAGAATATCATCAAAGTCTTTGCCTTCAAAGGAGCGCAGCATCGCCAGGAGTTTCTGCTCCTGCTGGGCGACCATTTGTTGAAAGCTGGGTTGGACTTTCTCTAGGGATTTTTGCAGCCATCGGGCATCAAAGATTTTTGCATAGATCCGATTGCAAACCTCCAGACATTTGCCCTTTTGGACGAGCAAGCCGGAGAGGCGCAACTCCATCTGCTCCGGGGTATTGCTCGACTCCACGCTCTCGCCTTGGAGCACCCGTTGATAGCATTTGAGCAGGGGGGTGGGATTTTTCCCCGACCGGAGTAGGCGATCGCGGATCGTTTTGAGATGAGGTGGCTCATCTTGCACTTCCCAGTTGTGGAGAATGCGGTCGGCAATGAGGGTTTCGAGCCATTGTTGCAGGGTGTTTTGCGCAGGAATGTCCGGGGCATTCCGGATTAAGTAGCAGAGCTTTTGGGTTAAGAACGGCTGTCCCCCCGTCCAGTCCAGAATCCAAGCCATCATCGCTTCAGGATCGGGCACTTGACCCACCAAGCCCGCCATTAACGGTTGCACCTCTGCACGCCGAAAACCATCTAAACGGATCGGACGACCCACATTAAAGGGCGTCCGATTGCGGTCTTGAATCAGATCGTAGGGGGTGGCGACGCCGAACAGCGCAAAGGTCAGGGATTCGTATTCAATGCAGGTTCTAAGAAAGGTAAAAAAATCATCACTGCGAAAATTTAAACTGAGAATACTGTCAATCTCATCAATAAAAATAATGATGGGCGATCGCACACAGTCGAGTAACACCTGCTCAAACAGTTCACTCAGACGCTGGACGGGCGAGAGAAATTCGCGATCGCGCAACCAAGACCGCAAGTTGATCGGCAGCCGAAAACTCGTTACCAACCGACGCATGATGCCCGCGTACCATTGATCCGGCGTAATATCCTGAGAGCCAATCTTCGTCAGGTCAATGGCCGCACAGGCAACTCCCTCGGCCTTGAGGCGGTGCATCGTGCGCACCCGCAGGCTACTTTTGCCCATTTGCCGAGAGTTGAGGACGTAGCAAAATTCGCCCATCTTGAGACCGTCGTACAGTTCGCGATCGGCTTGACGCACCACATAGCTGGGGGCATCCAGATGCAGATGCCCGCCCACTTTGTAGGTATAGTCCAGGGTAGATTGCACAGCCATAGCAGTTCAAAACCAGCTTTAAGAGCCAACATTAACGGTACTCAGAGGTAAAGCGATCGCGGAAATAATGGCGATACAGGGCAAAGCGCGGCGTCACGGTGTTGCCATGGAGATGCACGAGTCCCATACTATGCAATTTGAACGCCAGAATTGACTCCAACTCCACCGGATGTTCCAGCGTGATCACGGTTTTAAAGGCATTGGCTAGTTCGGGATGCTGCTGCAAATTCCAGCTATGCCGCCGTAGATGGTCGCCATACACCCCCGCCTCGGTCACGGCTTCAGTCAGCAGTTTTTGCAGGGGAATATGATGATGCACGATGGCATAGAGGGCTAACCGGACGAGGTAGGGATGGCCGCCCACCATCTCCATCAGTTGCCGCACCTCGGCATCCTGCCAATGGAGACCATGCCGCCCCGCCAAGTCCCACACCTGGGCCACCGTAAACTCCGTCAGGTCAATGGGCAGACCGACATTAAACGGGCTCTGATTAATATCCAGGGGGACGTAAATTTCCGTAGAGTGAACCACCACCAACCGCAGCCGCTCCCACAACTCACTGCCCAGATCGCCATAGCCTGCTTCTTCATACCAAGCCCGCAGCAGACCAAAGAAATCATCGGCAATGCTCGGGTAGTCAAAGACGCGATCGACCTCATCGAGCCCCAGCACCAAGGGGGTCTCGCTCTGGGAAAGCAGACAGTCCTCGAAAAAGGCGGTGCAATTGTCCTTGCTACCGTAAGTCTGGGTCCAATAGTCATCCAAGTCGGGCGAAATGCGGAGCTTACGGGCGATGCGTAAACAAAACCATTGCAACAGGGCATTGAGACTTTCAAACACGGTCTTATCGGCGTGCTGAAAACTCAAGGGCACGGTACGGTAGCCCTGCTCCCGAGCATGGTACAAAACCCGCGCCATCAGGGAGGTTTTGCCCATCTGGCGGGGGGCCTTGAGCCGGATCAGAGCACCGGGTTGGGCGATCGCCCGGTAGCATTCATCCTCATAGGGCTGGCGCACCACATAAAAGGCAGAGGCCAGACGCACCTGACCCTTGGGCAACTCGGGTTCCGCCACCGGCAGCGGCAGGGCAGAGGGGGCGGCGGTTCTGCCACCTCCGTCAACCGTCTCTAGGTCGCTGGCGAGGGCCGCTTCCGTTTCCCAGGTGTCCCGTTGGCTCAGGGTTTGGCGCACCTCATGCAAGATCGCCTCATTATCATGGCCGGGGTCTGGGTCGCGCTGCCAGGTGCCGAGGTGAACCCCGGTGAGATAGGTGCGCAGATCATGATTGAGCAGCGTGTGACGGGGCAGATCAACCCCTACGGGCAGCAGGATCGGCTGCTGATGCTGGACTTGGTAATCTCTCACCTGATGCATCGTTTCGATCACCATTTCCGAGACAATCGCCGCTGCCGAGAGCAAGACAATCAAATAGTCACAGTCGGGGAGCGCCAGACCCAACTCAGGCAAGGAGAGGGGGAGGAGGCTCACCTCATGACCATCCGTGGTGAGGAAAAGTTCGAGGGTTTCGGCGATCGCCCCGTCCTCAACGCCCGCGCCAATCACCACCCGACAGGAGGGCGAGAGGGAACGACAGCGCCGCTCGATCGCCCCACGAATCGTCTTTTTCGTGACCTTCTCGCCAAAGACGCCCGAGAGCTTTTGCCAGAGCTTGTAGCCCACGGATTTCTCGACATATTGGGGGTTGAGCGGGTAAATCTGCTCATAGGTTTTGCCCGCCCACGAGCCACAAAACACCTCTCGTTCCAGGTCATTGAGGTGCTTGCCGGTTTTGGCAAACACCCATTGATCGGTCAGTTTTAGGGCCTCGACTGCATCCATGATGATCAATTCTTCCTCTGGTTCGATTGTAGAGTCCACCTTTGGGGGATGGGAAGCCAGAGCGCAGAATTCATGAGGTTTGCTGAGGTTTTGTGAGGTTCTATGAGAATTAAGTACATCCGATCGACTTAAGCAGAGATGCGTCCCTTCCCTGCGCCCGCCCCGAGCTTGAGTCACGGACGGCAGCGACAGCCCCTGATGGCAGTGGTTTAGATGTCGATGCAGAGCCATCTTTTCTCAAATCCGAAAATTCTGCGCTGCTCGGCGTTGCTGACCCGGTTGCTATGATGAACCCAAACGACGAAGCTCGTGTTGCGTCAACTCTGATTTTGTGCGTCAACTAGCGAAGGCTGAACTTGTCGAAGTCAGAGCGGCCGGGCTTTCCCCTCTGGAGACGCTACGCGAACGACAAGCGCAGCCCTCAATCTCTCCTTGTTTTGGTGTTGGTAAGTAACACGAGAACACACAACTTATAGCTTTGAACTTGACGCTGCACTAGCCCTATCCTTACTGTCCATAACTTCGGTGTAAATCATGGTTCAGACCTTAACCAAAACTGACTGTAGCCCAGCCGACTATCTCTCGTTTGAGGTCGAGTCACCAGAACGTCACGAATATATTGAAGGGGAGATCTTACTAATGACAGGCGGCACACCCAACCATAATCGTATTTCTGGAAACTTGCTCGCCGAGCTCAAGATGGCACTGAAGGGTCAACCCTATGAGGTTTTTATGACCGATCAACGCCTACATATCTCGTTGGCGAATATCTACACCTATCCAGATGTGATGGTGATGGCCGAGCCTGTTGAGCTCATGCCCAATCGCAAAGATACGGTGGTGAATCCACTGTTGATTGCAGAGGTGTTATCCTCCTCGACTCAGGGCTACGACCGGGGCCAGAAATTTGCCGCCTACCGCACCATTGAACGGTTTCAGGAATATTTATTAATTGATCAGTCTGCTTACCGGGTGGAGCAGTTTATCAAAACAGAGCCGAACAAATGGTTGTTTGTTGAATATAGCGATCGCGATGCAGTGATTGAAATCAACACGTTAAACCTCCAGATCAAACTGTCTGATCTCTACGAGAAGGTTCGGTTTGAAGATATCGATGCAGAGAACATCTCGTAAAGCGGATGCCACTAAGAACAGCCCTCCCCGTGTAACGTTCAAACTTGGACAAATGGCAATGCGCAAACTCAACAGCAATACCAATGGCTACACCTCAACCTGCCAAACTCGGAGCGTCCCATCCCAGCTACTGCTGATAAGCCGTTCGCCGCTGGGCGTAAAGCGCAAGGCTGAAATCACGTCGTTATGGCCCGTGAGCGTAGCGATTGCGCTCTGCGCAATGCCCGAGGCAACCGTCACCCCCGTCTCAACTTGCCAGATCCGGATCGTGGCATCCCAACTGCCCGTGGCGATGATTTTACCTTGAGGATGGAAGGCGTCAAACCCAGAACGGTATAACAGTCCCGCAGTTCCATTGTCTATTGTTGTTTTCCCGTCAAAAAATAGGTTTGCATTTGTCCCTTACCCTTGATGGTGATCTGCTCTCGGGGCTCAAATCGATAGCGCGTTTTCAGCACCTGATACACATCATCCGTGACATGAATTTGCCCCGGAACACCGTGAGATTCCATGCGACTAGCGGTATTGACCGTATCGCCCCAGAGGTCATAGGCAAATTTTTTCAAGCCAATCACGCCCGCCACCACTGAGCCCGTGTGAATGCCAATCCGGAGACTGAGTTGACGTTGGTTTTTCCGGTTGAACTCGCCCAGCACCGCTTGCATATCCAGGGACATTTTAGCGATCGTCGCCGCATGGTTGGGCATCGGTTCCGGCAAGCCCCCCACGACCATGTAGGCATCGCCGATGGTTTTGATCTTTTCCAGGTGATGTTTTTCGACGAGGCGATCGAACTCTGAGAAAATCTGGTTGAGCATTTTTACGAGCTCGGTGGGTGGCATGGCGGCCGAGAGCGGCGTGAAATTGACAATGTCGGCAAAGAGAACTGTCACCTCGGCAAAGTCATCGGCGATAATTTTTTTGTCGGCTTTGAGGCGTTGGGCGATCGAATGGGGCAAGACATTGAGCAGGAGGGCTTCCGATCGCTCCTTTTCCGCAATCAGTTTTTCATAGCTGAGGGCTGATTCACGCCGTGATTTAAACTCTTCCTGCATCAGGCGTTCGTATAGAAAAACCGAGAAATTACACACCGAGCAGAGCCAAAATAGGGATGTAGCAATGGTGAGAACATTATCTTCGGGCAAGAAAACAGGGATGCCTGAAAAATGCGCCAACGTGAAATAGTAAATCAACGAAACAATCTGGCCGATCGCATGGAGGGGCCAACGCACCGGAATGAGCGTTGCCTGGGTAAAAAAGCTCATTGTCCAGCGGAACCAGTCGAACTGGGCATTGCCGAAATACAGCTCCATCGTGGGCAAGAGCATATCAACCAGGGCAAACAGTAAAAAGAAAACGAGATACAAATTACGTCGGCCCAGTCGAGTATTCAGGAACTGCCAACAGCCAAAGAGGCAAGATAAAACAATGATGCCAAGCCATAGGTAGAACGAAAACGTATATCTGCCATCATTACTTGCTGTGAAAAAATAGTAAATAGAATGGGTGATGCTGATGTTAGCCCCGATCGCGCCCACGACCAAAATCGTCAGCTTCAGGCGGCGTCGCATAAACTTGCGCTGCCAGGTGGGGTAGTCTTTGACATCCCACTTCACCTTGCCGCGCACGGTGTTGAACAACCAGCTCGAAAAGGGAACCGCAAACGGGACAGTCTTCCGGGCGATCGCGGTGGCCCTTTGCCAGGTTTGGCGACGCCAACGCTTGATCCGCAAACGGTGCTGCTCCAACATCCTCCCCGCCCCCACAAATACCCCAATCTTAAACCGTGGTAGGCTCTATGGTTGCTCATCCAAGAGGCTCGACTCCATGGCCAACCTGCTGCTGAATCTGATTGGTGCTGTGGCCCAGCAGGCACGACGTCAGTTTATTGCCCAAACCCAGCGCACGGAAGCCGTCCAAGCCAAATTTTTGCGATCGCTTCTCAAAACGAATGGTGAAACCGCCCTCGGGCAAGATCTCGGGCTGGACACCATTACAACAATGGCAGAATTTCGCCAACGGGTTCCCGTTTCGCGCTACCCGGTTTATGAGCCCTATGTGCAGCGGATGTTTGCCGGGGAGACGCGAGTGATGACGCCAGACCCGCCCGTTTATTTCAGTCTTACCAGCGGCACGACCAGTAACCAGAAGATGCTGCCGATCACGAAGCGATCGCGCCGGGCCGTCAGTCGTGCCAACCAGGTCGCCATGGGCTTTGCCGCCCACGCCGCCCAGCAGCGGCAGCGCCCATTGGATAAAATGCTCTTCACCAACTCCGCCAAGCCCTACGGCTATTCGCCCCAGGGGGTAGCCTATGGGCCCATTAGCGTGGGGGATATTAACCTACTCGGGCCGATTTACCAGCGGGTTTTTGCTCATCCCGTGGATATTCTGCGGGTTGACGATGACCTGACGCGGAACTATCTAGCCATGCTATTTGCCCTCGGCGAGCCCCATCTGGGCCTGATCAGCGCCACCTTTCCGGTCTATGCCTTAACCTTTTGTCAATATTTAGAAGATCATGCCGAGAGCTTGCTGCAAGACCTCGCCCAGGGGAGTCTCGCCGACTGGCTCAAGTTAGAAGATACAACCCGCCAACGACTCCTGAAGCAACGACGACCCAATCCCCAGCGGGCGGCAGAGTTGCAGCAGATGGCGCAACAGACGGGTCAGTTGCGCCCGAAAGATGCCTGGCCCCATCTGGCCTTTATGGTGACCGCTCGGGGCGGCAGTTCAGACTTTTACTTTGAGCGGTTTCCGGATTATTTTGGCGATTTACCGATCTTTGGGGGGACTTATGCCTCGGCGGAGGCGACCTACGGCGTGCATCGGGACTTTGGTACCGACGGTGTCATTCTGGCGGTGAACAGCGGTTTCTACGAATTTATTCCCGAATCAGAATGGGACGCGGTAGAGCCCCAAACCCTGCTGCCCCATGAACTGCGGGTGGGCGATCGCTACCGTATTTTAGTCAGCGCCCTCAACGGCATTTACCGTTATGACGTGGGGGATGTGGTCGAAGTGGAAGGATTTTTTAATACTGCCCCGATCTTTACCTTTCGCCATCGCCAGGGGGGCGTCCTCTCGGCCGTCACCGAAAAAACGTCGGAATATCATCTTGTGCAAACGATGCAGCAGCTTCAGCAGGAGTTTAACCTCTCGCTAGAAAACTTTATTGTCAGCCTCTCAACGGATGAAGTTCCGCCCCGTTATCTGGTCAATCTTGAGTTGATGCCGGGTGAAGTCTTGACCCAACCAGAGCAGTTTTTGCGGCGTTTTGATAAGGTCTTGAGCCGCATCCAGATCTCCTACGCCCAAAAGCGTCCGGCGCTGATTCCTGATCCACGCCTGCGTATTCTCGCCCCTGGCAGCTACGCCCAACTCCGCCAACGCCTGCTGGACAAAGGGGTACTGGCCTCGCAAATCAAGTTCCCGCATCTGACGAGCGATCGCACCTATCTTGCGGGGATTGAGGTGATTCAAGAAGTGGGGCTGTAATACCAACCCGTCATGACGGGTTGGTATTACCTGCTCGATCGTCTCTTTTCTCTCGCCTCTTTTCTCTGAATCCTTCATCCCCCTGCCTCCATCCTTCCCAGCCCCCTGTAGTCAAAGTTACAGAAAATCAATGACACCTCTTAGAAGATGTACGGGTTTCTCACTGCTTTACCGCAATTGAGATCACCAGCGGGCTGGCGCGGTTGAAGTGGCAGTGCCTACTGCACCCCAACCCAGTCATCCCCTCAGAGCAAGCGTTCATGAGGGTTTACGAAATTCTGGACTTTGGTCTACCAATCCGGTAGGTTTATAACTCATATCTGTGGGGAGACAGCGCAACCGATGCAACCAATTCAGCATAAATACGCAAAAACGAGCTTGCTGGTCAAGCTCTATGCGTATTTGTCTGTAACTATGCAGCGTGTTCGCCCGACCCATGGCTATGCCCGAGTTCAGCGCCTCTTGAGGCTTGTTCTCTTTCAGAAACATTCAGGAAAGTTTTGTAGTGATGTCCCAATCAACGTTTAATCGTTCCATCTCTCGACCAGGTGGTAAGGGCACAGCAGCGATCGCTGGCAATCTCGCCCCTGTGGCGCGTTTGTTGCGTTCCTTCTCGCCTTACCTTTTGGCTTGTATTCCGCTCACCGCAGTGATCACTGTGGTGTGGCATTCAGCCGCCTCGGCCCAAGGGCTCGATGCACCGGCCTCCCCCGAAGAGCTACAGGTGGTTCTCGACTCCATCTTCTTGCTCGTTGCTTCTGTGCTCGTCATCTTCATGAACGCAGGCTTCGGGATGCTCGAAACTGGCTTCTGCCGCCAGAAGAACGCCGTCAACATTCTCTCAAAGAACCTGATCGTCTTCGCCGTCGCCACGATCGCCTATTGGGCGATTGGCTTTGCGCTGATGTACGGTGAGGGCAACGGCTTTATCGGCACGCAGGGCTTCTTCTTCAGCGGCGACCCCGCGCCCTACGGCGATGCCGAATATCCCGAAGGCGTTCCCGTGGCGATTTCCTTCCTCTTCCAGGTTGCCTTCGCCGCCACTGCTGCCACGATCGTCTCCGGTGCAGTTGCCGAGCGGATTCACTTCGTCGCCTTCATGATCTTCAGCTTCCTGCTGGTTGCGGTCTCCTACCCCATCACCGGCCATTGGCTCTGGGATGGTGGCTGGCTGGCTGAAGCGGGTTTTTATGACTTTGCCGGTTCAACCATCGTCCACTCGGTGGGTGGTTGGGCTGCTCTGGTGGGTGCAGCGATCTTGGGGCCCCGGCTCGGTAAATATAGCGACAGCGGCATCAATGCGATTCCCGGTCACAACATGAGCATGGCCACCCTGGGCTGCTTGATCCTTTGGATTGGCTGGTTTGGCTTCAACCCCGGTTCTGAGTTGGCCGCAACTGCCAATGTGCCTTACATTGCCGTCACCACCAACTTGGCTGCTGCTGCGGGTGGGGTCGCTGCGACCGTCACCTCCTGGGTCAAAGATGGCAAGCCGGATCTCTCCATGATCATCAACGGTATCTTGGCTGGCTTGGTCGGGATTACCGCTGGCTGTAACGTCGTGGACTATTGGGCTGCGGTTGTGATTGGCTTGGTTGCGGGCATCCTGGTGGTCTTCTCCGTGGCGTTCTTTGACGCCATCAAGATCGATGACCCGGTGGGTGCAACCTCGGTTCACCTCGTCTGTGGGATTTGGGGAACGCTCGCTGTGGGCATCTTCCCCAATACCATCGCGGGTGAGAGCTTGGGGATTGTGCCCCAGCTGATTGGGATTGTCACCGTTGGCGGCTTTACCGTTGCCTTCAGCCTGATTGTTTGGTTGGCACTCAAGTTCACCATTGGCATTCGGGTAACGCCGGAAGAAGAGATCCAAGGTCTCGACATCAGCGAACACGGCATGGAGGCTTACAGTGGTTTTGTCACTGAAACGGAGCCGTCCATGACGATGAGTGATCCGGAGCCGACGGTCTAGTTGCCTGATCACGCCTTGTATTCAATGACTTGAGTCGCCTGAATTAATGGGCATCACTTGAGTCGCTCTCCGCTCTCTGCTGGGTCTGGATTTTAGTCCTCGCCGTTGAGAGCGGACTTTTTTTTGTCAAAATGGGACTGGTACTTGAAGTCTTTGCGAGCGAACCCGGTTGAAGGTGTTGAATGCGACCCGGAATTGGTTAATGTTCTCCCTATTTGCGAATGGGGTGCTGTTGGCGATCGTGGGGAGTCTATGGCAACAGTGGGAGCCGTTTGCCCTGGCCCGGGCGGGACAAAACCTCTCCAGAACTGCTCAGATGGAGCGTCAACAGGGGGCCGGCCAGCGCACATTTCTGACCTATGAGCAATGGGTTGAGTTGCTCGCCCAGGAAGCCCAGGTTGCAGCAGCCGTACAGCCGAGGGAACTCAAAATCCTGCTAGGAGATTCCTTAAGTTTGTGGTTTGAGCAAGAGAATCTGCCCGCCGATTGGCAATGGCTCAACCAGGGCATTTCCGGCGAGAAAACCCTAGGGCTGCTCCAGCGCCTGGATGCCCTGGCTGCAACCCAGCCGGAGATTGTCTTTGTCATGATTGGTATTAATGACCTGTTGGGGGAGGTTCCCGACCAGACCCTGCTCGCGAACTATCAACTGCTTGTCGAGCAGCTCCAACGCCAGCACCCCCAGGCGCAAATCGTAATTCAGTCTATTTTGCCCCACGGCGACGATCGCGCCACCTGGGAGGGCAAAGCCCAGCTAAAGCAGGTCTCAAACCAGCGCATTGCCCAAATTAATGAACAATTGGCGGCGATCGCCGCCCCCAACCAACAGGTGCATTACCTCGATCTCTATAGCCTCTTTCTCGACGATCGCGGTAACTTAGACATGGATCTCAGCACCGATGGCCTCCATCTCAACGACCAGGGCTACCAAGTCTGGGCCACAGCCCTCCAACTCTTTACCCAACTCGAACTGGAGCATTAAGGTGATGTCCAGACGATAAATTCCCCGACAAAACGCCAGCAGGCTGCGCTACGCTGTCGCAATATGTCATTAAATAGAGTTGCGATCGGTGCGTTACGCTACCGCTTTAGCGAAGCCATGCCTGAAAGGCTATACACACCCTACTGCCATGACACACCTTAATTTTTGCATTAGATTACTAGGGGGTAAACTCCTCAAAACATTGGCGGTGTTGGGTTTCGTCCCTCAACCCAACCTACTCCCTAAGACCCTTTTTTAGCTGTGCCACGGCACTACTCCTTTCATCCTTCATCCTTCTGCCTTCATCCTTTACCTCCATGACTCTCCCCACCGATACCAAAGCCTTCAAACGCGCCCTCAACCATTCGGAAAACTACCACCGCAAGGGGTTTGGCCACGATGTCCAAGTGGCGGGGGTGATGAACAGTGAATACCAAAGCTCCCTGATTCAATTGATTCGGGGGCAGGGCTACCGACTGACGCGGGGTGAGGTGACGTTGCATTTAGCCGAGTCCTTCGGCTTTTGCTGGGGCGTTGAGCGGGCGGTGGCGATGGCCTACGAAACCCGTGAGCATTTCCCCACGGAGACAATCTGGATTACCAACGAAATTATCCACAACCCTGGTGTCAACCAACGTCTGCACGAGATGGGAGTTAAATTTATTGAGGTAATCGACGGTCAGAAAGATTTTTCTGTTGTGGGTCAGGGGGATGTGGTAATTTTGCCCGCCTTCGGGGCCAGCGTGTCCGAGATGCAACTGCTCAACGATCGCGGCTGCACGATTGTTGATACCACCTGCCCCTGGGTCTCGAAGGTCTGGAACTCGGTGGAGAAGCATAAAAAACAGGACTACACCTCGATCATCCACGGCAAATACAAGCACGAAGAGACGGTCGCCACTAGCTCCTTCGCGGGCAAGTATCTGGTGGTATTGAATCTGGCGGAAGCGCAATACGTGGCTGATTACATTCTCCACGGGAGCGATCGCACTGAATTCCTCGCTAAGTTTGCCAATGCCTATTCCGAGGGTTTTGACCCCGATGCCGACTTGGTGCGCGTGGGGGTCGCCAACCAAACCACGATGCTCAAGAGCGAGACCGAGGCCCTGGGCAAGCTCTTTGAGCGCACGATGCTGCAAAAGTATGGCCCCACGGCGCTGAACCAGCATTTCATGAGCTTCAACACGATCTGTGATGCGACCCAGGAGCGTCAGGATGCGATGGTCGGTCTCATTGACCAGCCGTTAGATCTCATGGTGGTGATCGGTGGGTTTAACTCTTCCAATACCACGCACCTCCAGGAAATGGCGATCGAGCAGGGCATTCCCTCCTATCACATCGACAGCGGCGATCGCATCCTGCCGGGCAACTGCATTGAACATAAGCCCCTCGATGCCCCGATTACCCGTACCGAGAACTGGCTCCCCGCCGGCCCGCTCCATGTGGGCGTCACCTCGGGGGCCTCTACACCCGACAAGGCGGTGGAGGTGGTGATGGAGAAGATTTTTGCCCTCAAAGCTGTACCAGCGACGGTTGGCTAAACAACGGTATTCACCACGAGAAAAATCCTGGTCACGGCCCTACTGCTGCTGTATTTTGGAGCCACCACCAGCCAAGGGCGATCGCTCCTACTGAAGCACCCAACGTAAAATCAACAAATTGCAAACCCAGACAACTCCCCCAGGCATTTGCCCTACAATGAAATATACGCCATACACATGGCCTAAGTTTTTCCTGAATTTCTGACGTTTGTCTTCACCGCATCATGAACAGCTGCATCTTGATGGCCCGTATTGTCCAAGCTCCTGAGCGTCGGATGACGCCCGATGGCAACTCTGTGCTCTCCAGTATGCTGGTCGAGTTTCCCGGTAGCCGAGACACCGACCCACCCCAGCGACTCAAAGCCGTGGGTTGGGGCAACCTCGCCGAAGACATTCACCAGAACTACCAAGTGGGTGACTGGGTGATTTTGCAAGGTAATTTGCGAATGAATACGGTCGATCGCCCCGAAGGTTTTAAAGAAAAGCGGGCAGAACTGAGCATTTCGCGCATTTATCGCCAGACACCGGGCATGAGCTTCCAGAGCACAGAGATGGGCGCCAGTGACTACAGCCCCAGCGACAGCTTCGCCAATGACAACGTTGTGCCGATGGAGAGCTACAATCGCGCTCCTGCCCCCGAGCCCGCCCCCGCTGCACCAGCGCCGAGCCCGGCTCCGGCCGCTCTGAGCGAGGATGACTTAGACAATATTCCCTTCTAAACTTCTCTTGACCAACAGGCGGCATGGGCGTGGATGACCGGGGTCAACCACTACTACCAAATTCTGGAACTGACGCCGGGCGCACCGCCGGATGCAGTTAAACGCGCCTATCGACGGCTGGTGAAGCATTGGCATCCCGATCGCTTCACCGGCCAACCGCTCGATCAACAGCAAGTGGCCGAGGAGCGTATTAAGCAGATTAACCAAGCCTACGATTATCTCAAGGCTCACCCTCCAACCTCGGGTTCAGAATCTGTCGCCCCCCATACCACCCCTGATGCTACCGCTAGCGCGAAGACACCGCCCCTCGATGATCCCCCCGAAACCCTAGCTCAGTGGTACTACGATCGCGGCGTCGGCCGCGCCAAAGCAGAAGACTATGCCGGGGCGATCGCTGACTTTGGCCATGCCATCAACCTAGAGCCGAGCTACCGCGAAGCCTACAAATATCGTGGCTTGGTCTATTCCATTATTGGCAACGATCGCCGGGCCAATGCCGACCTGCGCCGTGCCGCC
>JBMYQW010000045.1:0-17947 GCA_049601735.1 Spirulinaceae cyanobacterium
CCCGTTGGGCCATCACGGCTGCGTGGATGACCCCGAGCGCCCCACCAATGTAAATCAAGTCATACTCGGGTTCACAGGCTGCATCACTGCTAAAAATCACCTGTTTCGGCGTTTGCGGATTGCGCACACTTTCCCGCCAGCGTTGTTCCCACCAATAGGCCCGTTGTAGATCGGCCGCACCATTGGGGAATTTCTGGAAAAACTTCGCCGTCTGGGGGTAATAGGGTTCGAGGGCATTAAAAATCGAGCCTTTACTCCAGTCCAAGGGCGGTAACTGGGGATATGCGTGGGGAAATTGCGATCGCACCTGTTGCTTGAGCTGCCGTACAATCAGCCATTCTTCCGGAACAGCGCGCTCGCCCCAGCGAAAGACCTTGAGGTAGGTGGTGCGTTGCAGCGACCAGGTGAAAATGGCTAATGAGCTGGCGTTTTGGTCAAACTGGAGCTGAACCCCCTTGGGCGTGGGCAGTACTTCACCCCTCGGAGCCACCCATTCAGTTTGGAGCCAGGTGACGACGCGATCGGTCTCGGGGGTGGGAATTTCAAGATAAAGCAGTTCTTTCATAGACGAGATTCGGAAAGTTCCCTTAGGGATTAGGGGCGATCTTTAAACAGTTTTATAGAAGGACTTGTAAGGGGTACTCAGAAACATTCCAACCCAAGCAGAGACGCCTGCGCTACGGAAACTGGCTGTAGCGTAGGCATCCTGCCTACCACCCATCAGCACAAGAGAACTTTTCCAACGTACGCTTCAAGCCAAGCCTTGCCCAGCCTTGACCATCCTACAGCGATTTTTGGTGCGGTGAGCGCCCCCTGCACCATTCAAAGGGTGAGCGGTGAAAAGCAGGCAAGGCGTGTAAAATGCCCTCAGCTTGATTGAGAAGGTCTGGATTGGGAAGGTTATGACGCAGCAGTTCCCCACCGCTTTGATCACCGGGGCCTCGAGTGGGATTGGCCGGGCTTTAGCGATGTGTTTTGCCCAGCACGGTTATCAATTAATTTTGGTTGCGCGAGATGTCGCGAAGCTCAATCAGGTGGCGGGTCAACTCACCCAGCAATATCGGGTTCCGGTCAAGGTGTTGCCCCAGAATTTGGCCCGGTTGGGGGCGGCGAATGCGATCGCCCAGCAACTGCAAGAAGCCCAAATCACGATCGATGTGTTGGTCAATAATGCTGGGTTTGGCGGCTTTGGCTATTTCTGGCAGGGGGAGACAGTGCGGGAGCTGGCGATGATTCAGGTGAATGTGATGGCCCTAACCCATCTGACGCGCTTGCTACTACCAGAGATGGTCGCCCAGGGCCAGGGCAAGATCTTAAATGTGGCCTCGACAGCGGCGTTTCAGCCGGGGCCATTGATGGCGGTCTATTACGCGACGAAGGCTTATGTCCTTTCCTTCTCTGAGGCGCTGGCAAATGAACTCCAGGGCACGGGCGTCAGCCTGACGGTGCTCTGTCCTGGCCCAACCGCGTCGGGGTTTCAACGGGCGGCGCAGATGGAAAATTCGGGGCTGGTGAAGGCGCGGAAGCTGATGGATGTGCAGACGGTGGCCCAGGCGGGCTATGCAGGGCTGATGCGAGGTCAGGTGATCGTGGTGCCAGGGTTGCGGAATCAAATTCTGGCCTTGGCAATTCGGTTTTTGCCAAGGCCGATCGTGCGATCGCTCGTCCGGCGGATGCAGTCGGCGTTGGAGTAGAGCTGGATCTCACATCTCGCATTTGAGCTGGGCGAGTTCCTCGACCGTAAAGCCCGTCGTCATTAGGTACGCTGCACTGTAAGGGAGGGTTTCAAACCCTCCCTTACGCTTTTTGCCTCGTTCTCGAATGGGAAAGGTGGAATAGTAAACTGTTCGGTCTCTGAAGAAGCGTTGCTTACTTTTCTGGAGTTCAACAATAAACTTCTCGCCCGCTTCGTTCTCACAGTACAGATCAAAAATGGCGCGGCGATCGAGATCTGTAGAGCCAATTTGCTCATTTTTGATGTGATTAATGGTAGTGATTTTTCCCTGCTCGTCCCTAAGTAGCTCATTGAGAAAGTCGAGCAAAATATCTTTATTCGGTTCTTCGCCGAAGAGCTTCTTGAAACCGTAGTCGGTGAAGGGGTTTATGTATTTACTGGGAGAGTAAGGCATGACCGGATGCGGGTGGGCATTGCCTCTACGGTAGCCTGAAAGTGATTCATTTCTAGCTATGTAAGGTCTGGTCTATCTATGAGGTTAACGCCGCTTGAGCACCAGGAGCGTAATGTCATCCATGACTTTACGATCGCCGATAAACCCCTGAAGATCCCCCAGCACCGTGGTCATCACCCCCTGGGCCGGGTTGTGCCAATGGGCCTGCACCACCTCGCACAGGCGATCGAGACCGTAATAGTCACCTGTGGTGTTTTTCGCCTCAGTGATGCCATCGGTATAGAGCACCACACCGTCCCCCGGCTGGAGGTCAAGCGTCCGCTGGGCAATGAAGTCGCTGATATCATCGACAAGACCAACAGTCATGCCCAAATTCAGCGTATCCAACCGCTGGAGTGAGCCGTTGGCACGCACGACGAGCACCTCTTCATGCTGCCCGGTGATACTCAATTGCCCCGCCGTATAGTTCAGGATCGCCAAGGTCAAGTTGCGATCGACATCCATGCGTTGCACGTTGTCGTAGAGCGTGGCATTGACTGTATTCAAGAAGCGTACCGGGTCGGTTTCGCGCAGCTTGGTCAAGGTGCGTACCGCTGTTTGGGTCATCATCATCAGCAGACCGCTCTCTAAACCGTGGCCCGTGACATCACCGATCGCGATCGTCACTAACCCCGCTTCCACCAACACGTCATAATAGTCTCCCCCCACCTCGTCTGCAGGGGTCATGGACCCAGCAATATCGAGATCTACCACCGCCTTCAATTCACTACGTCGCGGCAGGATCATCTCTTGCACCCGTCGGGCGACATCGAGCTCTGCCCCCATGCGCAGGTTTTCGGCCTTGAGGCGTTCGTTGAGTTGGGTAATCTCGGTATTGGCGGCGGTCAATTGGTGGGTGCGTTCGGCAAGCTGCCCCGTGCGCTGGGCGACTTTGTCTTCTAGGGTTTGGTAGAAGCGGGCATTTTCTAAGGAAATCGCCGCCTGGCCGGCTAAGAGCTGGACAATTTCGAGGCGATCGCGGCTGAAGGCGGCGCTAACTAGGGTGTTTTCAAGATAGACCACACCGCCCAACTGGCCCTGGTGCAGCAGGGGCGCACAGAGAATCGCTTGGGGCTGGTGGGTTTGAATGTAGGGATCACTGCCAAAGCGGTCATGGGCGATCGCATCGGTGAGGACGATGCTTTCCTGGGTGCGAATCACATAATTGAGCAGGGAATGGGGCAACTGATCCGCCAGAGACTGGTGCTGGAGCACCGTGATTTCCCCTTGCTCCAGCATCCCTTGGGCTTCAATGGTCCAGGTCGATTCTGTGGGGGTTGCGGGTTGCTGCGGCAGCAACAAATACCCCTGCGTTGCGCCGGCATTTTCGAGCAATAGCTGCATCAGTTTACGCAGTATTTTCTCTAGCTTGATCTCGCCCGAGAGCGCCTGGGACGCCTTCATGACGGTGGTGAAATCCAGAGCGGCTGTGGTGCGCGTCTCGGTGGAGCCGTGGGAAGAACGGGTGGTGGTGGTGCGCGGGCTGGAGGCTTGCTGTTGAATCAGTCCCGGATATTGGGTTTGGAGGTGTTGAGCCTTGCGCTTGGCCTGCCAGCGGAGATAGCCATAATAGGCCTCGGTCAGATAGAGTCGGGCAATTTTTTCCCGTCCCAGGGCCAGCCAGAACTTAGCGGCTTGTTCGTTGGCCAGGGCTTCACAGTGAATAAACCCATTCGCTTGGGCCGAGGCGATCGCCGCATCATACTGTTGCATTGCCGTTTGGACTTGCCCCTGCACCCTGGCCCATTCGGCGAGAACCAGTTGATATTTATGGGCATAGTTCTCGGGGCAGTTCTCGGCCCAAAATTTGAGCCTCTCTTGGTTCTTCTCTAGCTGCTGCTGATAGTTGTACTGCTGCTCTGGGAGCGCCTCCGGATAGAGCGCAATCAAAGTGAGGGAGTAGTAAAAGTTGTGCTCGGCTTGGTTTGTGATTCCTGAAACATAGATCAGCGTTTCAGCTTCATTCTTACGTGCCATTGCCAGGGCTCGTTCATAGTCCCCGTAAAGATAAAAAATCTGGGTTTTGAAAATATAGTAAGTGGCCACCCCTGGCAAAAACAGATTGTCTTGCCACAGTTGGACACAGTCTGCTTCGTTGAAGTCCGCATCGCTCAGGGAAAAACAATCGAGCGTTTCGCCCCGAAAATTAAGCAAAAAATGTTGATCCATCGCCTGCACACCCACGAACACATGGTTCTTCATCTTGCTCGAAAAATCCATGAGCTTGTTAGATTCTGCCAAAATGTCATCGGGGTGCTCACCAGCCACAATCCGCTGCATGATCAAGTTGTAGGCATTGTAGCCTGCATAAATATCGCCAGTCTCAATACCCACCTGACAGCCCCGACGTAGAATGGGAATGCTCTCTCGCAGTGGGCTGCGCCAATGACTAATATGCGCCCCAAATAGGTTACAAATTTTGCACGTAATGTTGGCGTTCGGGTGGTTTTGATTCACTTGCATAGCCAGGGAACCAAACGCATAGCTCCGTTGATAGTCCGACAGGCGTGCCCCAGCAACCACCCCCCAAAAAGCAAAGCCATGGGGGGCGAGTTCGGAAATGCCGCGCTCAATGGAAAGATTCGTCATTTTGAGCGTGATGAGTGCCAGCAAGTCTTGATTTGTGAAGTAGGCGGGGCCGGTCATGTTCATCAAAACTTTGAGACAGGCGAGATCTTCCGGTGAATCCATTAAGGGAGCATTAATCAACCCAGGGATTTCTATGGTTTCTAAGTGCTGATTGTAGACGAGCAATTCTGCATCTAAAGTGGCGGCGATCTCCGCATTATCTACCACCGGAATCGTGATCTTGAACTCCTGGAGGATCGCTGCTCCAGTTGCTAGGCTCTCGGGATATTTACCTGTATTTTCGTAGAGCAAAATGCGGATGTTTTGGAGTTCGGCGCGATCGACGGCTGAACGGGCATGGGCCAGCGTTGCATTAAACAGCTCCTCGGCCACCGTGAGATTGCTACAGAGGTATTCACATTCCGATCGCTCCCGATAGAGGGCAAACATCAACTCATATTGCGTCTGCCAGCTTGCCTCAGTCAGGCAGTCAATCCCCTGGGCAAAATGTTTACAAGCGGGTTCATAAGCGGTAGAGCTTTTTGCCTTCTGACCGGCTTGCAAATTCAATTGAGCCAACTGTTTGCGCTCATCCGGATCGGTGATCAGGGCAACCCCCACATTGAGGTGATTGACAATATCAAAAATCTGCTCCTCTAGGTCCTCTGCGGTGACATTTTCTCGGAGCAAACGACCGATTTTGAGATGGGTATTTTGTTTCTCGCTATCTGGAATCAAGGCATAGGCGGCCTGTTGTACCCGGTCATGTAAGAAGCGGTAGCTCACCGCCAGTTCGTCTGGAGGGGCTGATTCAGCAGCCTGCCAGAGCAGGGGAATCTTGTAGGTATCGCTTAGGGGCAAGACAAACCCAGACTGTAGGGCTTCCCACAGATCCTGGGCAGTATCGGCGAGCGATTGGGCTTGGGCTGTGGCCAGCACCGCTAGGTCAAAGCGATTGCCAATGCAAGCGGCCAGCTTCAAGATGTCTTGGGTCTCGGGGGCTAGTTTTTCGAGCTTGGCAACCATCAGCTCCACCACATTGTCTGTGATCGCTGCGGCCTGAATCTGAGCTAAATCCCATTGCCAAGACCCTTGAGCTAAATTGAACTGGATGAGGCGATCGCTGTACAACGACTCTAATAATTGGGTCAAAAAGAAGGGGTTGCCAGCAGTTTTTTGCTGGCAGAGTTCGGCTAAGGCTTGGGTCTTTTCGGGGGCAGTATGTACGGTGTCGGCAATGAGTTGATTGGCGATCGCCAGGCTCAAGGGTTGGATTGTGATGTCCTTGAAGACGGCCCCGGCAGCTTGAATGCGACCGAGGGTCAACATGAGTGGGTGGGAGGGACTGACTTCGTTGTCTCGATAAGCGCCAATCAACAGGAGATGATGACTTTCTAGGTTAGTGATCAGACGTTCAATGAAGTTCAAAGAGGCGGAGTCGGCCCATTGCAAATCATCCAGAAAAATGACCAGGGGATGCTCGGCTTGGGTAAAAACATGAATAAAACTTTGGAAAACCAAGTTAAAACGATTTTGAGTCTCCGCAGGGCCTAAATCGGGAACAGGCGGTTGTGCGCCGATAATCAAGGCGAGTTCGGGGATCACCTCCACGATGACTTGGGCATTTTTACCCAGGGCCAAGAGGAGTTTTTCTCGCCATTTTTGAATTACGGTTTCCGACTCAGTCAGCAACTGGCGGATGAGTTCTTGCAAGGCCTGAATCAGGGAAGCGTAGGGCACATCGCGCTGAAATTGATCAAATTTACCGCTGACAAAAAAGCCCTTCTGACGCACGATCGGCTTATGGACTTCGTAGACCAACGAAGACTTGCCAATGCCCGAATAGCCGCTAATGAGTATGAATTTCGCCTGACCCGCACTGGCAAACTCAAAGGCGCTCAGGAGTTCTTGCACCTCCGCTTCACGGCCATAGAGCTTTTGGGGGATTTGGAATTGCTCAGATATATTGTCTGGGGCGATCGCAAACTCACTGATCTTCCCTTGGGTTTGCCATTGCTGCCAACAGCGTTCGAGATCCTGCTTCAAGATAAAGGCCGTTTGGTAGCGGTGCTCGGCATTTTTTTCCAGGAGCTTGAGCACAATAGCAGCCAGCACAGGTGGCAAGTCAGGCTTGAACTCTAAGGGTGAGGGCGGCTGTTTAGCGAGGTGGGCATGAATAATTTCGAGGGGTTCTGTGGCAGTGAAGGGCGGTTGCCCAGTGAGCATTTCGTAATAGGTAATGCCTAGGGAATAGAGGTCTGTCCGGTAGTCAATACTACGGTTCATCCGTCCGGTTTGCTCGGGCGAGATATAAATCAAAGTCCCCTCTAAGCCGTTGTGGTGACTCTCGATATTGTTCTCACTTGAGAGTTGAGAAGAAATGCCAAAATCGGTGATTTTGAGTAGTCCAGTCTCAGGGTGAAAAATAATATTTGAAGGCTTGATATCTTTATGAATAATGTGTTGGCTATGCACTTGCCCTAAACTCTCGGCTAAGGCGATCGCCAACGGCAAAAACTGCTCCACCGTCAATGCCTGCACCGATGGCTGCTCCGGGGCATCGGGTGCGTTTTGCAAATATTGATTCAGCGAAATGCCGCCAAAGTCTTCGAGCACCAGAGCAATGCTTTGTTGATAGGGCTCAATGCCTAGGGGGTGAACCACTCGTGCTTGGGCAGGGAGCGATCGCACCAATTCGTATTCATGCCGGAGTTTGGCAATCTCCTTGAGGGTCGGATAGGTTGCCTGGGGGGTTTTGATGATGACGGGGGTGCGATCGTGCTCACGATAGCCCCGATAGACGACGTTCTGGGTTCCCGTACTCACGAGTTGAGTCACTGTGTAATTCTTAAGGGAGAGCATAGGCAGCACAACACAATTATCAAGAATCAAAAAACAAGCAACAAAAATCAAGAATTGACGCTAACTTGTTGTCATATCACCGTTTCCATTGCCAGCCACAGCCCATCGGGAAAATTGAACTGGCTGTGATCGTCCAGATAGGGCTCACTGTAGCATGGCATTTTGCCACCCTAATTTTCTTTGTCAGAAGCAAATTGAACTCATTTGTTTATGGAGTAAATAATCGGGCCAGTTGTCGCTTGTCTTGAGCCGCGATCGCAGGTAAGAATGAATCGGTGGGGGGATTACACCCCAGGTCTGATCATCGGATTTTGTGCATCTAGCGCAGCCCACGCGCCCCTGTTTTCTCCGTTCTTAAGCCGCTTATCTGCGCAGCGCCATGCTCCCCTCGCTCTCCCACTCCCTGGCCCTAGACCCTTTGCGCAACCTATTGTTGCGCTACCAACAACAACAATGGACGGGGAAAGTGTTGCTTGAAGGCGTCGGACGGCATCGCATTCGTAATACGCTTTTTTTGAATTTAGGTCGCCTGGTTTGGGCCACAGGGGGCATTCATCCGGTGCGGCGCTGGCAGCGCCACCTGCTACACCATTGTGGTCAATTAGAGCCTG
Source organism: Spirulinaceae cyanobacterium (assembly GCA_049601735.1). Lineage (GTDB taxonomy): Bacteria > Cyanobacteriota > Cyanobacteriia > Cyanobacteriales > Spirulinaceae > SIO3F2. The sequence continues at coordinate 8,210 of JBMYQW010000045.1, forward strand.
CGATTCTGGCCCTACGGCGGGGTAGCCCAGCCAACCTGAGTTGTTGGGACTATGAAATCTTGCTCGTGCTGTTGCGCCGGGGTATTCTGCCGGGCGATCGCCTCGAACGGCTCATCGCCGGGGTGGTCACGGAAGTGCTCTGGGATCTGCTGCAATGGACTAGCCTCGCCCAACTCCAACCCCAGCCCTGTCGCTGGTCTCTGCGCGACTACGAAGGGGTGCGCCCCGCCAGTGCGGGCCTACGCAGTCATGCGCCTGCCCTGAATGTGACCCGTCAACTGGCGATCGCCCAGCAGCAATGGCAACAATGGCAGAGCGCCGGACTCAGTCGCACCAGCCCTCATCTCGCTCCCAAAATCATCAACCGGGCCCAGTTTGCGGCTCAGTTGCCTGCCGCGTTTGAGCCGACCTGGCAAAAATCCCTGAATGGCCAACGGAGCTTACGGGATCTCGCCGGACTCCTTAAACAAGATCTCGTCCCGCTGACGCGATCGCTCCTGCCTGCCCTGGAGCAGGGAACCGTGGTGCTGGAGGCGATCGCCGATTTGCCCCGGCCCCGCTTTGCTCCAGCGACCCCGACCGCCCCAGAGCAACCGCTGGTGGCCTACATTGACCCGAGTCCCCAGAGCCGCCAACAGCTAGAAACCGTGCTGACCCAGGCGGGCTACCGGACGCTGGCGATCGCGGCATCCGAGCAGGTGCTGCCGCAACTGACCCACCATTGCCCCCGACTCATTCTGCTGGACTTGATGATGCCGATCGTCAATGGCTATGAACTCTGTCGTCAACTCCGCCAGGTCAGTGCCTTGCAAGCCGTGCCGATTATCATCTTGACCGGCCAAAATGGCATGGTCGATCGCGTGCGGGCGAAACGGGCTGGCGCAACGGATTTTGTCAGTAAACCGATCGCAGCAGACAAACTCTTGCCCATTTTGCAGCCTTACTTGTAACGCTTCCTGCTGCCATCCCAATTCTTGCTAAAGCGTTGTTGGCCGCCGCTTATTCTGCATCCTTCGGCCGACTCTGCACGGGCCAAGACCGACATCCTTTGCAATATTCCTGCCGAAAAAGTCCCCTTACAATAGGCGATAAGTTTGGGTAACGGGTCGGGTTGACCCGTCTAGCTACTGTATAAGGTTAGGTACAGTCGAGAACGCTCAAGTTCTTGATGGGTGAGCATGACCATCCTCAGTGACTTCATCTTCTATCTCTCTGTCTTCGATTCGGTTTTGGTTTGCCTATGACTGCCCCAGCGCCCCCTGAGCCCAATGCGACCCCCATAACACCATCTGAGCCAGCGCCAGTGGAATCGACCCCATCGAGTCTCATGGAGTCGCCCATTCCCCACCCGCTGGATCGCTTGCGTCAGCGCCAGAGCCAACTGCGCCAAACCCTTGCGGGTGCAACCGATCGCACCCAACTGCTGGCGATCGCGATGGGCCATCTGCGCACCAGCCTGAAGGGGTCGCGGGCCTTGCTCTACCAGTTTGAAACCGCCGAACAGGGCAAGGTGCTGGCGGAGTCCGTGGAGCGGGGTTGGACACCGACCGTCCAGGCTCGTTTGCCGGCCACCTTTTTGGGGTGCGATCGCCAAGACGACTATGCCCGTCAGGGAACGCTCACCTTTGCCTACAGTGCCGCCCAGCAGGTTACACCCTATCAGCGCCAGCTTCTGGAGCAATATCAGGTGCGCAGCAGTCTGGCGACGCCCCTCTACGGCGGCAACCCCGCAGCACCCCTAGAGCCCTGGGGACTACTGGTGGTGCAGCAATGCGATCGCGCGCGGGCCTGGTCGGCGGCCGAGCAGTTGGAGCTAGAGCAAATGGCATTGTTAGTGGCGTTAGCCTTAGGCCAACAGGCCCAGCAGGTTGAGGGGGCAACCCAGCAGCGCCGCGCTCAGGCGATCACCCAGCTCAGTGAGCGCATCCGCCAGGGTTTGGAGATCAAAACCATCTTCCAAACCACCACCCAAACCCTGCGTCAACTCCTGCGGGCCGATCGTGTCTTGCTCTACCGCTTCAATGCCGACTGGAGCGGGAAAGTGGTCGCCGAGTCCGTGGGCGGCGGCTGGGTTTCTCTGATGCAGAACCCACCCGACGCCGCCCTGCTCCAGGCCAACAGTCAAGCCTGTGCCCAGCAATGGTTGACCGCGTCAGGGCAAGCTGGATCAAGGAAAGCTGGATCAGGAAAAGCAGAGCGACCCGAGAGCCCATCAACGTCAGAAACACCTGAACACCCGGAACCGACGAGCCGCGATACCTATCTCCAGCAGAGCCAGGGCGGACGCAATTCCTTGGGGCCTGATTCAGTGGGCAATAATTCGGTGGGCAATAATCCTCTGGGGCATCATTCGGGCGATCGCGTTCGGGTCGTTGCGGATGTAGCAGCGGCAAATTTTCCGGACTGCTATCGGGAGCTGCTCGAACAGATGCAGACGCGAGCCTATCTGATTGTGAATCTTTACCAGGGGGAGCAGCTCTGGGGGTTGCTGGCGGTCTATCAATGCGCCGGGCCGCGAGCCTGGTCGGCCACTGACCAGCAGCTCACCGAGCAGATCGCCGAGCAGTTGGGCGTGGCCCTGCAACAGGCGCTGATGCAGCGTCAACAGCGTCAGCAAACGGAGCGGCTAGAGCAAGCCTTGGCGCGGGAGCGGGCGATCGCCACGATCAGTCACAAGATCAAAGACAGCACAAATATTGAGAGCCTGCTGCGCATTGTCACCCATGAGGCCCGCAAGCTCCTGGGGGCCGATCGCGTAGCGATTTATCGCTTTGGTGCGGATTGGACGGGTCGCTTTGTGGCCGAATCCGTGGGGGGCAATTGGCGATCGCTGCTGCGGGAGCAAGACCTAGACCCACAACTCTTGCAAGGGGCAAGAAGCGCCATCGACATGGCAGGCTGCACGCTCCAAACCTTGGAATCTCCCCAGTTCAGTTACTCAGACACCTGGCTGCGCGATACCCAGGGGGGGAGTTATACCCGAGGCGAGGCGGCCCGCGTCTGTGAAGATGTTCGTCAAGCGGGTTTCCCCGACTGCTATCTGGAGTTGCTGGAACAGTTTCAGACCCGCGCCTACATCACCGTGCCCCTCTTCCTCGATCGCCAACTCTGGGGGCTAATGCCCTGCTACCAATGTGCCCAGCCTCGCGCTTGGCAACCGGAAGAGGTGCAACTGGCCGTTAACCTCGGTGGACAAGTGAGTATTGCGCTGCAACGCATGGCTGATCTGGCTGCGGTGCAACAGGAGCGCGAAAAACTCGAGCAAGCCCTAGAACGGGAGCGGGCGATCGCCACGATTAGCCAAAGCATCCGCGATACCCAAACCATCGACAGCATCTTTCGGATTGCCAGCCAAGAAGCCCGCCAACTGCTAGGGGCCGATCGCGTCGTAATCTACCGCTTTGACCCGGACTGGAGCGGGGTCTTTGTGGCCGAATCGGTTGCGCCGGGCTGGGTTTCCCTGCTGGGTCAGCAGGAGCAAGACCCCAGTCTCCTGGCCCAGATGAAAAACAATATTGATACCGTCGGCTGCACGATCAAAAATCTCCGGGCCTGTGAATTGGGCGCTCAAGATACCTACCTGCAAGACACCCAGGGCGGCGTCTACCGTCAGGGTCAGACCTATCGGGCCTGCCCCGATGTGAACCAAGCCGGGTTCCCAGACTGCTACCTCGACTTGCTGACTAGCTTCCAAGCCCAGGCCTATCTCACCGTGCCGGTTTTTTTGCAAGAGCGGCTTTGGGGGCTGCTGGCTTGCTATCAATGCAGTGGGCCGCGGGACTGGACCGCGGCGGAAATTCAGCTCATGGTGCAGTTGGGGGCACAACTGGGCATTGCTCTACACCGAGCTGCCGACTTGGCCCAACTCCGGGAGCAATCCCAGGAACTAGCAGCGGCCGCCCAGCGGGAGAAACAGGCGCGGGAAACCTTGCAGCAGCAAGCCATGGCGTTACTGGCCGCCGTGCGCCCCGCCCTGGACGGCAACCTAATGGTACGAGCGCCCGTTACCGAGAACGAACTGGGCACGATCGCCGATCTGTACAACAACACGTTACAGAGTTTGCGTGCCATTGTTCAGCAGGTGAAACAGGCCGGCCAGGACGTGGCGACCACCTCCGAGGCAAACGATATCCAAATCCAGCAACTGGCCCAGCGGGCCGAGCAGCAGTCCCAGTCGTTGGCGCTGGCGCTGGGGGAGGTACAAGCGGTGGTTCGCTCTGCCCAAGCGGTGGGGGCTGATGCGCTGACGATCGAGCAGGCGGTGCAAAATGCGAACCAGACGGTGGCCGCTGGCGATGGCGCGATGAATCGCACCGTGGCCAGCATCACCACGATCCGGGAGACCGTGACTGCCGCCAACCAGAAGATTCAGGCTTTGGGCGAATCGTCGCAGAAAATTGACCGGGTGGTGAACCTGATTCGGGACTTTGCCACCCAAACCCAGTTGCTCTCGCTCAATGCGGCGATCGAGGCGACTCGCGCAGGCGAATATGGCAAGGGGTTTGCCGTGGTCGCCGATGAGGTGCGCTCCCTGGCGCGGCAGTCGGCGGCGGCCAGCGGTGAAATTTCTGACCTGGTCGCGGCAATTCGGCAGCAGACCCAGGCGGTGATGCAAACCACGGCCGAGGCGATCGCCCAGGTGAGCACCGGAACCCAGTTAGTGACGGAAACCCAGGGCAACTTGACGGCGATCGCCACCGCCACCGCCCAGATCAGCAGCCTCGTCACCGAGATCAACCAGGCCACCACGGCTCAACTGGAACAATCTCAATCCGTGACCCAGACCATGGAAGCTGTCGCCGAACTGGCCCACCAGACTTCAGCCGAGTCGCTGCACCTTTCCGAGCAGGTGCAAACCACCGTCACCACGGCGCAGCAACTCCAGACGGTGGTCAACCAATTCAAAGTGGACTAAGGGGGCATCGCAACGATGGCAGCGTGGAATTTCCAACAGCGCAAGCCTGAAAATGAGCAAAAAACCTAGCGCAGCCATCCTGGTTACGAATAATCCAAGTCAATTTATTCATAGAGAATTTACGGGTTTTGGAGTGATTTCCATCCCATTCTCCCCCTATCTCCCTTTACCGCTTTTGCCCTACACTAAAGCTGAGAGGATCGTGATTCGCCGAGATAATCGACTTCTTGTTGATAGCACTTGATAGCTCATACCTTAGATATGCAAAATACTGAAGACCTGGGCTATCCATTTTTGCAATGCCACGAATTAAATTAGAGCCCTTGGGGCTTTCCATCTACCTTAAGAATCAGTCTCATGCTTCTTTGTTGCCGATTTTGCAACGAGCCAAAGTGGAATTACCCGCTGTGTGTGGTGGGAAAGGGAAATGTAGCACCTGTGCTCTACGTGTCTTTGCGGGGGCTAATAGCCTAAGTCCTATGGGGGAACTAGAGCGAGAAACCCTCAAGAAAACTCGCAAGGATGTGAAGTGCGATCGCCTCATGTGCCAAACCCAGCTTATCCAGGAAGAAGTTATCCTGTACCTCAGTACATCGGCACAGAAAAAGCTCCTGCAAGTTCTTCAGCGTCTAGAAAATCGCATTTCACCACGTAATCTCTATAATCCCATCACGGGGGCTCTACTCGTTCCAGCCGGCCAAAAGATTACACGGAATGCCCTAGGGCATTTACTTAGCGAGTATTAACACCATGTTCACCTTAAAACGACACCATCAGAGTTGCGGCCAACTTGCGAGAAATTACGAGCGCCTGTCATGATTCTGAATTTAAAATTCAGTCACAGTGAGGGGTGTAACCCCTAGCTACTTTTGTTGGACAGGTGTGAGAACTTGTCCCACCCACCAAACTTCTGAGATTAATTGATGGCACGTCCTATGGTTAAAAAGCCTTCTTGACAAATATTGCGAGGAAGTTACACATCGCGTTAAGGCACAAATGTCGCCTCGTTAAGAATTGTTAATTTACTTTGATTCGTTTTTTCGTTTCCGAAGTGTTCATCCTATACTTAAAACTTAAGTAAAATTTAAGATTCTGCGAATGACCCAGATACCCACACCTTCGCGGATGAACTATGGATTTCGGGTATACAGCCCTGAGCAAAGAAACGGCTTTAAGTTTTTTTGAGCAAGGATATATTGACCCTTTTTTGGCTTTCTATAGCTGTCCTTGAAACTGCTGCTGTCAACTTGTCTTAGCTGGAGCATTTACAGCTTATGGCTACATACCATCACCATATAACTGCTGCTTTACCCTCCTCCTTGAAGGTTGGACAGGCCATGACCATTAATCCCAGTCCTTGGCCTGCCCGCATTGTCTTGGCAGAATGCCAGGTCGGGCTCGTTGAGCCCCTCATGACAACCTTAGAACACGCAGGATGGCCGATCACGGGTCCCTGTTCAACCACCTCTCAACTGCTGGAGATTCTGACCCAGAAATCAGTAGATTTATTATTGCTGGGCAATTTAGCAGAGTCTAATTGTTTCGAATTATTTCGAAAATGCCGCGATCGTTGGCAAGATCTCCCCATCATCTTGCTCTCCCACCAACCCGTCAGTCAGTACTTTCGGGATTGGGCCCTTCGCAGGGGTGCTTACGATGTCGTGCAGGGGAATGCCCAGTCCTGTACTCATCTACAAACGACAATTGAGCAAATTCTGCCGTATTCCCCTGAAACCATTGCTGCTCACGCTAAAAGCGTGCTCCCGGATAGTTCCGAGTCTACCCCACTCAAATCCGCCCGAGCCCAACCAGAGAAACTGACTTGCAGCATTGTCTGTGAAGCATTAGCGGAGTTAACCTGCGTTTCGATCAACTATTTTGGCTCCCTTGCGATCGGGAACTATTGGCGCAAGGCGCATAAAAGAATTGTGGTCGAACATCCCTGGTTAGGCGAGTGGCAAGTGGATCATTTTGGCCAGGTGACGATTCCAGGCAGCTTGCAAGACAGTGTTGTTGATCCAGCGCAGCTACAAAGTATCCAAGCTTGGATACTTTGCTTTGAGCAAGAATGCCAACGGATTATCGTCGATTTTCCTACCTTACTTCGCAAAGAAGACATCTCAGAGGGGTTAAAGAGGGTGTTGCCCTAGGTTAATCTGCTCTGGAGTCAAGTCATTGTGAAGAAAATCAAGCTACAGCCCCTAGATCAAGACATTGGCATCAATGCCAACAATACCCTCTTGCAGGCTTTGGTTGAAAACGAAATGAACATTTTGCAGGCTTGTGGTGCCCAAGGGCGTTGCGCAACCTGCCATGTCTACATTCAAGCCGGGCTGGATGCCCTGAATCCACGCACCCCGCAAGAACAATTGACCTTAGGGTTTATTGATACAGCTCAAGCCAACTCACGACTGGCCTGTCAAACGCGTGTTTTGGACGATGGTGTGGTGGTGGAAGTCCCTCGGGGTATGTACGTCGGTTCCTTGGGAGAACTCAAGGCCTTGATTGGTCAACGGGCGAGCCAAAACCTCTTTCATCCCTATACTGGTGAGATTTTGGTGGAAGCCAACAAATTAATTTTGCGATCGGCACTCGAAAAGATGGCTCAAATGGATCATGACTTTGAGACGAACTTAGGCGCCATGTTGCAAACCGATGATTAATGGCAAGATTATTGAACACCTGACCATTGACTTTTATCCATTCATTAGAGGAGAAAATCTATGACTGAGCGAGCAGCTCCAACCGCCCCCCGATCTCAACCCTTTTTGCAACATTGCCATTACAGTCGGTACAACTTCTTTGAATTCCGGCGAGAAAGTGGGCAAATTTTTGATTGGAACCACCAACAAAATCTCTTGGCCACGGAAGACTTTATTATTGGACTACAAAAAGGACTAGAACATGAAGTGGGGGAAGCGTCAGGTTGGCTTGTCTATCTCATCGGTAAAAACTGGGGCACAGAAGACGCCAAAGCCTTCAAGGCCTGGTTTCAGAAAGACTATGAATTGACCTTCAAAACCGCTAATTTGCGATTTGCACTAGAAACCTGGTGGTGGCCATTTAGAACCCAAGGGTGGGGAAAATGGTCGGTCGATCTCAATTCAGTCAAAAATGGCTTCATCTTTATTGACTTGTATGATTCGGCAGTGGCTAAAACCCTGGGCAATGTCGGTAAACCGGTTTGTTTCCTCTATGCTGGTCTATTGGCGGGTTTTTTCTCTGTAGCCTTTGAGCGCAGCCTGAGCAGTATTGAAGTCCAGTGTTACTCCATGGGAGATTCCTTCTGTCGGTTCCTCATTAGTTCCGAGAAGCGGGTTAAAGCAGCAGAGTTTTGGTTGAGTTCTGGGGCAACAGCAGCCGAAATTGAACAGCGCTTCCAAAATCCCGACGCGCCCTCCCAAGTTCAAGCCTCGTCAGGAGGAGAGCAATCTTGAATTCCTATCATCCTCCTCGACAATCGAACCGGATTCGCCCTTGGCAATGGTTGAGGGCATTGTGGCGCAGAATTGGAGTGGGAGTTCGCAAGCTGTTCGGGCTGCCATCCCCAAACCGTAAGCGCTATGCCCAAGAGACCTTCATCCCTCGTGTGCGGGATTTAGAATCCGTCCCTTCCCCACCTCCTCCCCCCATGTCTTTCATCTTCGGACTGGACGGTTTGAAGGGGCTGGAATATCTCTCTGCTCAAGAGCTACTGGCCTACATTAACTGGCCAAGAGCTAGTGCTAATGTTGAGACAGATCTCTCCTTTGGCGATGCGATCGACGAAGTAGCCTGGGGTGATGACGACGAAGATTTGGGCGTTCCTGAAATTTCCGACCTGCCTGCTACCCTTCCCGAAACGCTTCTTGAGCCAGAAGAACCTCATCCCAGTTCTTTTTTGGTAGGTCTGGACGGCTTTACCAATTTGGCGGCTCTGTCCGTGGCTGAGTTTGTGACGGAGATTTCCTGGCAGGACGGGAGGGTTACTGCTACGGCTACCACAGAAGATTTGAGTTTGCTGGGGGATCTTCTGGTTGAATTCCCAGAGTGAATTCCTAGCGTTAACGCCGAGAAAAATTTTGAATGATTGACTTCTTCCTCTTCTCTTTTTATTCACAAACCCATACATCTACTACAGTTTATGTTGACCTTGATTGAAACTGCCCTTGAACGAGCCGATGGTGCTTACCTGAGTCCCAGTGATGTTCAGTCTTTGGAGCAGATAATCGCTACCTGGCCGCAACGTCGCCAAACCTACGACCTGCTCCAGACCCATGAAGCTGAGATTGTAGCCCGTGCGGTCGCTCGCCTTAGTCAAACTACTCCTAATCGGTATACCGAAGATGGTGGCGATCGCTGCCAAACTGATATGGCTTCTGTGCTGCGAGCCTGTGCGACTGCTATGTTGTTGCAAGATGAAGAGATGCTAAAGGATCGATTCTTATACTGGATGCAAAACATCATGCAAGCTTTGCGGAAACAGCAGATTAATGCTCGTGTCTATCAAGCCTTACAACAGGCGGTGCAAGAGCAATTGCCTGCGGACAAAGTGCCCTTTATTTTGCCCTACCTGCAAATGGCTACGGAGTGGTTAAGCATATGACAACTCAAATTCCTGGCAATTATTTTGCCGAACGAACTTATGTGAAAGCAGACCCAGCCACGGGTTTGCTTACCACCCGTCAGGGCAATCGTCTCATTGCCATTTCTGAGCTGTTATTACAGAGTATCCATCAGGCTCTCCGAGCGGAAACAGGTGAGGCAACACCTTTTGCTCTCTATACCTTTGGCTTGTGGTGGGGGCGAGCCTTTTACGATCGTCTGCGCAGTGAGCTAGAAGT
>JBMYQW010000046.1:0-17773 GCA_049601735.1 Spirulinaceae cyanobacterium
GGACAATCTCAAATCCTCAATCCTGATCCAGATCGCAACAAATTTGCGTCGTTCACGCTTCGTAGCAGAGCATCATTTTCTGCAATGTCAGGATGTCTTGCCTCCACTCAAAAAACGACCTAGCTCACAGCTATAGAGCGAAAGGGAATCAGAATGATTGACCTGATGTAGGGCGTGTCATCAGTTAGAGTCAGAAGCCTTACGGGACAAGGGGTCGAGCGCCCGATCCAAACAACAGAAAAAGGGGCTGTAAGTCAGTCATACATCACAAGAGTTTGAAGTCTAACTGACGACAGCTCCTAGCAACGTTCCTCACCTTGCTAGGAGGAAGCGATGCCCTGAGCTTGTCGAAGAACATGGGTGAGGGCTCAGGATTTTGGTCGGTCAATCCACTCTAATACTTACGTTCCTTGGGCTCAAACCGATTCACCACCACGGGCATCGTCTCGATCTTGACTCCCTCCGCTGCGGCGTAGGCAAGGGTATGGTGCAAGAACTGCGCATCATCTCGGGCGGGGAAGTCTTCACGAGAATGGGCGCCTCGGCTCTCCTGACGCTGGAGGGCAGATGCCAGAATGGTTTCCCCTACGACCATAATGCTCTGAAGTTCGATTGCTTCGATCAGTTCAGTATTCCAGCAAGTTCCCCGGTCATCGAGTTTGAGGGTAGCGAATTGCTGCCGGAGCCGCTGAATTTCAGCCAAGCCCGCTGTCATGATCTCGGCGGTGCGGAACACACCGCAATGCTCGCTCATGGTGTCTTGGAACTGCTGCCGCAGAGCGCCAATTCGAACTGTGCCCGGTTGGTCGAGGAGAGACTGGAGGCGATCGCGGGCCGCCTGGAGATATTGCTGCTCATTTACTGCTGGCAGGCTGCGACCGGGCAGGGCGTCAGCGATCGCTGCTCCCGTTCGTCGCCCATAAACCACACATTCGAGCAGTGAATTGCTGCCCAAACGGTTCGCCCCATGCACCGAAACACAGGCCGCTTCTCCTGCCGCAAAGAACCCTTCCACCAACTCGGTGGCACTACAGCGCACCCGCCCAGCGGTATTCACCGGAATGCCACCCATAGAATAGTGAGCCGTGGGGCGCACCGGCATCGGCTCTTGCACCGCATCAATGCCCACGAGGCGATGGGCTTCCTCCCAACAGAAGGGGACGCGACTCATGATTTTTTCTTGGCCCAGGTGACGCAAGTCCAGATGCACAAAGGGGCCGCCGGGTGAACCGTCCGGATGCACCCCCCGCCCGGCCCGCAGCTCTAGGGTGATCGCCCGCGAGGTAATATCTCGCGGGGCGAGTTCCATCTGCTTGGGGGCATAATTTGCCATGAAGCGATCGCCCTCGCTGTTGCGCAAATAAGCGCCCTCCCCCCGCACCGCCTCAGAGATGAGCACGCCCACCGGATAGAGTCCTGTGGGATGGAACTGCACAAATTCCATATCTTCGAGGGGTAACCCCGCCCTTGCACACATCGCCAGACCATCCCCCGTGGAGGCAAAATCATTGGAGGTGGTGTTAAAGACGCGCCCATAGCCGCCCGTGGCAAACATCACAACTTTGGCCCGCATCACCTCCAGTTGCCCATCCAGCAAGTGATACATCACGATGCCCTTAGCCTGATTTTCTTCCAGGATTAGCTCTAGCACATACCATTCGTCGTAAATCTGTACACCGTTACGGCGCAGGTTATTCACCAGCTCATGGAGGATGGCATGACCCGTCTTGTCGGCAGCATAGCAGGTGCGCTGATGGGAGTGACCGCCAAAGGCCCGTTGGGCAATGCGCCCATCGGGCAGGCGCGAAAATAAAACCCCCAGATGCTCCAAGTCAATGATTACCTGCGGGGCTTCTTGGGTGAGGATTTCCACCGCATCCTGATCTGCCAGATAGTCGGAACCCTTGACCGTATCGAAGGCATGGGCTTCCCAGCCATCGTCCGGGTCAACATTTTGCAGGCTGGCGGCGATGCCCCCTTGGGCGGCCACGGAATGGGAGCGGATCGGGTGGGTCTTGGCGATCAGCGCCACATCGGTCTCGGGTGCGCGGCGTTTGATTTCGAGGGCGGCGCGACAACCGCTGAGGCCGCCGCCGACGATGAGCACATCATGTTCGAGCATGGATTTACGGTGAGCCAGATCTGTTCTGATCAGCAATCTTACAGTGATGGTTTTATCTTGCCTTGTGGGGGGAGTGCGTCAGCGCCCCTGACCATATAACTTAATCCGCAGGGCGAGGGTTAAAGCGTCAAAACCCCCTGGGCGATCGGCATCACTTGCCCACCCACCTGGACTTCAATTCCCTGCGGGCCGGGGCGCGATCGCAGATGCAAGATCGAGGGTCGCTGAATCTGAGCCCCCTGCTCTACGCGGATATCTACTGTTGCCATGCCGAGAACTTGATGCTGGCTCAGGTAGGCGGCCAAGCAGCCATTGGCGCTGCCCGTGGCCGGATCTTCCGGAACGCCCATCGCCTCGCCAAACATCCGCACCGCGAGCTGTTGTTCGGGCGATCGCGTCTCGGGACAAAAGACCAGAATTGCTTTGGCCGCCAGTGGTGCGATCAACTGATAGTAAGCGGCGCGATTGATCACAATCCGGTCAAGGTCGGCGTAGCGGCGCAGGGGCACGATCAAAAACGGCACACCTGTCGAGACCTCCTGGATCGGCAGCGCAGGGTCGAAGGCGGTGGCATCGAGGCCCAACACTTCGGTGAGGGGAGCGATCGGCACGGTCTGGCCCCAATCCGGCGGGTTTTGCCGCATCCACAGCAGTTCTCGGCCCAACTGGGGCTCCACCGTCACGGGAATGGAGCCCACCGCGAGGCTTAGGGTGATGGGGTGTTGGGGTTTGGTCAGGATGTGCTTGAGCAGCACGTAGGCCGTTCCCAAGGTGGGATGCCCCGCAAAGGGCAGTTCCTGATCTGGGGTGAAAATGCGTACCGGATATCCCGATTCACGGGGGGTGGTGTCGAGGATGAACGTGGTCTCGGAATAGTTCATCTCGCGGGCGATCGCTTGAAACCGCTGATCATCCAGCTGGGCGGCGGTGGTGACTTGTACCACCGCCAGCGGATTGCCCGTCAGGGGGCGTGGGGCAAAGACATCCACGATGTAAAACGGTAAGTCCATAGTAATGCGTGGGTAGAGTTTGGTCTGGATGTCTTGTGGCTACGCTCATCCGGTAGCCGAGACCTATGGCAGCCGAGACCTATAGCAGCCGAGACTTAGGGGCTGTCATTATTTAGGTTTCAAACCATTGCTATATCTAGCGTACAGCCCCTTTGCTTGTTTTTTGAGTCGGGCGCTCTATCCCTTGTTCGTTCCATAAGGCTTCTGAGTTTAATTGATGACACGCCCTAATCCATGACACACCCGAAACAGGACAACAACAGAGGACTGCCCCTGTCCGAATCATTGCTTGGCCCCAGGGACAGAGCGAGGTATTCTACAGCCATACCCCAGCAAAGATTGTCATTTCGTATACGAGCAATAAGCAAAGATAATGAGGCGTGCTCAACAGTTGATAAACCCAAGCAATTGGTAATTGGTGCTGGGAGAGGTTTCTCAACGGTTGTGTTGATCGAGCCAAATCTTACTATACTGGATTAGTGGTTTTTAAGATTTGTGTTCAAAGTTGCAGTTTAGTTAATTTCCAAGTTGCCCATGTCAGTACAAAAGCGGGCTTGGGTCATCTCCTGGACTACCCTTGCATTGGTTTCAGCCTCCAGTTTTCTTGAGCGGTTAGAGCAGTTGGATCTACCCATTCCACCAGATTCTGCCCAGGCTAGCGATCGCCCCTGGCAAGCCCTCAACCCCCTTGATCAAAATAGCTCCCTGGCGGTGGGTCTCTATCTCGCCAAGGCGGCCGGCCGAGACTCAACGGACTTGAGCGAAGCTCAGGTGGCTTGGTCGGTGGATAAAACCCGCAACACTTGTCCGGCCTACGCTGAGGGGTGGGAGGGAACTGTGCGAGATACCCTGCCCCGGAATTTGCCGGAGACCGAAGTGGGCGATACCTTAAATGTACGTCGCCAGATGGCCCGGCTTGTTTCCTCAACCCTGCGTCAATCGGTTGACGCCGCTGCCCCCCAAGTAGAAGTGACTGACCATGCTCATGCCCCTGTCCTCGACAGTGAGTCCAGTGAACTCTGGCACGTTTGGCAACAGCTCTACACCACCGTTGCCGAAACCCTAACCCCAGGTGATGAACAGTTCTACCTCTGGGTGAATGGCGAACTGATTCTCAAGCGTCCCGAGCTAGCTTGGGTGGATGCCTTTGCCGCATCCCTACAAACCACCCTTGCTACCCCAGATCTTGATCCAGCGCAAATTATGCCGACTCAGCTCAAGGGGCGACCGGCCATTCGGATGGGCGATCGCATCGTCCTCCAACTCAATGACGACATTCAGCTCGACGATGATGAAAACCCCGAACTGCTGGTGATTGAATGGGTCAATAAAATTCGAGAAGCCCTCGGCGCCGAGGCTTTAGAACTGGTTGAAGCCCAAGAAGCCATGTACAGCTTGGCGTTAACAGAAGAAGCATTCGATGGCACAGCCTCCTGGTACGGCCCCTATTTCCATGGTCGGATGACTGCCAACGGGGAAACCTACGACCAAGAGGCCTTTACCGCCGCCCACAAGACCTTGCCGTTTAATACGTACCTCAAGGTGACGAATCTGGATAACAATGTTTCGGTGATTCTCCGCATCAACGATCGCGGCCCCTACATTCCCCCCCGCACCCTCGACCTCTCCCGCGGCGTCGCCCGCTGCATCAAGGGCAAAGATACGGGCGTCATTCCCTACGAAGCGGTGATTATGACGGCTTCGTAGTCGTCTCTAACTCCCGCAGGGTAGGCAATGCCTACATTGGTGTGGGCTTAATTAACACCGTATTCAGTTCCTGGTGGGAGTTTGAGTGGGCCGACCCACCTCCCCCTACGGGTACTCCTCCCCAGCGGAGATCAAAAAATCCCCTCTGGGGAGGGGCGGTCGCGCGTCGCGCCGACCGGGGTGGGTCGGGTGTGGGACGCCGCAGTAGCCTGATTACTGCACCGATCGAATCGCAGTGAGCAAGCCCCGCGCCTTGTTGAGCGTCTCCTGATATTCATTCTCCGGCACGGAGTCCGCCACCAGTCCCGCCCCCGCCTGGACAGCAACGGTATGTTGATCGGTTGTTTCCGGGCGCACAACCATCGTGCGGATCGTGATCGCGCTGTTGAGTTGCCCTTCAAAGTCGTAATAGCCGTAGACCCCGGAATAGGGCCCACGCCGTTCCGGTTCGAGTTCATGGATAATCTCCATCGCCCGGATCTTGGGCGCACCGCTGACGGTTCCGGCAGGAAAGGTAGCCTTGAGCAAGTCCCAAGCGGTTTTGCCTTCAGCCAGTTTGCCGACCACATTACTGACAATATGCATCACATGAGAATAGCGTTCGATCACCATCAGCTCATCCACCTGAACCGAGCCCCAGGTACAGACGCGCCCGAGGTCATTGCGGGCCAAGTCCACGAGCATGATATGTTCGGCCACTTCCTTGGGGTCAGCGAGCAGGTCTTGTTCTAGCACCAAATCTTCCGACGGCGTTGCGCCGCGTCGCCGGGTTCCGGCAATGGGACGCACCAGGGCCTGCATTTGCGCTCCTTCCGTTTTCTCGGCTTTGACCATCACCTCGGGGCTCGAACCAATCAGTTGCCAGTCGCCAAAGTTGAAGTAAGCCATGTAGGGCGAGGGGTTGATCAAGCGCAAGGCTCGGTAGAGATCAAAGGGCTGACCGTGGTACTGCGTCCAGAGGCGCTGGGAAATCACGACCTGAAAAATATCCCCCGCCACAATGTAGTCCTTGGCTTTGGTGACGTTCTCGCAAAACTGGGCTTCGGGTATGTTGCTCTGGAAGTTAACCGGCCCATTGGTCAAAACCGAGGGCTCCAAAGGCTTGGCTTCGGTGGGGAGGGGCAGTTGTAGCTTGAGCACCAACTTGGTGACGCGATCGCAGGCCGCCTGATAGGCCGTGCGTAAATCAACGTCGGGGTCTCGGAGATCAGCATAGGCGATCGCCCAAATCTTCCGCTTCACCTGGTCAAAAATAATCAGGTTATCCACCTGCATCCACACCCCATCGGGCAAGTCGGTCTCGGTGGCGGCATGGATTGGCACGGTGGGCTCGATCCAACGGATCAGTTCATAGCCCCAAAAGCCAAAGAGCCCGCCAATGCCGGGGGGCAGTTCGGGCAGGGTGATGGGTTGGTAGCTGGCCAGACAGTCGGTGAGCACCGTAAAGGGGTCGCCCGTAAACCGCTGCTCCTGGCCGTCCCGCTGTCGCTGCACGGTTTCATCGCCGCGCGATTCGAGCACCCACACCGGATCGCAGCCCAAGAAGCTATAGCGTCCGAGGGTTTCGCCGCCATCAACGGATTCAAGCAAGAAGCTGTAGGGATGCCCCGCGCAAACCTTATACCAAGCGGAAACGGGCGTTTCAAGATCTGCGACCCATTCCCGATAGACCGGAACAAAGTTGCCTTGCTGGGCCAGGGCTTGGAATTGGGAAAATTCGGGGAAGATCATGGGGGCAGACAGATGAGGAGCAAGTCGTATTATATCGGGCGGGTCTGCTTCGGCTCAAAGGGGCGAGTTGGATTGGGTTGACTCGGGTGATGGTTTATAAATCTTTGCGAAGGGGGGTGAGGGTGGGTTGAGTTCGCTCTGATTAATGTGGGGCAAGGGTTTGAGGGGGTTTTTCGGTTCGGTTCGGCCCCATCTCCTCAAATCGCTCAAACCCTCATTCTTTCGTTGAGATGTGCCAAATGCTGATGGGGCCAGTGTTTCAGACTGTGAATTTTGCTGTTTTGGAGGCGTGGCGGATGCTAAAAATGGAGATGTGCAGATTTGGCTCCCGAAACCCGCTCTGGGTAAGGCTTCTAGATCGGTACTCCCTACCGATTGGGTTAAATCGGATTAGTTGGAAACAGTATGCGGCTAAAACCGCATAACTCGACAAGGGCCGTAACCCTACCGATTGGGTTAAATCGGATTAGTTGGAAACCGATGCCACAATATCTGCTAGATTTGCAGCAGCAGCGTTCCCTACCGATTGGGTTAAATCGGATTAGTTGGAAAATTGTTTTTGGACTCGTGATAGGTTTCGAGCTTGTATTCAGTTCCCTACCGATTGGGTTAAATCGGATTAGTTGGAAACGCTTTTAAAGGATGAAGGCAGAAGGATGAAGGATGAATAGGTGGTTTGGATTAGTCCAACAGCTTGTTCTGAATTTTGCCTTCGTTTTGTTTGAAAAGCGATCGCCCCTTCTGCCTTCGATATTCACCCTTCTGGCTTTAAAAATATCGGATTAATTGTAGTTGTAGGGTGGGCATTGCCCACCACAAACCAATCACAGTATTTTCAATCAACAGTCGTAGGATGCGTCAGCAGGTCAAGGTATTGATTCTATTGGAATAATCCTGTCTCCTGCGTAACGCACCACAACCCATTCAAAGCATCTTGAATCGGTGCGTTACGGCGAATCGGTACTAGAACAAAAAATCTAAAATCTCGATCGCCTAACGCACCCTTGTATGTTAGCGAAGCGTCCTTATGACGTATCGTGAGAAGGGAAAAACGGAGAGACTCTGGACGCACCCTAAAGCCTAAAGAGCTTGATTGGTAGATAGAGAGCCTCCGAAACCTCCCAGGGTAAATGCATATAAAAAAGATTCAGGGATAAACGTTGCAGCAAAGAGAAATTACGAGGGGCATGGTCACGACGCAGCCGAGAGCGGTCTTCGTAGCGATGGCGGTTTGCGTTCCCATCGCATCGATACTCACCATCGCACCCTTGACATTCAGTTGCTCAATGAGAACGGGAATAGCAGTGATTTCATTCGATTTTGATGAAACCTGGCATTGACCGAGCACCAGTCGCTGCTCCGATGACCAGGCACTCACCAGTTGCAGGGCTTTTACCCCTCCTTCCCGGTCGTATGACCCCCGTGAGGTTTTCCCATCTAAGGCGACGAGTTGCTCTGCCAGACCATCCGCTAACTGGCTGACCCAGCTCTGAAATCCGCTCTCCATGGCTTCCGGGTCTAGGCTACTGATGACTCTGGCAAATGTGTCTGCTGAGGGGATACCATTGGGCAATTCCAGAAAGGTTTTGAGCCATTCTTCTTTCCCTTGACCATAGAGCTCGATTTCGTCCCAGCCTTCGGCTCCAGCGATGACTGCGAGAAGGGCTATGCCAATGATATCAAGCAGTTACAGACAGTCTTTACGCTGTTAGAATAATGCAGATATCTCTGCTGGGGGTGAGGGGAGAAGGCTTACAGAGCAAAAGATTGCCTAACGCAGAGATGTTCTTTTAAGTGCCTTCCACGCCCCAAATGTTGATCACGCCATCCTCACTACCTGTCATGATGCGTCGGCAATAGGCAGTGATGCCCAAAGCATAGATCGGCGCTTGGTGTCCTCGGAGGGTATGTAATAGACGGCGAGTGCGTAAATCCCAAATATGAATGACACCGTCTGCTCCGCCGCTAAAGAGCGTACGGCTATCGTGGCTGAGAGCCAGACAATTCACTGCGCCAAAATGTCCTAAGAAGCGATGACTGAGGCTGCGCTGCTTCAGATCCCAGAGCACAATCGTTTTATCAATACTGCTGCTGAGTAAGGTGCGGC
This sequence comes from Spirulinaceae cyanobacterium, assembly GCA_049601735.1. Classification (GTDB taxonomy): domain Bacteria; phylum Cyanobacteriota; class Cyanobacteriia; order Cyanobacteriales; family Spirulinaceae; genus SIO3F2. The sequence continues at coordinate 8,678 of JBMYQW010000046.1, forward strand.
GATCGCGCCCCCAAACCAACTGCGTCACCATCTGGAGGTGGCCTTGCAATTGACCGAACCATTTGCCAGCCGCGAGATCCCAGAGATGAATCACGCCATCGGCACTGCCACTGGCGGCCCAGCAGCCATCCGGGCTCACGGCAACCGATTGAATCCCGCTCTGGTGGCGCTGCCAAGCCTGGCTGGGTTGGCCGGTGGTGAGGTCCCAGAGCTGCAAGACGGCATCCAAACCCCCGCTGAGGAGCTGTCGACCATCCGGCGTGGGGGCCAGACTTTTAACAAAATGCTCAGGCAGGGTCAAAATCCGTTGCAAGTTGCCCGTGGGCATTGCCCAGACCCTGATTGTGCGATCCATGCTGCTGCTGATCAGGCGGGATGGGCCCGCGGTTGGGGAGGGCGCGAAGGCGATCGCCGAAATCCAATCGGAATGGCCGCGAAAGGTTGATTTTGCGTTGACTGGGGGCGCATTAATTGGGGACACAGGGTCTTGAGACAGTGACCAGAGCTTGAGTGTTTTATCCTGGCTACCACTGACCAACAGTTGCGAATCCGGCGCGATCGCCAGGCTAGTAATGCTCTGGGGATGTGCCGTCCAGGTTTGCAGGCAACTGAACAGGGGCCAGGGGTTATGGGAGCGGAGCGTCAGTAGCGCCTTGAGATCGCGGCGATCGTGCTCTAAGAACGGCTTGACTTGCTCGGCCCAGTCCTGAAGAACTTGATGAGCTGTCCATTGTACTCGTGCTTGAGGATGTGCTAGAGCAGCTAACACCAGTTTTAGCCCCTCCTCCCCATAGTTGAGCGCCTCCGCTAAAGCCTGACAGCGAACCTCAGCCGTTGGGTGGTTCAGACGGGTTTTAACCCCCTCCAGCCCCCCCAAGACCCAATTCGAGGAGGCCGGGCTCTGGTGTGGCGCAGTTCCCAACTGCGCTTGCGTTTGTCCGCCCAAGACCAAATCGCCTGTTCGTGGTTTGCTCATGGCTGTTTGCCGTAGTGAAGACGTTTCCGTGGCTTAGACCCGGTCAATAACGAGGGTTTCAATCATAATGGGCTCAATAACAACGGGCTCAATCATAATGGTCTCCAGAAGCAGGGACGCAATCACTCATCCTGGGTAGTCAATGCCGCCTGGCAGCAGGCAACGTAATGGGCGGCCACTGCGTCTTGGGGATTGAGCTGGAGGCAGTTGGCAAACAGGCATTCCGCTTCAGCACAGAATCCTAACAGATAGAGGAACAGGGCTTGTTCAAATTGGGTTTTGGTCTCTTGCTTCTTGGCCCGTCGTTCAGCAGGTTCCCCATTGAACACCTCAAACAGAGAAATCCGTTGGGCAGTGGAGGGGGGCTGATCCGACGCGGGAGGAGCCAGTTGCGCCACTAAACGCAGATCGTAGCGCCCGGCATGGGCAAGTTGCCAGAAAACCTGTTGGGTAATGACGAGACCCAACGTCCGGGCCATGGGCGTATTCAAGGCTTGCTCGGCGATCGCCAGGGCATTTTGCTTGTCCCAGGCCAGCGTGCGACCGGAGGACGAGGACAGCGGCTGTTGTTCTGGTGGGTCTGACGGTGTTCCCCCCAAACTCAAGGTACTGTCGATGACCATTTTGGCATCGGAGTGACGCTCAACGAGAGCGATCGCCCGATGGAGGATATCGTCCACGGCGATTGGGCGATCCGCCTCAGCATAGAGGCGACCCCAGGGCAACACCTGCACCTCAGGAGACTTAAACCATTTTTGAACCGACCCCCAAAGGTGAGCGTCAGCGGTTTGGAGAGCAAGGGTTAGCATCGGATCGGGACAAGGGAGAGGGGGCAATTCAGAAGAAACGAAAAACGAAACCAAGGGTTGGATAAGACTTTTTCGGAAATTCACTGCCGGAAATTCGCTAGACCGGCATGGGCCAGATCAGGAATTCGACAGATCCAGGAATTTGCCAAAAATTCGCCGGAACATCATGGCAACAATCCCCCTGGATCTACGTCACAATGGGCATAACCGGGTCAGCAACAGTCCAGGGGGGTCATGCTTTCGACCTCAACCTGATTGTTATATCTAGCTTACCGCCCCGCTCCCTGTTTTTTGAGTCAGGCGCTGGGTGGCTTGTTCCATAAGGCTTCTAGAATGGTGCTGATGACCGATCCTAAACATTCTGTTCTGCAAATTGTGCCATGAAATTGTCTCGGTCTGTATTGATGCTGCCCTTGCTCTGGGCCGCGGTCTTAGGAATTGACGCCCCCGCTGCGTTCGCAGCGGAATTCGCCGCTGTCCTGGCCCAAGAAGCTGCCGAGCGAGCAGAACTCACCGTAACGGCCACTACTGTCCCTGTCATCACACCCCAGACCGGAGACAAGGGCAGCGATCGCCCTGGCCAGCACCAAACCGAGAGCCCACCGCCGGAAAGCACAATACCCGACAATTCCCCGCCGCTGACGGGGTTTGAGCCCCTCGTACCGACCCCTGCTGCTGCACCACTGACCGTAGCGCAATCGGAGCCCTCACCTGCCACACCCGACGAGCCGGAAGCCACACCCATAGACGAGGCCGCTAGTGAGCCCGCCGCGATCGAAGACGGCACAACGCCCACGGTTAGCCCCACCAAAGAGCCCGACCCGCCCCAGAGCACCCAAGTCTCTACCGACCCGCTGCCCCTGAGTGAGGCAGAACAAATTCGCCAAGAGCTGCTGATGTTGGGCGATCGCCATTGGCAAGCGGGCGAGATTCCCGAAGCCACTAGTCTGTACCAGGAGGCTAAACCCCCCTTCGAGCAAGAAACGGACTACGAACCGCCCGCTGACGCCATTCATGACCCGGCATTGCTCTCGCCTGCCGGGGGGGTCTATTGGCGCTACTTCCAAGAAGGGTTAGAAGATAATTTGTCCAGTAAAATTGCGGCTCCCGCTGAACTGCTCCTCGAAGCCCAGCCCCAGTTCATCCCGATTTACATCGAATATAGCCAGCACCTCCTGCGCCAGGAACGCTACGAACGGGCGGTAGAAATTCTCGCTGGGGGCGCGGCTATCTATCCCGGCGAACCCGAGTTAGTCGCGGCGACGATCGACGCCTATCAACATACGGAGCAATGGTTCGAAGCGAGTCTATTGGCGCGGCAGTTTGTGCTCTTTGACCCGGAACACCCGGAGGCCGAAGCCTTTGAGTTGTTAGCGGATGAAAACTTCGATCGCTACCGGGGCAAACTCAAGCGTCGTGTCTCCAACAATATTATTGGCGGCATTCTCACCAGCATTGCCAGCTTTGCCTTGACCGGCAATATTTTTGGTCCCCTCTCCACCGCCCAAACCACGATCTTGCTGCTCCAGGGCGAGGATCGCATTGGCGAGCGCATCGCCAACCAAGTCCTGGAAGTCGCGCCGATGCTTGAAGACGAGACCGTCCTAGCCTACGTCAATGAAGTGGGTCAAGCCCTAGCCGCCGTGGCGGGGCGGGATGAATTCACCTATGAGTTCCACGTCATTCTGGATGAAAATCTCAATGCTTTTGCTTTGCCAGGCGGCAAGATTTTTATTAATGCGGGGGCAATTATTCAAACGGAGACAGAAGCGGAACTCGCGGGGTTGTTAGCTCACGAAATTTCCCATTCGGCGCTCTCCCATGGCTTCCAGTTGGTAAGCCGGGGTCAACTCACGGCGAATGTGGTGGGCAATCTGCCCCTCGGTGGTCTGGCCACGAACCTGCTGGTCTTTGGCTACAGCCGGGAGATGGAACGGCAGGCCGATCGCCTCGGTACGCGAATTCTGGCATCCAGTGGCTATGCCGCCGATGGGGTGCGCAACCTAATGCAAACCCTGGAGGAGCAAAATAACCCGAGCCCACCGGCCTGGCTTTCAACCCACCCAGACACGAGTGCACGGGTAGACTATCTTGAAGTCTATATTCTGGAGCACCAGCTCAACCGCTATGCCTTTGAGGGGGTCGAGCGCCATAGCCAAATGCGCGATCGCACCGCTCAGATTTTGGCGGACTATCAGAACTTTCTCGATCGTGATGAACCGGAAGCAGAGTCAACGACCCCAGCGCCGGAAACGGGGGGCTTGCTGTTTCAATGGCCGTAGATGGGAATAGTCTCAAAGTGCAGTATCTTCGAGCAGTAGTGCCGTGACACGCTGTAATCTGTGCAATAGCCAAAATCGCCAAAACACTTGCGGCTGGTGCGTTACGCTCCGCTAACACACCCTACAGTAATGCACCATTTTAGCTGTGCCACGGCACTACAATTGGGTCTTGTTATCCCTCATCCCCCATCACCCGCTCGTACTCTTCGATCAACTCCTCTAGCTCCTCCAGCGCCTGATTTACATCCAGGCGTAACGTACCTAGATCCGGCTGCTCCATGAGGTTGAGGAGAAATTCTTGCTTTGCTTTTACCGCTTCAAACCGCTGTTTGAGGGTGGCTTTGTCCATTAGTTCCGGCATGGGCGATCGCTCCTTCGGGCTCACTTTTAGTACAGATCTTCAATTTTTTAAAGACGCTAGGAACATCTTACACAAGGAGCGATCGCCAGTTCCTAAAACTCACCGCCGCCGTAGTTGTCCATATTGCTGGGGTTGTTATCTCGCTTGGAGCCCAGTAAGTCGAGGCGGTTGACCCGAATGACGGGGGTAGACATCTGATGACCTTCGCGGTTCGTCCAGGTATCGATCTTGAGCATTCCCTCCACGCCGATCAAGCTGCCCTTGCGCACATAGTTGGCGGCAATTTCTGCTGTCTTGTTCCAGAACTCCAGCTTGAACCAGTCCGGTTGGTCGCTTTTGGAGGTGCGACGATTGACCGCCAGGGAAACTTTGCACACAGAACTGTTGTTTTCAAAGTAGCGCACTTCTGGGTCACTGCCAGCACGCCCGACGAGGTGAACGATGTTGAGACTCATGGTTAATGATGGTTAAGGGATGCTGCGATAGGGTAAAAAATGAGTTGCTATGTATTCTAGCCGACCCGAGCCAGCCCGACGGCTTGGGGGTCATTGCCGCAGTTAAACTTAATGATCAAACGTGAATTGTTCAGAATTCCTGAACGATGTCCGGAAGATGACCCTAGACGATACTAATAAAACGTATTAAGATCCACATCGGTTATCGCTATAGCCGCTTGTGGATCTACACGAGTCAACCAATCGTTCTTTTTAAATGCACTTGGGGGCGTAAACAGGAGTGGGAATCTTCAGTCGTCTTTCACTATCGAGAGATATGGGTATCGATTTAGGTACCGCCAACACATTGGTTTATGTCTCCGGCAAAGGTATTGTTCTGCAAGAGCCTTCGGTTGTTGCTATTGACCAAGACATCAAAGTACCCTTGGCGGTCGGAGAAGACGCCAAGAAGATGCTGGGCCGAACCCCCGGAAATGTCGTTGCCCTGCGACCCCTGCGTGATGGGGTGATCGCTGACTTTGACACGGCCGAGCTGATGCTTAAGCATTTCATTCGTCAAGTTCATGAGGGTCGAGCCTTAGTTTCACCGCGCATCGTCATTGGTATTCCGAGCGGTGTCACGGGTGTGGAGCGTCGCGCGGTCATGGAAGCGGCGTCCCAAGCTGGGGCGCGGGATGTTTACTTAATTGATGAACCCGTGGCGGCGGCGATCGGTGCGGGCCTCCCCGTGGCGGAACCCACCGGCAACATGATTATTGACATCGGTGGCGGCACAACCGAAGTGGCGGTCTTGAGCCTGCAAGGAACCGTTCTGAGCGAGTCGGTACGGGTTGCGGGAGATGAGCTGAGTGAAGCAATCACCCAATACATGAAGAAAGTTCACAACCTGGTGGTGGGGGAACGCACCGCTGAGGAGATTAAAATCACGATCGGTTCGGCCTACCCCTTGCAAGGGGACGATGAGATCGCCATGGATGTCCGGGGTTTGCACCTGCTCTCCGGGTTGCCTCGTACCGTCTCGATCAAAGCCTCTGAGGTGCGCGAAAGTATGTCGGAGCCCTTAGCAGTTATTGTCGATGCGGTGAAGCGCACGCTAGAGCGGACCCCGCCGGAACTAGCAGCAGACATAATCGATCGCGGCATTATGCTGGCCGGGGGCGGGGCGCTGCTCAAGGGCATTGATACCCTGATTAGCCACGAGACGGGCATTGTCACCCATATTGCCGCTGATCCCCTGAGCTGCGTGGTTCTCGGCACCGGCCGCGTGCTGGAGAACTTCAAGCAGCTAGAGCGGGTCTTCAGCAGTCGTTCGCGCGCAATGCCATAATGCTAGGGTTGGCGATCGCCAGCGGGGGTCTCGCCTGCTCGGCTTCTGATCGGCAAGCGGGCGATCGTCAATCAGTTGGGTTTTAGGTGAATGTTTACAGTGCGACGCTGGTGGGAACGTTACGGCTCACGGTTTTTCATGATTGGTCTGGTTCTGGCATTGGCGTTCTATTTACGCCAGGCTCAGGGAGGGCCCGTTGCTGAGTTGTATGCGCGGCTCAGGGAGCCGTTTCAGACCGGGCCACCGCCCCAGGAGCTTTGGTCAGATGCTCGCGTCAGTGAGCTAGAGGCGAAAGTGGTTGAGCTAGAGCAGCAAAATGAAGAGCTGCAAACCCTGCTCAAATACACCCAGAATTACAAGACGGAACTGATTCCTGCAGCGGTGATCGGTCGGAGCGTGGATCATTGGTGGGAGCAACTCTTTCTCGACCAGGGCCGGGCGCGGGGCATTAAGGAAGGGGATATTGTCAGCGCACCGGGCGGTCTGGTAGGCCGCGTGGTCGAAGTTGAAGAGAATACCAGCCGCATTCTGCTCATTAGTGACCCGACTAGCAAAGTGGGGGTCAAAATTGCCCGCAGCGATGCGATCGGCTATATCCGGGGAGCCAAGGCAGAACCGGCGCTCATGGAGTTTTTTGATAAGGTTCCCGATGTCGAACCTGGGGACAAAATTGTCACCTCAGAGGCAAGTTTCCTGTTTCCCGCTGGCATTCCCGTGGGCACGGTGGATCGCGTTGATCTGGAAAAGAGCCCTGCTCCAGAAGTTACGGTTAAGTTCACCGTCCCCTTTGACTACCTCGAATGGGTCGTAATTCATCCCTTTGCAGCGCCAAAGCTCCCGAACACCCAGCCCGAAACGCAGACCCTCCCTCAAAATAATCCTGGCTTGCGATCGCCGACCCCTTAATCCTGTTTTCCCATCCTGACCGTGCTGAGACTCATCGAATCTTCCCCGCGCTTTCGTCATTTCTGCAATTGGTTGATTGTGGCTGGCTCAGTCCTCTGTTGTCTTCTGGTGCTGCCCACCCGGCTGCCGGGGGCGGAACTGCTGGGAATTCATCCTAATTGGCTTCTCATGTGGGTCGTGGTTTGGAGCGTCAAGCGCAGTCCCTGGGAGGGGGCGATCGCAGGTATTGCTTTAGGGCTCATCTATGACAGTTTGACGTCTCTGGACAATGTCGTCGTACTGGACGGGGTTGCACCCCTCACCGAAGGCATCACCCTCCTTGAAGCGCCCCTCAACTACCCCTCTCACATCCTTGGCTTGGTGATTGTGGGCGTCCTCACCGCCAAAATTCAGAAACAGCGGTATATCCAAGAGGACTTTATCTCGATCGCCCTGATTGTCTTTGGGATGTCTGTCTTGGCTGAGACAATTACCGCCATCCAATACAGCTTGCAGGGCATTCGCAATATCTCCCTGATTTGGGCCGAACATCAGCGGATTGCCCTTTCTTCAGCCGTGCTCAGTAGCCTTTGGGCTCCCGTGCTCTATTACCCCCTGAATCGTTGGTGGCAATATATGCGCCGCCTGGATCAGATTACTTAAAAGGCTTGGCTTTCAGCTCATTTAAAACACTGACCGCAGCTTGTCGGCGCGGCAATTTTCAACAAAGGCAAAAGCGACCCATGGATCAAATCAAAATTGGCATTATCGGTGGCAGTGGACTCTACAAAATGGAGGCTCTCCAGGGCTTAACGGAAGTCAACCTGGAGACACCCTTTGGTGCGCCCTCCGATGCTATGATGACGGGCAGCTTGAACGGCGTTCCTGTGGCGTTTTTGGCCCGGCATGGCCGGACGCATCATCTTTTGCCGACGGAACTCCCCTTCCGCGCCAATATTTACGCGATGAAGCAGCTCGGGGTGCAATATCTCATTTCGGCTTCGGCGGTCGGTTCGCTCAAGACTGAGGTTAAACCCCTCGATATTGTTGTCCCTAGCCAATTTATCGATCGCACCCAGCACCGTAACGCCACCTTCTTTGGCGAGGGCATTGTCGCCCATATCGCCTTTGGTGATCCGGTTTGCCCGTACCTGGCAGCAATCTTGGCCGATGCTGTGGAAAGTTTATCGCTCAATGCAGTCACGCTGCATCGAGGCGGCACTTACGTTTGCATGGAGGGCCCCGCTTTCTCGACTAAGGCTGAGTCAAACTTGTACCGCAGTTGGGGCGCAGATGTAATCGGCATGACCAACCTGACCGAAGCCAAGCTTGCCCGTGAAGCGGAGATCGCCTACGCGACCCTGGCGCTGGTGACAGACTACGACTGCTGGCATCCTGACCACGACAGCGTGACGGTGGAGATGATCATCAAAAACCTCACCTGTAATGCCACCAATGCCCAGCAGGTGATCCAGGAAGTGGTGGAGCGGCTGGCGGCTCGCCCGCCCCATTCCGATGCCCACGAGGCACTGAAGACGGCGATTTTGACGCCGCTGGATCAAGCGCCCACTGCCACTAAGGAGAAGCTAGCAGCGATCTTGCAGAAGTATTTGTAGTCGACAGCGCGGTCAATGCTTCGGACACTTTTTGAGATAGAGGTAGTGGGTGACACTGGGCATTGGGGAACCGAACAGTGGCTGAGTTTACCAACTGGAAATGAGAGTGTGACGCCACCGCTTTTGGTCAATGCAGATCAGAAAACCCCGGTGTTGAACACGATGTTGAATGGAACATCGACTAATGAGATTCAGACCTTGTCCAGCTTGTTGCTCCAGGATCGCTACGCGTACCTCGATGCGGATTTTGGCACGACCTATATCCCGGAAGATGCGACGGACGAAAAGCAGATTCAGTTTTTGATCGATGCGGCTGAGGGGGTGGAGCTAGCGACTGCGACACAGGTGTTTGAATGGTATTGGGCTTAGAGCACTCCAAGGAAAA
>JBMYQW010000047.1:0-17773 GCA_049601735.1 Spirulinaceae cyanobacterium
GATGCCGTGGGCGCTGCCACCAGCGCCGGGACATGATCGCGCAGCATCGCCGTCAACTGGGTCGAAGTCGAGTCGTAGATTTGGGTGGCAATCTTCGGGTAAAAGCCAATGGCAATGATCGGCACCAGCAGCGAGCCAATGATGAACACCTCGCGGGGTTCCGCATCAATGAGCGCCTGCTTCTTGATCAGCTCTGGATTCTCTTCGCCGTAGAAGATTTCTCGCAGCATCGAGAGCAGATAGACGGGCGTGAGGATCACACCGACCGCAGCCAGCAAGACAACAATCACCCGGAAGGTGGTGCTGTAGGCATCACTGGTGGCAAAGCCGACAAAGACCATGAGTTCCGCCACAAAGCCACTCATGCCGGGGAGTGCGAGCGATGCCAGCGAACAGGCTGTCCACATGGCAAAGACCTTCTTCATCTGCTTGCCGACGCCGCCCATTTCATCCAGCATCAGGGTATGGGTGCGATCGTAGGTTGCGCCCACCATAAAGAAGAGGCTGGCCCCAATCAGACCATGGGAGATCATCTGCAAGATCGCCCCACTCAAGCCCAGATTGGTAAAAGAAGCCATGCCGATGAGTACGAAGCCCATGTGGGAAATCGAAGAATAGGCGATCTTGCGTTTGAGGTTGCGCTGGGCAAAGGAAGTTAAGGCGGCGTAGATGATATTCACCACGCCCAGAATCACTAGCACCGGCGCAAACTTGACATGGGCATCGGGCAGCATTCCCGCGTTCATGCGAATTAAGGCATAGCCGCCCATCTTGAGCAGAATGCCCGCCAGCAACATATGCGCCGGAGCCGTCGCTTCGCCATGGGCATCGGGGAGCCAGGTATGGAGCGGAAAGATCGGCAGTTTGACCCCGTAGGCGATTAAGAAGCCGCCGTAGAGGAGTAATTGCAAGCCGAGGCCAATATCTTTGTTGGCGATCGCCGCCATATCAAACGTGACCGTATCGCCATAAAACGCCATAGTCAGGGCGGCAACCAAGATAAACAGGGAACCGCCCGCCGTGTAGAGAATAAACTTGGTCGCGGCGTAGAGACGCTTCTTGCCCCCCCAGATCGAGAGGATGAGATAGACCGGAACGAGTTCGAGTTCCCAAACCAGGAAAAAGAGCAGCATATCCTGCACGGCAAAGACCGCGATCTGACCGCCGTACATCGCCAGCATCAGGAAGTAAAAGAGCTTGGGCTTAAACGTGACGGGCCAAGCGGCCATGATCGCCAGAGTGGTGATAAACCCCGTCAGGATGATCAGCGGCATCGAGAGCCCGTCGGCTCCGAGCGACCATTTAAGGTCAAGATCAGGAATCCAGGTGTAGCTCTCCACCAGTTGCAAGCCCGGTTCGCCCAGGTCGTAGCCCGTGTAGAAGGCGTAGATGATCAGGGCAAAGTCAATTAGACCGACCGTGAGGGCATACCAACGAACGGTTTTGCCCTCTTTGTCTGGGATCAGGGGAATGAAAAGGCCTGCCACGAGGGGGAAGAGGATCGTGACGGTTAGCCAGGGGAAATTCTCAAGAACGTTCATAAACGGTTAAGGAAAAGTGCAGACCGACAGGGTGAGCCGTCAGAGATCTCTAATGCCCATCACAGTCGGGGCAAAGCGACGATGCAGGTATGGCAGCGGCCACTAACAATTCTGTAGGTTGGGTCAGGGACAGTATAACCGCATCTAAACCCCTCTGGGGCTGGGTTTCATTGGGTTTTGCCCCAGCCGCGATCTACCAATATTCTTAAGGGTCTGGGTGTTGGGCGCTGGTAAGACCCTAGACGACAACCGCCACGCTCTGCCCCAGTTGTTGCAAAATTGTCGAGACAGCATACAACTCATTCCCCGGATTCAGCAACGAGAACAGCCGCGAAAAACCATATTGGGGAGGGTCGCCCCGCAGTAACTTCAAAAACAAGAACTCACTGCCATTGGTTGCCAAGCCAAACAGGGTCGAGGGCTGGGGCGGACTGGCTAACATATAAAACAGCGTTTGGGGAACCGCTTCTAGCACATTCAAACGGCTATTCTTGGTTTCAATCACCGTCACCCAGAGCTGCTCATTGAGCACCAGAATATCTAGCCGCCCCCGCACAATCTGCTCTTCGGCGGTAAATTCCAGTTCGACCTGGCGCTCGGCCACCGGACGGAAGGGTTGGCGATAAAACCCAGCGGCGGAGAGCAGCGGGGAGAGCACCACCAGCTTGACAATTTCTTCGTGCAGCGGGTCTTTGGCGAGGTAAAGAAAGTCGGTCTTGGCGCGATCGAGAATTGTCTGGTCGTCAGGCTGGAGGGCGATCGCTGGCGACTGGGATTCTGGAAAAAATTGCTCGTCGTAACGCTGCTGGAGCCCAAAGCGATGCTCCAATTCGCGGCGGCTGAGATCACGGGCAGGAACGATTGGGTTCATCAGACTTTACGGAATGGCAAAATCTACTGTAGCGATATCATCGTAAACACTATCTAAACTGTATCCCATCCTGAAAACGCTCAGACTCCAACATGGTACAGACTCCTCCCAAACCCACAACCGCGACGACACTCGCGCTCAATCTGCCCCGTGAACTGCGCTCAATTGTGACACCGGAGCAGTTTGAGGCGTTGGCTGCGAGCAACCGTGATTTACAACTCGAACGCACTGCCCAAGGAGAATTGATTGTGAATCCCCCCACAGGTTGGCAAGCTGGCAAACGAAATAGGGGCATTTCTGGCGAGCTGTACCTGTGGTGGCGCAATGCGGGGGAACCGGGAGAGGTGTTTGAGTCTTCGACAGGGTTTACGTTACCCAATGGGGCGAATCGATTGCGCTCTGCGCAGTGCCAGGGGCAATCGCCGGATGCGTCTTGGGTGAGTCAGGCGCGTTGGGATGCGCTCACGCCGGAACAAAAGGGAACGTTTGCGGAAATCTGCCCTGATTTTGTGGTGGAGTTAAGGTCTGAGTCGGATACGCTCAAGGGGTTGCAAGCCAAGATGGTGGAATACATGGCGAATGGGGCGCAGTTGGGTTGGTTATTGAACCCGAAGCAGCGCACGGTAGCGGTTTATCGACCAAATGCGGCGGTGGAGATCCTGAAAGATCCGGCAACGGTTTCGGGTGAATCTGTTCTGCCCGGTTTTGCATTGGACTTAAAGCGGGTTTGGAGCTAATCGATGCTCACCCTACGAGATAACTGTGTAGATGCTGTTTTTCGACCATAGTATAGTTCTGCAATTTTTTGATTAAGGGACTTTAACTAGTTCGGATGAGCTATTCATAGTTTCCATGAACTATACTGAGGATACGTTGTGATGTAGTATAAATGAATCATGAAATTTTTGCGGATTCTCAAAGCCTGGACTGGTGGAATTGACAACACTAAAGCAGAAAATATTGATAATGACATACCCCCTGGAATTCAGATTGGGTTCATTTGTTCAGAAAGAGCATTTCTAATGCTCCTACGAGCTTCAATAGTTGTGATCATGACTCTCCTACATCTATATTTCAATAGCAGTTCTGTTCTTTCTGAGAAAGACATGATTCCTCTAGAGCATGAACCAAGAAACAAAAATGAGTTACTTGAATGATTTTAGTCGATCAGTGAAATTGTAGTCGTGTTTTAGAAGGTAGTAAGTTTTAGAGGATTATTGTTATGCCTAAGGGAAAAGGAGGAGCAGGAAGAAATCAAGGGCCTAAGCCAATATGGGGACCTAGTGAGAGATCTGTAAAGATTGGCGTACCGAGTTCTATTCAGCATGATCTGAGAAGAACTATCGAATATTTATGGAATACAGTAGGCTTAAGAGGCTCTGAATTAAGTGAAGCTCTTCTATCTCTTGAGTCAACTAGAATTCGGAAGTATGATCCTCCAGCCTCTGCGGGCCTTGGTTATACGGGACAGCCCATATCAGAATCAGACAATTTTGAGGAGATCAACTTGTACAGTGAGTTAATCCCTGATTCAAAAGAGGTCTTTATCCTACCAGTTGTAGGAGAGTCGATGATCGACATTGGTATTTATCCAGAAGATTGGCTCGTTGTGCGACGGACAAAATCCCCGAATGACCGTGATATTGTGATTGTTTCAATTAACGATGAAACTCTAGTTAAGCGTTACACCCTTCGTAAGGGTAAACCTATTTTTCTGTCTGAGAACGCTGAAAAGTCCGAGAATGCAGAATACCAACCAATTTTTCCCTCAGAAGAGATGGTATGTGAAATTGCAGGAGTAGTCACTACTGTAATCAGGAAAAATCCAGCTAGAGCCTCTGGAGCAAGGCGTATGATGTGAATCAAGACTATTACACCGAGCTAAGTCTTTCCTCATGATCGCCCAACTGCAACAGCCTTCCCGCATGGCCCCCGATGAATATCTCATCTGGGAAGCCCAGCAAGAACTACGGTATGAATACGTTGATGGTGAAATCATCGCCATGACCGGGGGAACTGTGCCCCACAACGATATTGCCCTGAACCTCTATCGGTTGCTCTATCCCCATCTGCGCAAACGCGGCTGTCGTATCAACGTGTCCGATGTCAAAGTCCAGAGCCAACAAGGCGATCGCTACTTTTATCCTGATGTGGTCGTGACTTGTCATCCAGACGATCGCCAAGCCCAAGCCTTCATCAAACATCCCACCGTGATTGTCGAGGTGCTTTCCCCTAGTACAGAAACCTATGACCGCACCAAAAAATTGCAATATTACCGCCAAATGCCCTCCCTACAGGAATATGTCTTGGTGAATGCCAACACCATGAGCATTGAAGTCTACCAGCGCGGCGAAGGTCGGATGTGGCTCTACTGTGACTATGGTGCAGAGGATGTTCTGCAATTGAAGAGCTTGGCGTTTGAATGTCCAGTGGCCGCAGTCTATGAAGACATTTTTCTCACTGACTGAGTTGGTGGTGATACCCAATCTGAAAAATAGGGGGAGAACAAAGCTGGGATGAGGGGTGAGCTTGTCGAACCCCGGCTGCTCTGACTTCGACTCCGCTCAGTCTTCGCTTTCTGTGCCTGTACAAACCGGATTCAGTATGAGCTAGGGGAGAATGGTTGGTTGCGTAAAGATGCGATCGCCCCCGCTGCAAACAGCAAAACACCAGCAGCTTGTAGGCTACTGGTGTTTTTGGGGAAGTTGCGCAGGGGCAGGGAAACCCTACTCCGAAAGATTTCCGATGCGCTCAACTCAAGACCCAAAATCCCCCCTAAAAAGAGGGGAATGGGTCGTTAACCAATGCTTGAAACCACTACAAACCCAAGCACTGCCGCAAAGACGATCAGCGCATAGAACTGGGCGCGGCCATTCTCGAAATATTTCAAGCCCTGCCCCGTCACGACCGTGACCAGCCCGGTCAGGTTGACCGCTCCATCCACGACGCGATAGTCAACTTCGAGCATCTGCCGCGCGAGGCGACGGCTACCCATCACAAAGACGCGATCGTAAACGTCATCGAAATACCACTTGTTGAGAGAGAACTGGTAGAGCGCGGGGAATTTGGCGGCGATCGCCCCCGGCTCAATCACCTTCTGCCAATACATCAAGCCCGCCAAGGCAATGCCAATTAGGCCAATGCCCACGGAAGAACCGCCCATGATCAAGAACTCGGTGCGATCGAAGGCATGCGCCGCCGCTTCAACCACCTCACCCGGTGCATGAACCAAGGCTTCAAAGCGGTTGTTCCAGGGCACGCCCACAAACCCAATCAGGGCCGAGGGAATCGCTAGAATCGCCAGGGGCAGCGCCATTGTCCAGGGGGACTCATGAGGTGTATGAGCATGGTGCTCATCGTGGCCAATTTCGGGAACTGCAATCACACCCGCAGCATCGAGTAGTTCGGCCTTGATGCCCTCATCCTCACCCCGGAACTGACCCTCAAAGGTCAGGAAGTACATCCGGAACATATAGAAAGCGGTAATGCCAGCCGTGAGCCAGCCCACCAGCCAAAGCGCCGGATTTGCGCCAAAGGTCAGGCCCAGAATCTCGTCCTTCGACCAGAAGCCCGCAAAGGGGGGAATCCCACAAATTGCCAAGTTACCGATCAAGAATGCGGTCGCAGTTACGGGCATATATTTCCGCAAGCCCCCCATCAGACGCATATCCTGAGCCAGGATCGGGTTATGCCCCACCACCGCTTCCATGCCATGGATCACGGAACCGGAGCAGAGGAAGAGCATCGCTTTGAAGTAAGCATGGGTCATGAGGTGGAAGAGTCCGGCGGTATAGGCCCCGGAGCCCATGGCCATCACCATGTAGCCCAGTTGCGAAATGGTCGAATAGGCCAGGCCTTTCTTAATGTCGTTTTGGGTAACTGCAATGCTGGCCCCGAGAAAAGCCGTGACCCCACCAGTCCAGGCGATCACCGTCATGACGGTGGGTAGTTGCTCAAAGACCGGATACATCCGCGCCACTAAAAAGACCCCTGCTGCTACCATCGTTGCCGCATGGATGAGCGCCGAGATGGGGGTCGGGCCTTCCATCGCATCGGGCAGCCAAACATGGAGCGGGAATTGGGCGGACTTGGCGACAGGGCCAAGAAAAACCAGAATCCCAAAGAGCGTCGCCATGCCGCCCGCTAAAGCCCCAGAGGCAACCAGTGTGTCTAGGCGCTCACCGATCACTGCAAAGTCAAAACTCCCCGTGGCCCAGTAGAGCCCCAGAATACCGAGCAGCAGACCGAAGTCACCCACCCGGTTGGTGACAAACGCTTTCTGGCAGGCATCAGCGGCGGCTTGGCGATCGTACCAAAAGCCAATCAGCAAGTAGGAGCACATCCCCACCAGTTCCCAGAAAATATAAATTTGCACCAGGTTGGGGCTAATCACTAAGCCCAACATGGAGGCACTGAAGATGCTCAAGTAGGCATAGAAACGCACATAGCCGGGGTCGTGAGCCATGTAGCCATCGGTGTAGAGCATCACCAGCAGCGCCACAGTGGTGACGATTACCAGCATCACGGCGGTGAGCGGATCGATGATGTAGCCCATCGTGAGGTGGAAGTCGCCCGCCGCCGCCCATTCAAAGCTACGGCTGTAGGCGGGATGTCCTTGAATTTGGCTCCAGAGTAAGCCAAAGGCCATGGCGACCGTGACGCCCAAGAAGGTCATGATCAACGCTGCGTTGAGCTGGCGGAGTTTATTAACGGTTTGGCTAAAGGTAATCAGCCCCAGGCCGACCACGGCTGCCCCAAGCAAGGGTAAAGCCGGGATCAGCCAGGCATAGTCGTACAGAAAAGATTCCATGGCGGATTGCGAGGGATGATGACGGTCTTCGACAATTACTGTTGCACAATAACGCCGCCCCTGGGTGGATGGGGGTTTCTTTAAAGATGTATTAACGTCTTTGTCGATTCGTTGACAAGCCAATCTTGCCAGGGAAATCTCTAGGGCGATCGCGCTTTGCTCGTATCCTGCCTAGAGATTCAGCCAGCAATGGGCAAGGTGATGGTAAAGGTTGTGCCGATTCCGACTTCAGATGAGCAAGTAATCATGCCACCATGCTTCTCGGTGATAATCTGGTGGGCGATCGCCATCCCTAGCCCGGTTCCCTTGCCAACGGACTTGGTGGTAAAGCCTTGTTCAAAAATCTGCGCTTGGGTCTCCGGCGTCATCCCACTGCCATTGTCTTTAATTTGGATTTGAACTTGGTCATCGTTAGCCAAACTGGTTTGGATAGTGATGATATTCGGGTTGGCTGTAATTTCTGCATAGGTTCGGGACTGGTTAACCGATTCAAAAGCATCAATGGCATTTGCAATGATGTTCATGAAGACCTGGTTGAGTTGTCCTGGAAAACAATGGATGGTTGGAATTTCACCATAGCGTTTGACGATTTCGATTTCAGGACGCGATTCATTCGCTTTAGTCCGGTGCTTCAAAATTAGCAAGGTACTGTCAAGACCCTCATGGAGGTCAAAAGTTTGCTTCTCAATTTGGTCTTGGCGAGAAAAAATGCGCAGACTGTCACTGATACCTTGAATGCGAGCGACCCCAACATTCATGGAGTCTAAGATTTGGACAATATCTTCACGAACAAAATCCAAGTCAATTGCCTCGATTTCATCTTC
The DNA here is from genome assembly GCA_049601735.1 of Spirulinaceae cyanobacterium. GTDB lineage: Bacteria > Cyanobacteriota > Cyanobacteriia > Cyanobacteriales > Spirulinaceae > SIO3F2. The sequence goes on from JBMYQW010000047.1 coordinate 8,047, forward strand.
GATCTCAGGGTCAGGATTCGGTGTTTTTTCCTGATACAAATCAATTAGTCCCAAGAGGTCTTGAACATAGTCTCGGGCAGGTTTAATGTTGCCTTTAATGAATCCAGTCGGATTATTGATTTCATGAGCGATGCCAGAAACCAACTCTCCAAGGGCAGACATTTTTTCTCGTTGCACCAGCTGTAGCTGTGTTTCTTTGAGCGTCAGTAGCTGTGCCTCCAGTTCTTGGAGGAGCTGCCGCTTTTCACTAAACGTCTCAGAGATAGTGCTAAACCAGGGCTGCCAAGCAATGGGGAGATTTTGGGGAATGGCGATCGCCTCACCCTGACTCTCTTTTTGGATATACTCCGTTAACTGCAAAGTCGGTTTGATAAACACATTCTGCAAAATACGACTGGTGAAAATCAGGCAAATGCCTAAGCCGAGTAACGGGATCAATGCTGCAAATAAGCTATTCGCAAATACAGTACGATAAATGGCGAATTTGGGAACCAAGCAGATAAGATTCCAGGGTACTTGTGACAAGGATTTTTGAGTAACAACAAACTGACCATAGGATTGCACTTGACCGTTAGGCTGTTGCAAAATAACATCGATTTGGGACTGTAAAGCCTTCGGCAAGGCTTGAGTTAGTGGTTTGATCTGATCATCAGCAGACGTAATTAAACTGGGATGAGCCAACAGTTGCTGATCACTCCCTGAGACAATCAACATCCCTTGTGGATAAGAAAACGCTTTAACAAAGCGGCTCAAAATATTGAGAGTTAAGTCAAGGGAAACTGTACCTCTAAACTGTTCCTGCTCATAAATCGGTGTCACCGCAGTCACCATTAAGCCCTGTCCCACTAGATCAAGGTAAGCAGGAGTCCAAAATATGGCTCGTTGAGGATTCTGTTCGGGCATCCCCCCCTTGAAGAAAGGGTATTCCAGCATTTCGGCATCGAAATGAAACGCTGGATCATAGGGATACAGATTCATGAACTCTCGGGCTGATGTGTAGTAAGCCCAAGTCACGTCGTTGATATTGTGCAGGGTTGCCTTGAGTGCGGAAGTCAATCGCAAGGCCATGTTGACTTCCTTCTCAAAATCGGGATTTTGCGCTAGACGAGATAAATCCTCCACGCCTTGCAAATTGCCAATCACATCCTGCTGTTGTTCTGAATGGGGGAGAACTTGATAGCGCGTTGCTGCTGTAGCACGGAGCTGCGATCGCAACGGTGCCGGATAGAAGTCTTGTTCGGTTACATCACTTTGCTTGAGATCTTCTTCAGCGATGAAACGCAGAACTTGCAGGTGATTGGTAATCGACTCGACAATATGATCTAAGTTGATCGCATTCTCAACAAAATTTTCCTGAATGATCGTGAGTTCATGTTGATAAGCGGTGTGCCATTCTAGTCCCAGCAAACTCAGAGAAATCAACGTAACAACCAGAAACGAAGTTGCGAGAATCTTGGTATAACGTTGAAAAAGTTCCATCAGTTTGCAGGATAGCGGCCGAGCAACGACCCGAAATAGAGAAAGTCATCGTCTTCCTGGCCATTTCACCCCAACGCCAGTTTACTCCGGAAAAATAGCGATCGCTAAACCAGCGTGGGCAGCAACTGCTCACCCAAAATCTCTAAGCTGCGGCGTAGTTCGTCTCGACTCGGAAAGCCTTCAATTCGTCCCATCAGACGCCCATCGGCGAAACAAAGAATCGTGGGCAGGGTCTTAATCCGGTAACTGTTGGCCAGTTTGATGCTGTTGTCGGCGTTGATGCTTGCCAGACGAATGGGATGGTCGTATTGGGCTTGGAACTGGTAAAGCGTGGGCTCAATACTGCGGCAAATCTTGCACCAGGGAGCCCAGAAGTGAACCAAGACGGGCTCGGGAGATGCCAGCACGGTGTCGGCAAAGGTCTCATCGGTAATGGGGAGCATGATAAAGAAGGCTTATTAAATAAAGATTTTCCATTATGCTACCGCCAAACTGTAGTGATGAGCTAGGGGCGATCGTCAATTCATCTCCGCACCCTTCCCTTGCGCGATAATGTTGGGTAGCAGAACGCCCAAGCAGGAATTTCATGGTTTCGACGCCCCTCGCCCTTGAAACCCAATATCCCGACAGCGACGGTCAGCTCATGGCGGACAACACCGAGCAATATCAATGGATTGTCCGTCTTGTGGAAAACCTCAAAGCCCTACTGCAAGACCAAATCGCCTTTGTGGCCGGAGATCTGCTCTGGTATCCGCAGCAAGTTCTCAAAGGGGAAAAAGCCCCCCGTCAAGCGACTGATGCGATGGTTGTGCTCGGTCGCCCCGACGGTTATCGCGGCAGCTACAAGCAATGGGAGGAAGAGGATATTGCGCCCCAAGTGGTCTTTGAGATTCTCTCGCCGAGTAACACCCTGGCCGAGATGACCCAAAAGCAACAGTTCTATCAACAGCATGGCGCTCAAGAAATCTACTTCTATGATCCACAGGCTCAGAACTTTTGGGGGTTGGTGCGAGCGGGCGATCGCTGGAATTTTATTAATAAACCCAGTCTCCCCTGGGTCTCACCGACATTAGGGATTCGCTTTGAGCTGTTCGAAGCGGGTCTAGAAGTTTTTTATCCTGATGGGACACCGTTCAAAACCTTCACCGAGTTAACTCAAGAACGGGATCAGTTGGCCAGCGATCGCCAGCAACTACAAACTCAACTGAACCAGGTCAGCGAAGAACGGGACAGCGCCCAAACCCAACTTTCCCAAACTCAGACGGAGCGGGATGCTGCCCAGGCAAAATTGGCTCAAGCCCTGGCCAAGCTCAAAGCGGCGGGCATTGATGTGGATGAATTGGGATGAGCTTTAAGGGGTGATGAATTGGGGTGAATGGATCGCGCTCGGAGGTTCGATGAGACTTCTGTGGGATAATCGCTACGCAGCAGCCCAATATTAACGTGAGTTCTGGATAAGCGACATCATCTGTATCCTGTAAAGCATTGCGATCTCGTTGTCAAACCCGGTTGTCAGGGGGCCAGCCCCCCGACACCTCCCGCTGAGGGGGAGATTGCCCCCTCAGACTCCGGCAATACCGGACAAGATTTACATCCTGCGAGGACAAATAAGGGTTTGAGAGGATTTCTTAACCGAAACTCACGTTATATTGGCGAACTGAAAACTGCGAATTGCGAATTCAATCCTCTGCCTTCATGCATTTGCCCCTAACCCTTGCCTTGTATCCGCCCGTTGACCCGGTAATGTTTCAACTTGGGCCAATTGTCGTCCATTGGTATGGCTTCTTTATGGCAATGGCGATCTTGGTAGGGGTGCAGGTCGGGAGCCGTCAGGTGGCCCGTCAGGGTCAAGATCCGGATCTGTTTTTGGATATGTTGCCTTGGGTGCTCGTTCCGGCGTTGGTGGGGGCCCGGCTTTACTATGTATTCATCCAGTCACCGCGCGGGCCAGAGGGGCTGGGGCGCTACTTGGCGAACCCCCTAGAAATTGTCAATCTGCGCAGTGGCGGTATTCATATTTTTGGCGCATTTATCTTTGGCGCGATCGCCCTTTGGCTCTACAGCCGTTGGCATAAGGTTCCGGTGTTGACCTACTTGGATGGCATTGGTTTGGCGCTGCCCCTCTCCCAGGCGATCGGCCGTTGGGGGAATTTTATTAACCAAGAACTCTATGGCCCTCCCACAACCCTGCCTTGGGGTCTCAAGATTGATCCGCCCCATCGGCTTGCGCCCTACAATAATCTCGCGCAATACCCGGAAACGGTGCGCTTTCACCCGCTGTTTCTCTACGAGATGCTCTGGAACGCAGCAGGGTTTTGCCTGATCTTCTGGATTTCACGGCGGTTTGAGCGGGAATTGCAGCCGGGGGATCTGATTTTGCTTTATCTGTTTTGGTATCCCCTAGGGCGCTTTTTAATTGAGTTTCTCCGCACCGACTCTTGGTTCTTTTTCGGGACGCCCTTTAACACGGTGCATTTGCTCTGTGCGATCGCCGTTGCCCTGGCCAGCACTGCCCTCTACCGCCGTCATTTCGTGCGTCGAGGATTTTAGACTGCTTCTCGGCAAAACGGCCTCATCAAAAACCGAGGAACGGTGCGTTACGCTCCGCTAACACACCCTACATGGTATAAACTTTCGAGCAATTTTCTTAAAATCATGACTGCCCCCCGTCTGCTGATTATTGGCCTCGACTGCATGGCCCCCGAACTGGTCTTTGAGCGGTGGCGATCGGACTTACCGAACCTCTCGCGTTTGATGGACGTCGGGAGTTATGGCCGCCTGGAGAGCAGTATTCCCGCGATCACCGTGCCGGCTTGGAGCTGCATGATGAGCGGTCGTGATCCGGGGGAGTTGGGCATCTATGGCTTTCGGAATCGGGCCAATCGCGGCTATCAGAAAATGGCGATCGCCGATGGTCGGGCGGTCAAATTCCCGCGCCTTTGGGATTTACTGGGGGAGGCGGGTTGGACGGTTGCTGCTCTCTCGGTTCCCGGCACGTCGCCGCCCTATCCCGTCCAGGGCACGATGGTCTCCTGTTTCCTGACGCCCAACACGGACGCGCCCTACACCCATCCGCCGGAACTGGCCGAGCAGATTCAGACCTGGCTACCCGAGTTCATGCTAGATGTGCCCCATTTTCGTTCGGAAAACAAGGCGGAGATTTTGGCCAATATTCACACGCTCTGCGATCAACGCTTCGACCTTGCCCACCACCTAATTGAGCGGGATGGGCCGGATTTCTTGATGTTTGTGGATATGGGCGTCGATCGCATCCACCATGCCTTTTGGAAACCCATGGACCCTCGCCATCCCCAGCATGAGCCGGGGTCAGAATTTGCCAACACCATTCATGACTACTATTGCCACATTGATGGTCGGGTCGGGGAACTGTTGGCGCAATGCAGTGATGAAACTGCCGTTTTGGTCGTGTCCGACCACGGCGCACAGCCCTTGATGGGCGGCATTTGCCTCAATGAATGGTTGATTCAGGAAGGGTACTTGACGCTGAAAGAGACGCCGACTGAACCCACGTCTCTGGATGAAGTAGAGATTGACTGGGGCCAAACCAAGGCTTGGGGCGCAGGGGGCTATTACGGGCGCATTTTCCTCAATGTCAAAGGGCGGGAGCCGGAGGGGGTGATTCCCCTTAAGGAATACGAAGCGGAGCGATCGCGCCTCGTCGAGAAACTCGCAAAACTACCCGGCCCCAACGGCGAAGATCTCAACGTCAAACCCTTTAAGCCCCAGCAAATTTACCAAAAGGTACGCGGCGTCGCGCCCGATTTACTAGTGTATTTTGATGATCTGGCCTGGCGATCGGTGGGTACGGTGGGGAATGGCGGCACGATCTACACGACCAACAACGACACGGGCCCCGATGATGCCAATCATGCCCCGCTGGGTTTGATGATCTTCCATGATCCAAACCAACCCAAAGGTGGCCAAGTTCTCGAAGGCGCACAGCTCTACGATATTGTGCCCACATTACTCCAGCGGTATGGCATTGCTGCACCGACGGGGCTGCGGGGCAAGGTGCTGCCAATCTAGGACGTGTCATCTTGGATGGGGCATGCCTCAGGGAAAGCGAACACCTTCGGTCTCTCCATGGTTGGTACGGGCATCATAATCCTTGTCTTTCTGGGCATATTCGGCCACGATCGCCTCTCCCCGGCCATTGGTAGCGGCTTCAATTTGGGCGCAATTAAGGGTCGAAACTTGGGGCAGCTCGGCTTTGACGGTGGCAGCGGCATCCCGACCATGCTGGATATGTTGATCTTCATGGGCTCGTAGGCGGGTGGCGTATTGCTGCCATTGCTGGACGAGCTGCGGATTCGCACCCACAGGTGGCTGCCATTGGGGCATGATGATTGTGCCAGTGAAGGTGACATCAAGCGCAGTAATCTGGCAGCGATCGCCCACCGGAGCATAGCGGTAATTCCAGCGAACATACCAATCGGCACGGGCATCATAGTCGGTTTGGGTGGCAGCCCTGCGGTTGAGATTAATACTGTTGCGGAGTTCGACCGCAGTGGAGCCTGTTATGGGGTAATACTGCACATTGATGGTTTCAGCAACGTCTGGAGCAACTGTCAATGTGGGCGCAGTTGGATTGGAGGCAATTGAAGGGGCAACAACTGGATGGGGCGCAGTTGGCGTGGGTGCAGTTGGCGTGGGGACAACGGGGGCGCAAGCCGTTGTCAGAATGGTGGTGGTGAGGGCCAGTATTCCCTCGCGCCAGCGATATTGAAAGTTCGGAATTCCCTTGCTTCTTTTTCGCGGTGGCGGAGGAGAGGCGTTATGGCAGATTGGCGGGCGCGATCGCATCACTCTTGAATTTCAGATTCGTCTATCTCTAATTCTGCTTCCGTGACCCCAACCAATTTGAACAAGGCATCGATCGGCACACCATACCGCCGTAGAAACGGCACGAGCTTCCGTAACAAGTCAGAACGCTCTAGCTGGCGGCCTTCCTGGCGACCTTCCTGACGACCTTCCTGGCGACCTTCCTGGCGACCTTCTTGCAAAATTTCTTGATAAATTACTGACTCCCGCATCACATCACTCCTGAAAATTTGCCGAATTACATCCTTGTCTAATTTTAGCCCCGCTAACAGGGCAGCAGACGCCGTTAAATTGCTTTTTGTTCGAACATTTTTTACCGCCTCAATTCGCTGCGCCACATCTCGCAAGACTTGCTCCGGTTCGTCGGGTTGGGCATTGGCAATCACAGCCAAGGGCAGCAGCCCCAGCGAGCTGAGAAACAAGTTCTTGGGCTGTTCCCAAAGCCGCACCACCTTGTAGCGATGCTGGGTGCTGTCTGACGTAAACCGATCTTCATCCACCAAGGGTGAGTTGGTCTCCAGCAAATACACCACCACCTGATGAATGCGCCGCTCCGGAAACTTGCGATAGAGCCGAGTGAAATAATCCAGCATCCGGAAGCTCATGGTTTTATCAGGGCGGGTTTGAAATTCGACGTGCAGCACCACCTCTGGGCTCTTGAGCAAAATCAGGGAATCAGCCCGGATAGGTTCATGAGAGAGTTCCTTGGGGCTGAGTTGTTCTAACGCGATCGGTGCGCCTAGAAGCCATTGAGCAAAGTCTTTCGGAAACGTTTCAATGAGATATTTGCAGAGATTATCGTACAACTGCTTGTGGTTTTTTTGAACTATTCCAGCGTAGCATGATCCGCCTGTGCCTTCGGTTTCCTCAGGGCGGGTACGAGCAGCATCATCCTTATCTCCGCCAACATTCACAATGCTGCGGTAATTACGGATCATCCCGAACAGATCATCCTGAAGAACAGCCAGTAGTCTGAAAAGACAATGAGGACGTTGTTTAATTAAATTCGATTCCTTTAGCCGTGGGTGTGATCGCGGTTTAGCTCAGGAGAATCGAGTCCTCATTACTATGCTGGCTCGTCAGAAAGGAATTGAAATCACCCATGACCCCTCCCCCTCCCCCCATTCGGGTTGGTATCCTCCATTCGCTCACGGGCACGATGGCCCTAAGCGAGCGCCCGCTGGTGGATGTGGCGTTGATGGCAATCGACGAGATCAACCAGGCTGGTGGTGTGTTGGGTTGTGCGTTAGAGCCCGTTCTGCGGGATGGAGCCTCTGACCCCGAGCAATTTAAGAATCAAGCCCAGCAATTGCTAGACGTAGAGCAGGTGGCGACGGTCTTTGGCTGTTGGACTTCCCTCAGCCGGAAGGCGGTATTGCCCATCTTTGAAACGCATAATGTGCTGCTGTGGTACCCGCTCCAGTACGAGGGTTTAGAAGAATCTCCCTGTATTTTTTACACGGGGTCTTGCCCAAACCAACAGGTGGAACCAGCCCTCGACTGGCTCCTGGCGCAGGGCAAGCGCCGCATCTATCTGGTGGGCTCGGACTATGTGTTTCCGCGGGTGGCCAACAAAATTATTAAGGGTCAGCTCAAGCACGCGGGGGGAGAAGTCGTGGGCGAAGACTACGTTTCGCTGGGCGCCCAGGACTTTGAAGCGATCGCAGCTCAGATCCAGCAGACCCGCCCGGATGCCATCTTCAATACGCTCAATGGCGACAGCAATTTGGCCTTCTACCCGCAAGTGCAGGCGGCGGGGTTCACAGCAGAACAATTGCCGATCATGGCGGTCAGCGTCGCGGAGGATGAGGCCCAGCGCATCGGTGCGGCGGCGGTGGGGCATTATGCCTGTTGGAGCTATTTTCAGAGTTTGGCGACCCCGAAAAACCAGCAATTTGTGGCTCAGTTCCAGCAACGCTACGGGGCCGATCGCGTCACCAGTGACCCGATCGAGGCCGCCTATAGTCAGGTGTATCTGTGGCGGCAAGCGGTGGCGGCGGCAGGGAGCATTGCTACTAATGTCGTGCGGCAAGCGGCGATCCACCAGTCCTGGAACGCACCGAGTGGCAGAGTTTATTTTGAAGCGAACCATCACCTCCATAAGGAATGTCGGATTGGCCAGGTGCAGCCCGATGGTCAATTTGAGATTGTTCATGCCAGTGATCGCCTGCTCCGTCCCTTGCCCTGGTTGGGCGTCGAAGAGCATTTTGCAGGCTCACAGCAGGTGGTGATTGAGCTGCTACGGGAGGTATCTCAGGGGGTGCAATATAGCTGGGAGTTGGAGCAGCGATCGCAACTCTTGCGGGCAACCACGCAGCAGTTGCGCCAGGAAGTGGTGCAGCGCCACCAGGCCGAGCAGGCGTTGCAGGCGGCCAATGCCGAAATTATGGCGCTCAATCAATCCCTCCAAGCCGACAAGTCCAACCTAGAGCAGCACGTCCAAGCCCGCACCCAAGACCTGGAAACGGCGCTGCAACAGCTCAAGGAGACCCAGTCTCAGCTCATTCAAACCGAGAAAATGTCCAGTCTGGGCCAGATGGTAGCGGGTGTTGCCCATGAAATTAATAATCCGATCAACTTTGTCTACGGCAACGTGTTCCATTTGCAGCAATATATCCGTGATATTTGTGCATTGATTGGGCTCTACCAAACCAGCTATGAACCTACAACGGCGATCGCCACCAAGGCTAAGGAAATCGAGTTGGACTTCGTTTTGGGCGATATTAATCAGCTCTTAGACTCCATCACCGTCGGCGTGGTGCGGGTCAAAGACATCGTCACGGCAATGCGTAACTTCTCCCGACTCGATGAAGCGGCGGTGAAAACGGTGGACTTGCATGAGGGTTTAGAGAGTACATTGCTGATTTTGAACAATCGGCTCAAAACAGGCTGTACGTTGGTTAAGCAATATGGCGAGTTACCGCCCGTGCAATGTTATCCGGCCCAAATCAACCAAGTTTTTACCAATATCATTGTCAATGCGATCGATGCCCTGGAAGAAAACCATTGCTCCGAGCCTCAATTAACCATCACGACAAGGGCGATCGCCCCGAACCAAGTACAAATCACCATCCAAGACAATGGCCCTGGTATTCCGGAGGCGATTCGTCAGAAAATTTTTGACCCCTTTTTCACGACCAAGCCTGTGGGCAAGGGTACAGGGCTCGGGTTGGGCATCTGTTACCAAATTATTCAAAAACATTCAGGCCAGTTGGAGGTCATTTCTGAGCCAGGACAAGGGACGGAATTTCGGATTATACTCCCCGTGCTGCTACCGGGGATGCTACCCGATTCGGTTTGACGAGCACGCCGCTAACGCTCGTGCACTGGGGGCGTAAGGTGATTTCTAGGAATGAATATACCAACCCAAGCTGAGATGGTGCGTTACGGCTATCGCCTTTAGCGA
>JBMYQW010000048.1:0-17608 GCA_049601735.1 Spirulinaceae cyanobacterium
CGACCCACCTCCCCCCTCCGGGGTACTCCTCCCGGTCGGAGACTTAAGCGTTTTCCCCTCTCGGGAGGGGCGCTCCCGCGTCGCGGAGAGCGGGGTGGGTCGGGTGTGGGCCGCCCACCAAAAAATCAACCCGAAACCACCTTGAGCCCCCGCTGCTCAAACTGCTTGACCGTATTGGCAATCAGCTCGGGTGTAGGCGGTTCGGTGTCTTTGAGTTGATAGGGGTAGCCGAGGGATTCCCACTTGTATTCGCCCATCTTGTGGAAGGGCAAAACCTCGACTCGCTCGACGTTATCGAGCTGGCTGACGAACTCCGCCAGACCCGCCACATTGTCGGGCGCATCGGTTAAACCGGGAACCAAGACAAAGCGAATCCAAGTCGGTTTGTGGATCTCCTGGAGGTGGCGGGCAAAGTTGAGCGTGGGTTGCAGGCTCACGCTAGTGACTTGGTTGTAGGTTTTAGGGTCGAAGGATTTGATATCCAAAAGCACCAAGTCAGCTTGCGCTAGGGCCGGTTGGGCGACCTTGACGGGAATATAGCCCGAGGTGTCGATCGCTGTGTGGAGCCCCAGATCGTGGCAGCCCCGCAAAAGTTCAGCGACAAACTCCGGCTGCATCAAGGGTTCACCCCCCGTAATCGTCACACCGCCATGGTTGAGATAAGCACGATACTTCTTAATCTCCGCCAGGAGTTGCGGTACGGTCATTTCCTGCCCGCCGGAGACCTCCTGACAGTCCGGGTTATGGCAGTAGAGGCAGCGCAGCGGGCAACCCTGGGTAAAGACCACAAACCGCAGTCCGGGGCCGTCTACCGTGCCGCAGCTTTCAAGGGAGTGAATCCGTCCGGTAATCGACATGGGCGAAAGGCAGAGCGAGAAAAGATGAAGGGTGAATAGAAAAGGGCAGTCCACGGGAGATCCACGAGAGGTGTGTTCTGCCCAGCGAAAGAGAAAAGGGGCGATCGCGTCAGGAGAGCAGAGCGCGATCGCCCCCCGTACCCCTTAGATGTGCTTGTGGAAGGTACGATTGATCACATCCAACTGCTGCTCACGGGTGAGCTTGACGAAGTTGACCGCATAACCGGAGACCCGGATCGTGAGTTGCGGATACTTCTCGGGATGCTCCATGGCATCCACCAGGGTTTCCCGGTTGAGCACGTTGACGTTGATGTGATGGCCGGTGTCGTGGATATAGCCATCGAGCAAGTTCACGAGGTTATCCACGCGATCGCCGCTCTCCTTGCCGAGGGCTTGGGGCACGATCGAGAAGGTGTAGGAGATGCCGTCCTGGGCATGGTCGTAGGGCAAATGCGCGACCGACTCCAGCGCGGCGATCGCACCCTTAGTATCCCGGCCATGCATCGGGTTGGCTCCCGGTGCAAAGGGTTCACCTGCCTTGCGTCCGTCCGGCGTTGCGCCAGTTTTCTTGCCGTAGACCACATTGGAGGTGATCGTCAGGATCGACTGGGTGGGCAGGGCATTGCGGTAGGTCTTGTGCTGACGCACCTTGTTCATGAACCGCTCGACCAGTTCAGCGGCGATGCGATCGGCCCGCTCGTCGTTGTTGCCGAACTTGGGATAGTCGCCGGTGATGGTGTAGTCCACGGCGAGACCGCGATCGTCCCGTTGGACGCCAACCTGAGCGTACTTAATCGCTGCCAACGAATCGGCGACGACGGAGAGACCCGCGACCCCACAAGCCATGGTGCGGAACACCTCCTTGTCGTGCAGCGCCATCTCGATGCGCTCGTAGCAATATTTGTCATGCATAAAGTGGATGACGTTGAGCGCATTCACATAGACCCGCGCCAGCCAGTCGAGGGTTTGGTCGTACTTGGCCATGACTTCGTCGTAGTCCAGTACGTCGCTCGTGATCGGGGCAAATTGGGGTGCGATCTGCTCACCGGACTTCTCATCCTTACCGCCGTTAATGGCGTAGAGCAGGGCTTTCGCCAGGTTCACCCGGGCGCCGAAGAACTGCATCTGCTTACCAATCCGCATCGCGGAAACGCAGCAGGCAATGCCGTAGTCATCGCCCCAGTAGGGCCGCATCAGGTCGTCGTTTTCGTATTGAATCGAGCTGGTATCGATCGAGACCTGGGCGCAGAACTGCCGGAAGCTCAGGGGCAAGCGTTCTGACCAGAGCACGGTGAGGTTGGGTTCGGGTGCTGGGCCCAAGTTATAGAGGGTTTGCAGCATCCGGAAGCTGTTCTTCGTCACCAGCGGGCGACCATCTTCGCCCACACCGCCCATGCATTCGGTGACCCAGGTGGGGTCGCCGGAGAAGAGCTGGTTGTATTCCGGAGTACGCAGGAAGCGTACCATCCGCAGCTTCATCACAAAGTGATCGATCACTTCCTGAATTTCGGACTCGGTGGCGACGCCGTTGGCCAGATCCCGCTCACAGTAGATATCCAGGAAGGTGGAGGTGCGACCCAAGGACATCGCTGCGCCGTTCTGCTCCTTAACCGCTGCCAGGTAACCAAAGTAGAGCCATTGCACCGCTTCTTTGGCGGTGGTAGCAGGGCGTCCGAGATCAAAGCCATAGCTCTGACCCATCGCTTTAAGCTCATTCAACGCCCGGAGCTGTTCGGAGAGTTCCTCGCGATCGCGAATCACCACTTCATCCATGGTGTCTAGCTCCAGACTCTGGCGCTGCTGTTGCTTGTCCATGATCAAGCGGTCAATACCATAGAGGGCGATGCGGCGATAATCGCCGATGATCCGACCGCGACCGTAGGCATCGGGCAGCCCCGTGACAATGCCCGAATGACGCGCCAGACGCATCTCCCGAGTGTAGGCATCAAAGACGCCATCGTTGTGGGTCTTGCGATATTGAGTGAAAATTTTCTCGGTTTCCGGGTCGAGGTCGTAGCCGTAGGCTGCCAGAGATTTCTTGACGACGCGGATGCCACCCAAGGGCATGATCGCCCGCTTCAGGGGCTTGTCAGTTTGTAAGCCGACAATCTGCTCTAAGTCCTGGTCAATGTAGCCCGGCGCATGGGCGGTAATGCCAGTGGGAACTTGGGTATCCACATCTAAGATGCCCTTATCCCTTTCCACCAGCATCAGAGCTGCGACCTGCTGCCAGAGCCGCCCGGTGCGATCGGTGGCGGGAGCCAGGAAGTTGGCGTCTCCCTCGTAGGGCGTATAGTTGCGTTGAATGAAGTCCCGTACGTTAATTTCATCGAGCCAAGCGCCATCCTCAAACCCTTGCCAAGCTTTGGCTTGGAGTTGTTCGGCTTGGCCTTGTTCGGATAGGGGGGATTGAGGAGCAATTGCAATCATGGTCTCAGAAGCCTCTTTCCATTAAGTAAGCGTCAAAATACCCAGACGGACGATACATCTTTGCAATGAAATATTGGCAGATCTCGCCCTGCTTAGGTTGCCGTTTCGCCGGCGGTGAATCGTATCGTTGGCGATCGACTGAGAGCTAACACCCGAGATACGGAACTGAAGTGATTGTGATCAATTGAAGTTGCAATTTCAGTTGAGATGTCGGGATTGCTCTACACCCTTATCTTCGATCATTCTTTAGGGTCAGTCAACTCAAGAACGCCCCCGGAATCTGTGGTTTTCATTCATTAAACTTTACAAAGGGCACCAGGTTGACTCATTTTCTCAAGCCCGAATTGGTTCGAGCTTGGACTCGATCTCCGGGAGCCTTGAAAATAAAAGGCTTTGAGATCAATCGAGTCGCTAATTTTAACAACGAATCTGCTGTTTAAACGGGGTGGTCACTTCACAAAAAAACATATAAAATTCGTATTAAGATTGTGTTTTAGGGCGATCGGTAGAACAACTTTAAGGTTGTTAAACACAGAGCAACTTTAATTGGTATTTCTTGTTACCGTAGAACTAGGTTCAGAGTCTGAATCGAATGAGGGTGAAGCCTTAAAAATTCAATATATTTAAACTTTTTTTAAATATCGTTATCCAGAGGTGCTATGCCACCACTTTGCAAATTTTGTGGTTACTATCAGCCCACCGGCCGTCGGGGTGGAATTTGTACCTTGTTTAATACTCCCATCTGTGGACGGCAGGATGTCTGTTGTCTGGCAGTTCCAGCGTTTAGCGCCTCGGTTCTCCCTGTGTCTACGATGCTGGGGATGAGCGAGTTGGAGGCGCTACTCACAGCGGATGACCCCACCACAACTCTGCTTGATCCCGATATCGAAGATGAGATGCTCAATGTTTAAGGGGGCTGAAATGCATTCCTGGGTTCTAGTCAAAGAGGCGTTGAAGGATCGGCGCATCCGGCTAGGCGATTATGCCCACGACTGCGCTCACCCGTCGCGTTGTCTCGATTTCTCAGATCAACCTGCTGCCCAGCCCTCAATTGCCCCCGCCACAAACGCCCCAACCGGATTTGATTTCAATGCCTCTAAAGTTCCGACCTTAGCTGCACGAATCGCTTTCTGCTTCCAAGTGGGGTTACTTTCTATCTGCGCAATAGCTTGAGTGGCCAATTGCATTTGTTCTGTGGTGGTGCTGGCTGGGCTGGTGCTAGCGAGTTGCTTGAGTAGGGTTTGAATATCGTCAACGGTTGCTGCAATCTCTGGATCGACGGTGTGGGTGCTGACGGTTCCACCAGTCATTTTGGCAATATTAGTTTGATGACTTTGTCCATGACTCTGGGGATTCATGGTAATGTTGTCGCCGGAGTGAGTGACTTGATTGCCTTCGACATTTCCAGCAACACCATAGGTGGGGCTATTAAATTGTTGCTGAACTGATTTATCAGATTGACTCTCTGCCATCGCGTTTGCCTCTACCTGAATGGGACGACTGGCCATTATCTTAGCAATTTCAGTTATGTCGGTACTCTGCTTTCGATAAATTTCAATCTCTCGCTCTTTGGCTTGGAGCTTTTCTTGATAGACAGCTTCCAATATTTTGAGTTCGGATTCGTATTGTGTTTTGAACTGTTGCTCAATCGCTGCCCTTGTAACCTGATCGATCGCTTGGGGAGCCTCAACACTAATTACAAAAGACCCATCTGATTTCCGGTTGATGCCCTGAATTGTTAGCTCTCCATGCTCCCCTGAAACTTGAAGTGTTTGGAATGAGGCTAAAAACGCCCGCCAATCAATGCCATCACTAAAAATCAGGTCTACGGTGTCCCGTGCTTGTTCCATCAGCCGAGCAAAGTCACCCGGTGCAAAGATTTCATCGGGATTGTGGGGGCGGCGATCGGTTGGGCAGCTCTTCTCCCTATCCCAGCCGAGATAGATGAAATCACACTGCACATCAGTGAAGTTGGTTTGCTCATTAATTCCCCACTGAGCAATGCAAGCTCCTGTCAAGTTGGCACTGCTGAAATTGGCAAACATTGCTTGTGATGCGACCAGGTTAGCTCCCTGGAGGTCAACTATCTCAAAATTGGTTTCTTGGAGGTTTGCTTCTTTCAGATCTGCTCTCTGAAGAGTGGCTCCTTGAAAATTGGCGTACTGGAGACTTGCCCCTCGGAAAATAACTTCCAGAAGTTGGGCTCCCTGAAAATCAGCGTACTGGAGGTTTGCATCTGCGAAGAAAGCTCGTTGAAGGAGAGCTAATCGGAGGTTGGTTTCTTGGAGACAAGCACCTGGGAAGTCAGCATTCTGGAGATTAGCTTCTCGAAGATCAGCGTTCTCCAGATCAGCTCTTTCAAGAAAAGTATTCTGGAGATTGGCGTACTGAAGGTTGGCTGACCGAAGCCTAGCACAAAGAAGATTAGCGTTTTGCAAATCAGCGTTTTGAAGATTAGCGCCCCAAAGGTTGGCAGACTGGAGATTGGCTCCTTGGAAGGTTGCTCCTTGCAAGTTGGCGTCCATCAGAAAAGCGTCTTGAAGTAAGCTGTTCTGGAGATTGGCTCCTTTGAAGTTGGCAAACCGACAGCTCGAATTCTGAAGGCTAGTATTCTGGAAATTGACTCTCTGAAGGTTGACAAACTGAAAATTAACCCCCTGAAGCTCGATGTTCTGGAGGCTTGATGTTTTTAGATCAGGTCTGATGCCAGGATTCTGCTCCCGCCACTCATTCCAAACCTCAACCCCTTGCGCCAATATTTCGAGATGCTCAGGATTCGCCACAAATCACCTTTCTCAGAAATCGATATAGTTGTAGGGTGGGCAATGCCCACAACAAGTAACCTGCCCTAACCACACAAAGACCAAAAGAACGATCGCTCCGCCACAACTACCCATATTAGCTATCGAATAACATCACCGGAATCAACACCAACTCAGGAAAAGTCGGTGAAATAATTGGCGTCTCGCCTCGATAAGGGTTCATTTGATACGTGCCATCCGGTTGTAAAACACAGACGAATACCGTTGGCTCCTTGGGGTTGCCCAGATAGCTGCGACTACCGATCGCCAAATAATCCACGAGCCAATATTCTGGAATGCCAAAGCGTTGATATTCATCAAGTTTGTCGACATAGTCATCTTCCCAATTGGTCGAGACCACTTCAACCACAACTTGAGGTGGCTCAAGGAGTGCCGCTTGAGCAGTCGGTTGGCTCTCCCAAAGAACGCGATTGACAACTGTAACGTCTGGGTGACGTCCTTGCTCAACTCCTGTCTCCGTTTCCGTGCGAATGATGATGCGCCCGGAGACTCGATAATTGAGTGAGGCATCTTCAATCAGCCGATCGAACTTCCTCGCAATAAAATCGGCAATATCTTCATGGCGGCGGATAGGGAGTCTGCGCATGATTCGGCCATTCACCAGCTCGTAATCACCCGCCTCATCAGGAATCTGAGCAAGAAATTGGGCAAATGTGAGTCGGGGTTGGGTGAGGGTTGTGGTCATCGTCGGGCTCCGTAGATTGTGCAACTAGGCGCTAGTCCCGGACAGCTCATTCTGTTGGGCTTTGAACTCAGGATAAGACAAATAAATTTTATCCGGGTCATATAGCCAACAGTGATCAATAATGTCGAAGACCTGCCGCCAAGAAAACTGCTGCTCTGGTTGGAGATGCTCTCCCCAATTCTCATTCAAACTCGCATAGGCAAGACGAAGGTTATAAAACGGAATCGCCACAGAGATATGGTGGGGAATGTGAACATGAATGTCATGACACAGCCATTCCACCCAGCGGAAATAGTTCCAGTGAACTGTGCCGCCCAGTTGCGCTTCAACCGGGTTCCAAAACTCACGGGCTTTAAACGGAATGGTCGGATCCGTGTGATGGAGCAAGGTAAAGGTGCTCATCCAGAAGTGATAGACCAACCAAGGCAAGAGCCAGAATTTGACAACGCCCCAAATACCAGTGAAAGCAATCAGCGTGGGGAAAAAGATCGCAGCAAAGATCGCCACGATCGCCACCGAAAACTTGACTTTGTTGCGATCGCGCTCCGCCACTTGCGCCGGGTCAAAATGAATGAGAACTAAATGCAGCACGGAAGCTAATGCCCATAGGCGACCCCGCACAACCCGATAAATGCCTTGCACCCAGCGGTTCTCCGACAAATACATGGTGTCCGTCCAGGGATGCCAAGCATTATCCACATGGAGCTTGTTAGTGTGGGCATGGTGAATATCATGCAGCAACCGCCAACTGTGAAAGGGGTAGAGCAGGGGTAAGAATAGGAGATGCCCGACAAGGTTATTAACCCAGCGGTTCTTGGCAAACGAACGGTGGCCGCAATCGTGACCGAGGACGAAAAGTCCCGTCAAGGCTGTACCCGCGAACAGCCAGGCGATCGGCAAGAGAAACCAGGGCGCAAGGGCGATCGCCCCAACACCAAGCGCAACGGCCAAGACCGTCACCAACACACCCAACCAGGCCTTGCGAGGGCTTTTCGCAAAGCATTCTGGAGGGAGGGTTTTGATAATATCTTGGAGCTTGAGATCAGCGAGGCGGGGGGTGGAGGAAGCCGCTTGCTCCGCTGTTAAAGTTGAAGTCGTCAGGTTTTTCAAAATTAAAAGTATTGGTCAGCCAATCTCTTTGTAAGGGATAATTATGTGGGTTTAGGTCAAGTTCAGATATAGGATTTTAACGCTAATCTAATAAATTAGGATGCGACTCAGCTCAAGATTTTTTAAAATCACGATACTTGACACAGCAGAACTCCAAAGAACAACCAACTATCGGGATAGTAAATGATTCTGGAATTGTGCTTCTAAGAACCCTATCCTCATGTAGTTTACAATTGTTTACATAAAAACTCAATCCTCAATACCTTACACCGACTGCGGCATACACCCAAATTTTTACACACCCCTCCAGCCACGGTAGAGATTCGTTGAGCGCCTTCCCCCTGTGCTGCCAACGCATCCTAACCATTCACCTGCGGCAGAGAACGAAATTCTTTAGATCGTTCCTGAAGCTGGCAAGCGGCGCTAGCACCTTGGGTTTAAACGAGCGGCTCATTGCGTTTCATCCGATCGCCCAGTCCGAGCGATCGCCCGATAAAACCCCAACACCACCAACACATTCGAGAGCGTCAAGAAAAGCTCTGCCCCGCCGTGGAGCCAATCCACATTCGCCAATGCCTCGCCATAGGCCGCCTCGGCGTAAAGCCCCGCCGGAATCGTCACGGCCACAAACACCAACAATACATAAAACCCGACCAGCGCCAAACGAGGGAACAGCCCCGAGCGCGTGGCGAACCACAGAAAGCCCAGGTAAGGGAACAGCGAAAGCGCAAACAGGGTTTCTTTAGACATCGACTGGCTCCCCGGAGAGGGGTTGCGTAGGCTTGGCCTGGCGATCGAGCCACCAAGCTGCCCCGCAGAGCGTACAATTCCCCACTACTGTTGTTGCTGCCTGCACAATCACCAACCATTCCAGCGTCTCAGCATTATCAAAGAAATGCCAGGTGCAGGCGCACATGGCACTGACCAAAGCAGGCAACATCGCCCAAGAGAGCCAACGCCAAGCCGGATTGCCCGTCACATCGCCATAGCGCCAGATGAGCCAGATCGCGGCGATCCATTCAATGACGCTGGAGACATGAACCATCCAGGTGGGGATTGAGAGAACGTGCATAGGAGATCAGTTCGCAGTTGACAGATTGCAGTTCGCAATTTGAACGAGAAGTGCTGTGTAAAATGTGTCATGGCAGTAGAGTTGACATTGAGCACCAGTGAAGGGTTTCCGCTTCCCAGAGCCAAAGTCAAGCTACCTAGTTTGTCTTCTTTTTACGCTCTGACGGACTCTTGCTTTGAGCGATATCCGACTTGGACTCGAGCTTAGGGGGCTCAGGTTCGGGCGTATGATGTACCAGCAAAAATGCCTGGGAATCTTTCAGCTTAAGCGGTTGACTTAACTGTTCGACATCGATGGTTAATCCCGGTGAGGCGATCGCCACCTCCCAAGTCTCGTCCTCATGCAACTGCAAGAGCTTCTGGGGAATGACCTGGACGGTTTCACCGCCCATATGGGCGATCATGGCAATGCGCTCTTCGGGCTCTTCCGGGTTACTGCGCACCCCGTAGAAGACCGTCATGCCGTCTTCGCTGAGTTTGTTAAAGCGATCGATCCCCGCCAGATTGTGTCGCAGCCAGGGATATTGGTGGCGGAAGCGCCGCAGTTCTAGATTGAACTTGACCCGCGCTGCGTTCAAGTTACGTTCATAGCGCGAGATATTACAGACCTCGTAGCAGTCTTCCATGAACCAGCGCGCAAAACCCTTGAGGCGATCGAGATCCATCTTGCTCAAGAATCGCAGCATTCCCGAACGGCTCAGTTGCTTGATGCGGGGGAGATGGCAGTCCGGGTTTTCCATGCAGGTGCGAATCGATTCCACCACCTCAGCGATGTTGTAGTCATTGGTCTCCATCAACTCATTGAGGGCATGACTAAACTCACGCAGTTCTTCGATGTGCTTAAAGCCCAGGGACTTGAGACGGAGAAAGAGTCCCTTACGTTTGAACATCTGGGGCGTAATCTGCCATTCCAAGAAACCCGCTTCTTCCGAGACCACCTTGACACCGTAGCGTTCATCTGTATTGCGGAAGAACATCCAGGGCGCGTGCATCAGGGCATTGATAAAGTCCATGGGCAGGCCGGGGCTAAAGCCATAGACCCAGAGCGTCACCGCCGGATTGTCGTAGGCGTTACGCAGCACTTCCGGCAAGGTCTTGCCGAGGTTCCAGTTGATTTGAGCATCCAGGGACACTTGGTTGCCCCGTCGTACCGTGTCATGGTTGGCGCAGCCGGTGATCCAGCGATCGCCCTCGTACATCACCTCACAGACCCGCCGCCATTTCTGCTCCCAAAAGCCCTTGAGCGTAGGGGTATTGTGGGCAAAAATCAGCGGCCCCCATTGATAGGATTCGGGCTTTTGATCCACCAGTTCTCGGTAGGTAGAAATATCCTCCCAGCCCTCTTGGGGCCAGGGGCGACCGTCTTCGTAGATCGTAAACAAGAGCCGTTGACAGCCTTCGATTTCCTGCACCAGATCGCTCATCGCCATCAGGTAGGCATCATCGTATTCCACGAGCCCCGTGAGCGGGTTAAAGAAGCGGAAGTCCTGACCGCCATCCACCCGGATGCCATCGGCTCCGGTATTGTTCTTGCGTCGCTGCATTTCTAAAAAGATCGCCCGCACCATCGGCAACTGGTGGTTAAGGTCTTGCCCATACATATTGGGCCCCTTGAGGAACTGATAGGGCAGGAGCAACTCGGACTGGTTGTCAGCATGACCGTAGACAAGGTCGTAAATGACCTGAATCGGGCCAGTCGGAAAATTGTGAAGTGTGGCGATCAGATCGATGACTTCATCCGGACGCAGACTGGAGAGCAGCGCCGGGTTGGTGGTTGCCGAGCCGAGAATCGGCACATCATAGCCCCAGTCTTCGGTGTTGGGTTTGGTCAACTCGACGGTGATACTGTCGTCCCCCGCTTCGGAGATAAAGGAGAAAAACTCACTCTCGGGGCTATATTCGTCACGATATTCGATCGTGGGTTCGGTGGGTAAAAACTGCACCGCATCGTAAGCGATGTAGTTTTCTTCCGCTAGGGTGAGGGGTTCGTCGTTTTCCAGTTTGGCGGCGATCGCTTGATAGGTCTTGTTGAGCCCCGCAAACGTTCCCTCTGCCGAAGCTGTGCCAATATGCAGTTGCAGGATGTTAAGGGGCGATCGCTGGCGGGGAATCCGATGGGAGGCCCGGGGCAAGGGGGTATGGGGGCCATCGCCGGGCATCGCCGAGGCTCCGGTGCGCCGGAAATAGTCCAGATCGGGGCGCTCCTGCTGGAGGCGATCGATGTCGTAGAGTTCCGCTGGGGCAAATACGCCGTAGGGCAACGAATAGGCGAGGGGGTCACGGATCGCTTGGAGCTGTTCGTTCTGGTCGACAAAGCGCAGCCAATAAAAGGAACCCAACTGCCCGCGGGTTCCGGCGGTCAACCCGGCAACCACCCCCCAGTGAAACTCGCCATGCTGCACCAGGTTAAGGCGATCGCGCCGAAACGTGACGATCTGCTCTGGGGCTTCGAGGTCAATCTCTTCCAGGGGCGTGAGAATTTCCAGGTAAATTTCTAGCTTCCGCATCACCTGGGCCATCAACTGGGGTGTCCAGAAACCAAATTCCACCAGACCATCAGCGCGGGCATGGGCCCCTAAGCGTGTGGCTAAGACCTGGCCCTTTTCAAAGATCGTTAATTGGGAATGCTCAACCCCTTCGGCCCATTTCACGAGGGCTTCGGTGTCTGTTTCCACCAGCTGGATGGGTTGAATCGTAGCGTCTGGGTCAGAAGCGGTGACAGGCGGTTGGGGAATCGTTTGGGTCATGGCGAATGGGTTAAGCGCATACGGAAACCGTAGACGGGGCAGGTGACTAAACTGAGAGAATGGGAGTCCTTGGCCTCGGTCTTTTGTCATCCTCAAGAGATAAGCCTGAATCGTCCCAAATATTGCACCACTTGCGAGAGGACTGTACTCAATGGGCTGACTCCAGGGGGTTACTGTTGAGGAGTTCACCTTGGGGGCTTTACCTCAATCGGCTAACCATCAAGAGTACACCGCAGTTGACGTTCGGGGGTTAGACATTCGGACAGCAGACCTGACCAATGGGCACAGAGTGCAAACGGAGGATGGCGAGTTTTGAGAAGAGATGAAAGTAGGTTCAACAGAACCTCACAGACTCAGAGGAGTTTGCCGTGTTCAAACTACGTAATGACCGATCGCAAAGCGGGTTTCTCGCAAACTCTCGTGCTATCGCCCAAACCTGAGCAATCATACACGTTCTTTCCAGAATACAGTTTTCTGAATCGACCCAGCAATAGGCGCAAGCGAAAAAAATCGTGATTCAGTTAAACATCGCCGATGCCGATCGCCCCGTCGGCCAATCGGCGTTTTCGCCCCCAATAATGATCTGACGCAGCGACAAATATTCTTGGCTCAGACGACCCAGGGCATTGAGCAAGATATCTAAGGCGATCGGATCGCTGGTGCCGAGATCAAACCAACAGCGCCCCCAAACCCCTTGATATTCAAAGTCCGCCATGTTGTGCATCGGGGCCATGAGGCTCTCGCTGGGGCGATCGTTGTCGTAGTCCATGTAGCTAATTTCTACGCCCGTATCCATGACCTGAAGATTCTCGGCATTGAAGGCCCCGAGCTTGCCGAGATAAAACCAGGAGTCAAAGACTTCTTCTAGGTATTGCTGCTCTTGGGGGGAGGGCACGGTGTCAAACTCGACCCAAATCCAACAGTCAAAGGGATTAAATTCACGAAAGCTAATTTGCATGGGGGTGACTCACAAAACCTTCCCCACTTTACCGAAGCGACGCTCTCGCTGCTGATAGTCCAAGAGGGCCTGATGAAATTGTTGCCGATCAAAGTCGGGCCATGGTGTATTCGTGACGTAAATTTCGGCGTAGGCCATCTGCCAGAGCAAGAAGTTGCTAATGCGCATTTCACCGCTGGTGCGAATGAGGAGATCTGGATGACTCAGACCAGAGGTGTAGAGGTGCTGCTCGAAGAGGTTCTCGTCGATATCTTCGGGGTCGATCGCCCCCGTTTTAACCTGCGCAGCGATCGCCCGGCAGGCCTGGATGATTTCTTGTCGCCCGCCATAGTTGGTGGCGACGGTAAACTCGACATCGCGGTTCTCTTGGGTCTGGGCCATGGCATGGGCAATCTGGGTCTGGAGCGATCGCGGCAGGGCGGCCAGATTGCCCACAAAGCGAATCCGTACGTTCTCTGCCATCATCTCGGCCATCTCCCGTTGCAACACCTGCTCAAAGAGCGCCATCAAAAATTCCACCTCATGGTGGGGCCGCCGCCAATTCTCGGTAGAGAACGCATAGACCGTCAAGGCGGGAATGCCCCAATCTTTACAACAGTGCAACAGGTCTTTGAGCACCGTTACCCCCTGGCGATGGCCCATCACGCGCGGCATTCCCTGCCGCCGGGCCCAGCGGCCATTGCCATCCATAATGACCGCAACGTGTTGGGGGAGGCGATCACAATCGAGATCGGTGGGTAAGGTTGCCAGCACGGGGCTCAAATTGACCATCACTAATGTCCTTGAAAGAGATTTACAGGGCGGTGTCCCCTTTGTATCGGTAAGCCATTACATTTTTGGGAGAGCCCCGAAGCTGAAACAAATCTTAACGGATTTTGCTACCCCCTGTTTTGCGGATGGCAGCGGGCCGGTTCTGGCATTACTCTCCTTTAGACGCGGGCACAATTCGTAAAACCCGCTGGATTAAATCCCAGCTTTGGGAGCCCAAGCGGCGACTGAGGCGACCGACGGAATCACGCTCCGCTGGGGGGGAGAGAATATTTTGCAGCAGTTCGCGGAGTTTACTACTCGTCAGCGGGCGGTTGAGTTGCAACTCCCGCGCCAGGGAAATCGAGCCCGTTTCTTCAGAAACGACAATACAGACGCAATTCTTGACCCGCTCGGTGATCCCCATCGCCGCGCGGTGGCGGGTTCCCAACTGCCGCGAGGCGATCCGTTCGGAAAGGGGCAAAATAATGCCCGCTGCCAAGATTCGGGAGCCCCGAATATGCACTGCGCCATCGTGGAGGAGTGTGGTCGTTTGAAAAATCGTTTGCAGCAGTTCGGTGGAGAGTTCAGCGTTGAGCTCGACTCCAGACACCGAAAAAAATCGCTCATCGATCGGCGCACCAATTTCTAGCACCAGTAGAGCGCCAGTACGACTCTGGGAGAGGGTTTTAATGGCATCAACAATTTCATCAATCACGTTGTCTGGACGTGGGGGCAGACGCTGCGTCGGCAACAGCAGCGTTAACAGATTCCCCCGCCCCAGTTGTTCGAGAAACTGACGAAACTCGGCTTGAAAAATGATCGCCATGGCCACGGCCGAACCCAGCACCAATCGCTCTAGGACAAAGCTGAAATATTGTAGGCCAACATGGTTGCTCACAACCGCAGCAACCATCAAGATAATCAACCCCCGCACCATCCAGAGGGCGCGCCGCTCACCGATGAGCAGCAGCACCATGTAGGTCAACAAGAGCACTAAGCCAATATCAACGATATTAATGAGGTCAGGTAGCCAGGTTGGTAGCCAACGTGTCGGGTTTATTAACGCACCCACAACCAAGATCATGTATTGTTGAGCATTCAGTCCGCTCTCCTTATGCTAAACGCTCGGGTAGTCGATCTTGACGCAGCAGGTCAGCATAGGTTTCACGGGCTAAGATGAGTTCTGCTTGGCCCTGCTGCACCAGGACCGCAGCCGGGCGACTCATACGGTTGTAATTGGAGGCCATACTGTAGTTGTAGGCTCCGGTGCCCGCGATCGCCACAATATCACCGGCCGCCATGGGGGGCAGTGGCACATCCTTAAGCAGGACATCGCCCGATTCGCAATGTTTGCCGGCTACTGTAACCGTCTCGGTTGTAAAAGCAGACATCCGATTGGCCAGAACGGCGCGATAGAGGGACTGGTAGGTAATGGGGCGAGGATTATCGGACATTCCGCCATCAACGGCCACATAGGTGCGAATGCCCGGAACCGTTTTGCTCGAACCCACGGTGTAGGCGGTGATGCAGCTATTAGCAATCAGCGATCGCCCCGGTTCACACATGAGCTTGGGTAGGGGGACATGACGAGATTCGCAGGCGGCCGTCATTGCCAAACAGGCGGCTTTGACCCATTCTGCGATCGTCGGTGGATCGTCGGCTTCGGTGTAGCAAATGCCGAGACCCCCACCGATGTTGAGCGTGGCGATCGGTAGTCCAGCCGCTTGGGCCTTGAGCAGCCAATCGACCAGTACTCCGGTGAGATCTTGGTGGGGCTGACGCTCAAAGATTTGGGAGCCAATATGGGCATGGAGCCCGGTGCAGTTAAATTGCGGGCGCTCGGCAACCCAGGTGAAAATCTCGGGCAGTTGAGTGGGGTCGAAGCCAAACTTGCTATCGAGGTGGCCGGTTTGAATGTATTCGTGGGTATGGCATTCAATGCCGGGAGTGAGGCGGAGGAAAATCTCGATCGGTTGTTCTGGAGTGGCGATCGCCGCTAATTGCTCCAATTCCAGCCGATTATCCACCATCACCGTACAGCCTGTCCGATAGGCTTCTTCTAGCTCAGTGAGAGATTTATTATTGCCATGGAAATAGATGCGATCGCTCTCCATGCCAGCCTGCCGGGCGGTATACAGCTCACCGCCAGAGACCACGTCAATCCCCAAGCCTTCGTTAGCCACCAGCGCACAAATTGCTAAACTATTCCAGGCCTTGGAGGCGTAGATGACCTCTGCTGCACCTGTGTAATGGCGGGCAAAGCTCTCTTGATATTGCCGACAAGCCGTCCGCACGGTTGCTTCATCCACGATGTAGAGGGGCGAACCGTAGTCCTGCACCAGTTGGCTGACATCACAGCCGCCAATTTCCAGGTGATCTTGCGCGTTCACCTGGGCAGTGAGGGGTAAGATAGCTTGATTCGGAGCGGTTGAGGGCGAGGCGAGGAAACGTTGACTCGACAGGTCAAGGGGAGAATCGGTCGCAAGCATAGGCTGAGAAGCAGGAAGTTTGAGCAGATTTTAGATTGGGCAGATTTACCCAGTGTATAGCAGCGCGCAGAACGCTTGGGACAATTAAGAATCTGGATGAAAGATGAAGGCAGAAGGAGAGAAATGCTTCTCGCGCTCTCTAAAATTCATCCTTCCTTGCTCATCCTTCATCCTTCTGCCTTTATCCCAATGTCTTATTCAATCCTTGCCCTCAAACCCCTGGCGATCGCCGATGCCCCGGCTGCGGTTGCCCTCGATCAGCTCAGTCTGGGCGGATTGTGGAGCCTGGAGGGCTATCAACGGGAGATCGAGAGTCCCAACAGCGATCTATTATTATTGCGCTCTGGCCCTGAACCACGAACACCGCTAGGACTGGCCTGCCTCTGGCGCATCGTGGACGAAGCGCATATCACGCTGCTGATGGTGCATCCCGACTATCAACGACAGGGGTTGGGGCAATTGTTGCTCTGGGCATTGCTGGTGAAGGCCCGGCAGCAGCAGATGGCCCGGGCCACTTTAGAAGTCCGTGAGGGGAATAGGGGGGCGATCGCCCTCTACAACAAATTTGGCTTTACTCAGGTCGGCCGTCGTCGCGGCTATTACAAGGCGACCCAGGAGGATGCCTTGATTTTTTGGCGGCCGGGGTTGCAAACGCCCCCGTTTGCCCTAGAATTAGATGCCTGGCGCAGTCAGATAACCCTTGATCTGGCGCAACAGGGTTGGCGGTGGTCACCGGGCACAGTCGCACCAGAGCGCCCACCTACCAGCCCAGCGATCGATGGCGATTGATAACTCAAGGGCTGAGTCTCCTGCCTAGATACCGACGGGGCGTCGTGAAAGCCGAACCCCCTCGGCCAGACGCGGGACGAAATCACCATGCTAGAATGGGCGCAACAACGGGCTAGCAAGGTGGTAAGACAATAAAATTATGTTTGAACGCTTCACAGAAAAAGCCATTAAGGTGATCATGCTTGCCCAAGAAGAAGCGCGTCGCCTCGGACATAACTTCGTGGGGACAGAGCAAATCCTTCTCGGGCTAATTGGTGAGGGCACAGGCGTCGCCGCCAAAGTCCTCAAATCGATGGGGGTCAACCTCAAGGATGCCCGCATCGAGGTCGAGAAGATCATCGGTCGGGGTTCCGGATTTGTCGCCGTAGAAATCCCCTTTACCCCCCGCGCCAAGCGGGTGCTGGAGCTGTCTCTCGAAGAGGCACGTCAACTGGGGCACAACTATATCGGTACGGAGCATTTGCTGCTCGGCCTCATTCGTGAGGGTGAAGGCGTCGCAGCTCGGGTACTGGAGAACCTCGGCGTTGACCTTTCCAAAGTTCGCACCCAGGTGATTCGGATGCTGGGCGAGACGGCAGAAGTGCCCGCTGGCGGCGGGAACGGTGGTCGTACTAAGACCCCGACCCTGGATGAATTTGGTTCTAACCTCACCAATCTCGCCAGAGAAGGCAAGCTCGACCCGGTTGTCGGGCGCATTAAAGAGATTGAACGGGTCATTCAGATCCTGGGTCGTCGCACCAAGAATAACCCGGTCTTGATCGGTGAACCCGGCGTGGGTAAAACGGCGATCGCCGAAGGTTTGGCACAACGTATTTCTACTGGTGATGTGCCTGACATCCTCGAAGAAAAGCGTGTTGTCACCCTTGATATTGGTCTGCTCGTCGCCGGAACCAAGTATCG
>JBMYQW010000049.1:0-17492 GCA_049601735.1 Spirulinaceae cyanobacterium
GCCTAATGCTCTCCTGGGAACCGATGTTGTTGAGTTTCCTCCGTAACGACCAGTCGATACCGCCAATTGAACGCGGAGATGGCCCGGGAGATCGGGTTGCGGAGGAGCAAATAGTATCTCACCCGCTTCCGGATCCGAGGAATGGGCTGGATGTGGATGGTCTTGTGCCAGATCTGCGCGTCGTGCATCGCCTTTCCCAGCGAAGACCCCCCTGATTTTCCGACGTGGATCAGAATGGTGTCGGGGACAATCTTCCTCTTGATTCGATGGTAGGCCGCGCGCATGGTCCTCGAAGTCTGGCTCGACGCTGAAGATAAATCGAGAGGTCAGCGCTGGAGCAGGATGCGTTCGCTGAACCGTCCGCTGGCCGAGGTCCCTGTCAACAGATAGACGCCCTCGGTCAGGCCGCTGAGGTCGAGTTCGATCCGAGAACCGAAGCGCTGGACCGCGCAGGCGACCGGACGCAAAATCGGCATCTGTGGTCAAGCCCCCAGCGACTATCCGGAGTTTGCCCAGTTCCTGGTGGAATTGGGGATCGATTCCCTCAGCCTCAATCCCGATTCGGTGCTCAAAACTCGCTTGCGGGTCGCCGAGGTGGAAGCAGATCAACGCTAGGCACAGCGACCACCAAAAACGAAACTCCCCTTACCCTAGACGCTTGGCGGCTTTCCAAAGGATAGGGGGTCAGCGTAGCTGGGGGGATTTCACTAGCGTCACTTACTCAGAGCAAAGCAATGATGCCTATGGTCGGATGCATCATCATCCATGCTTCAGTAAGGGGAGCAAATGACCCATAAAGTCACGCTTGCCAATTGGTGCTCCTGTCATTCGCATAATGTCGTATGCTGTCGTCAGATGGAAATAAAAATTGGGCATCAGAAAATCATTAACATAGGAGATTCCAGGTAATTCTAGATACAGATCTTGCCCCAGCTCTAGCCGTTTGATCTCGGATAGCTTATCGTCGCTGACGTTAATATTTTTCAGTAACCCTTGCGTAGCTGAAATATGTTGGCGGGCTTCAGTGAGGGCGATGACCTCAGGATTCAAGTTATCGTCCGGTTCTCCCTGACACCACAAGGCAAAATTACGGGGTTGATTGCACGTAAAGGCAATTTGTGTTCCAAAGGGAAGCATATCGGGGGCGATGCGGCTTTGGAGTAGAGATGTAAGATCTTCTTTGTAATGCTCTGCTGCAATATCTAGAAGATGACTTAAAGTGTCCAGCCTAGAGCTAAAAATAGTTTTTACGTCTGTTATCTTCTGGGTTTTCATCTATTTTTGAGAACTAAGATTACAGGGGGTTTGAGTCGTGCTAAAACTCGTCTAGTTTGAAACCCGAAGTTTTCCATGTAGGGGCAGAGCCCATCTACCCTGGTGAGGTTTGGGGCAACTACTTCAGCCTCTATTCTAATATCATTTTTTTTAATTAGACTTGTTGAGTCGGGATTACTCAAGTCTTGATCTGACAGTTGAATCGACTCACCAGTCCTGCCACACCCAACAACGCCAAAATTACTCCCGGTTCCGGCACATCGGTGCTCTCCTCAGCCACGTCTTCAGCCTCGACCACTGTTGTATCAACCACATTAAGGGTCAGCTGACCGACCATATCGTCGTGGCCGTTGGGTTCAGCGGCGTAGGGCGCGACGCGATCGCGCCCATGCACTTGAGAGCTAAACCAAACAAACTCCGTCAGCTCCGCCACCAATGATCCCTCGGTGAATGTTGTGGTGGCCGCCCCCGAGACGATCTGGGCTTCAAGGTTGGCGATCCCGGCTCCGGTGGGCGAGAAGGGATGGGGCGCTGTGGGAATCGCTGTCGCCAGCGGACTAAAGATTGATATTCCTGGTTGAACGGTTGCCCCATTAAAAAAGAGATTCAGACCATAGCCGTAAACCCGATCCAAGCTCAAGAAATTTGATAAACCATCAGCAAAGAGCGTGAACTGGTGCTCCCCCGGTGTGAGGGCATACCCCGTTTCCAACTCACGTAAATTCCCCTCAAGTCCTTCGTTCGTGAGCCACAGATCCCAAAAATGATTGGGTAGGGTCGTCACTGTATCCCATTGGGCTTGACCGCTAAAGCCCGCTGCACCATTGGCGGCAAACACCGAAATACCTGTGAGGTCAAGGTCTTGAGCAATTACAGCTTGGGGCATCATCCCCAGGCATAGCCCCAGGGCTATCGCGCCGCCCCAATCCTGAATATTCCGCATAATTCCCCTAAAAAATCTCACAATGCGACGGTTGACTGGATTCGCTGTTTAGTCTATAGCATTTTCTGATCGATGTAAGGATTGTGAGCGATCGCAATTCTCCAGGGCCTGTCAGCTATGAATCTCAGCAGGCGAACAAGACCAGGAACACGCCCGCCCCAACACAGTCAGCTAGAGGCTGTCAAGCAGCTATAGCAGGGGTTGCAGTCTAACTGATGACAGCCCCTGGTCACGGCAATTCGCTACAGTAAGCGAAGCAAACAGGATGAAGATTTACAAAGGGTTTACTCTCAAACATGGCAGATCAATTGATTCGAGCAACCGCCGCTGAGGATGGCATTCGCGCAGTGGGGGTGATCACCACCCGCGCTGTGGAAGAGGCAAGGGAGCGGCATAATTTGTCCTATGTGGCAAGCGCAGCGTTGGGGCGATCGATGTCAGCCGGATTATTGTTGGTCTCTAGCATGAAGCGGGAGGGCTCGCGGGTGAATCTGCGCATCAATGGTGATGGCCCGCTCGGGGGTCTAATTGTCGATGCGCGGTTGGATGGTACGGTGCGCGGTTATGTGAAAAACCCCCAAGTGGAACTGCCACCGAACGCTAAGGGAAAGCTGGATGTGGGAGGGGCGATCGGCCGCAATGGCTACCTCTACGTGATTCGGGATGTGGGCTATGGCTATCCCTATTCGAGCACCGTGGAGCTGGTCTCGGGCGAAGTCGGCGATGATGTAGCGAGCTATCTGCTCAATTCAGAACAGACCCCTTCAGCACTGCTGGTGGGGGTGTTTGTCGGCTCAACGGGGGTGACAGCGTCGGGGGGGCTGCTGGTGCAAATCCTGCCTAAGGCGGCGCGAGATGAGTCGCTGGTGCAATTGCTTGAATCCCGCGTTGCGCACCTAGCGGGCTTCACACCGCTGTTGCAACAGGGCAAAACCCTCCCCGAAATTCTCGATAGCCTGCTGGGAGATTTAGGCTTAAATATTCTGCCAGAAGTCCAGATGATTCGCTACCACTGCGGTTGCACGTTTGACCGGATGTTGGGCGCATTGAAGATGCTGGGCCAGGAGGAGCTGCAAGACATGATCGATCAGGATGACGGTGCAGAAGCAATCTGTCATTTCTGCAACACCATCTATCGGGCCGATCGCGCCCATCTGAGTCGTTTAATTGATGAGTTAGCGGCAGAGTCGAGTTGATGGGTCAGGGGCTAAACAGCCGCCTTCTATAATGAGATACAACTGACGCGCTCCCCCCTATCCCCCCTTGATAAGAGGGGTGGCGTAGCCAGGTAGATCACGGTTTAACCCCCTCTCCTCAACCAAACTCATGCTCACCCGCCTCAAGGTTTCCGGCTTCAAAAACCTCGTCGATGTCGATGTCCGCTTCGGCCCCTTCACCTGCATTGCGGGGGCCAATGGTGTGGGCAAGTCGAATCTGTTTGATTCGATCAAGTTTCTCTCTAATCTGGCAACTATGCCGCTAACAGAGGCAGCACTCTCAATCCGGGGCAAAAATAGCAAGTTCAGCGATATCCGTAACCTCTTCCATCGGGTTGGAGATACCTACGCTTCAAGAATATCCTTTGAAGCTGAGATAATTGTTCCTCAAACCAGTTTGGATGAATTTTTTGTGGATAGAGAAGAAGCATTCACCGTGTATCGATATATATTACATCTTGCTTATCAAGATCATGAGATTCCTATTTTAGACAATCCCTTGCAAGTTGTTTTTGAGAAGTTGTCCTTGCTAGGAAAGGATGAATTCAAATCCGCATTCGATCAAAAATCAGAATGGTATAAGTCTGCAATTCGTGTTGTGAGTCAAGAGCAGCGTATTTTTGTGTATGGTGTCGATAGTAAAAGCGGACATATATTCAATGATTTTTCCAGCCAGAAGTATCTGTCCAATCTGTCTCCAGACGAGAAGCCAAAATCAGCACTAAACTTGCACTTGTATTTCCCCGATGCAACTGCAAGAACTATTCTATCTACAATTCCTCAAAATCTTTCAAGCAGTGCTGGTACATTTAATATGTCTCCTGCAATGTGGGTTCGTAAGGAAATGCAATCCTGGCAGAATTTTCACTTTGAACCCTCTGCATTAAGAAAACCTTCAAAATTTTCTGATCCAGTGCAACTCGGTTCTGATGGATCTCATTTACCCAAGACTCTCTACGGCATTGCACACAAATCAGAACATCCAGAAAATGTCTTTTGCGAGATCTCCAATAAAATGATGGGTTTTATTGAAGGAGCAAGATCTGTGGAAATTGATCAAGATAAGATTGAAGAATGGCTAACTTTAGCGTTGCGTTACAAGGATGGTACTAAACTACCCGCACACCAACTATCGGATGGTACATTACGCTTGCTCGCATTAGCTACCCTTGAGCTGGATGACAACGCGACAGGTGTCTACTGCATTGAAGAACCAGAAAATGGCTTTCACCCTGAATTTATTCGTGATGTGATCCAGCAACTCCGAGATATTGCGGTTGATCCACAGTTCCCTGTTGAAGAAGGCAACTCATTACGACAGGTAATTATCAATACCCATTCACCTACTGTTGTTCGCTTGGTTCCCGATGAGAGTTTGGTGATTGCGGGTAAAACAAAAGCCAGACTCAATGGAGAAATCTGCACTGTCGTTGAGTTTTCTTGTCTTGATGATACGTGGAGATGTGCAAAAGGCAATCGAAAAGAGAATGGAATGCGATCGGTTTATAAGGGACATCTAGTTCCGTATCTCAATCCGACTCCGATTGGATATGAATCCGATAAAAATAATCATCAAAATGGTCTAGACAATGGTGATCATCCTGAACCCAGGAAAGTCATTGAGCGCAAAGATCTGCATCGATATATCCCAGGATTCCAGGATAATTAGAGTCCTACCATTGTTAAACTTAGGAGGTGTAAAAAATGGAGCCATTGCGCTATACGTTAATTATCGATGGCCCATCTGATGATGATATGCTTATTCCTATTCTGAGATGGCTGTTGAATCAGCATGATGTCCTTGCAGAAATTCAGCGTAATCAAATAAAATACTTTGGCTCTTTGGTGAGAAAAATTCAAGACGCACTTGATGCTGGTTTCCTAGATTTTATTTTTATTCATCGAGATGCAGAGAGCGACACAAGAGAGAAACGCCTGGAAGAAATAGATGCAGCTCTAGCACAAATAAACAATCCTCCTCCAGTTATTCCCATCATACCCATACGCATGACTGAGGCTTGGTTACTCTTTGACGAACCTGCTATCCGTCAAGCATCCGGGAACCCTAATGGTAAGGCTCAGTTAAATTTACCTGCACCGAAAAAACTGGAGTCATTGCCTGATCCCAAGGATGAGCTGTGTCAACTTCTCCGAAAAGCCTGTGAATTCAAAGGGAGGAAGCTGGACAAATTCAAAGCATCAGAACGCAAAAGAATTATTGGTCTCGCAGAACAGATTCAAGACTTTTCTCCTCTCCGTCAACTGACAGCATTCCAAGCACTGGAAACAGATATTAAAACTTTTTCTGAATCCTTAGCGTCCAAAGTAGACGGAGGGGATTGATGCTCAAGATCCAGCCCCTCCCCCAAGAGGTCATCAACATCATCGCCGCCGGTGAAGTGATTGACTCCTTTGCCGCCGTGGTGCGCGAGCTGGCCGAAAATGCGATCGATGCTCAGGCCACCCGGTTGAGTTTGCAGATTTCCCTAGAGCGGTGGCAGGTGCAGATCGCCGATGATGGCCACGGCATGACCCTAGCGGATTTGCAGCATTGTGCGCGCCCCCACAGCACCAGCAAGATCCATACTTCTGAGGATCTTTGGCGGATCACCAGCCTCGGTTTTCGCGGTGAGGCGCTCCATAGCATTGCCCAGTTGGCGGAGCTGGAAATTCGCAGCCGCCCCGTTGACTCACCTCAGGCGGGGTGGCGTATGACCTACGATCGCACCGGCCAAGTGAGCCAGCAAGAAACCGTGGCGATCGCCCCCGGTACGATTATCACCGTCTCGGAACTCTTCGGGCCTGTCCCCGTGCGGCGTCAGGGTTTGCCCGAAGCCAGTCATCAACTCAGAGAAATCCAAGATGTGATTCAGCATCTGGCCCTTTGCCATCCCCAAGTGAATTGGTCGGTGGACGTGGAGCATAAACCCTGGCTGCAAATCCTGTCAGGCCAGACCGCGCAAGACATTCTGCCGCAACTGCTGCGACGGGTGCAGCCAAGTGATCTGGGATATGTGCAGCAGGAGATCCCCGATTATGCCGACTCACAGATTCAACTGGTACTGGGCCTGCCAGATCGCTACCATCGCCACAAACCGGACTGGCTCAAGGTGGCAGTGAACGGCCGATATGT
Source organism: Spirulinaceae cyanobacterium (assembly GCA_049601735.1). GTDB lineage: Bacteria > Cyanobacteriota > Cyanobacteriia > Cyanobacteriales > Spirulinaceae > SIO3F2. The sequence continues at coordinate 6,569 of JBMYQW010000049.1, forward strand.
GCGATCGCCCCAACTCGAACAAACGATCCTGGCGGGTATGGCGCGAACCCTCCCTCGCCATCGCCATCCCGTCGCCTTTTTGCATTTGCGCCTCCCCCCCGAGCAAATTGACTGGAATCGTCACCCTGCAAAAACCGAAATTTATTTACATAACTTGGATTTTTGGCGTGAGGCAGTGGCGGGGGCGATCGCCCAAGTCTTGCACCTCAACCCGGAGCCCACCGCCGCTCAGAACCAGCGACTCGGGCAACTGCTCAAAGCCGCTGAACCGGGAGCCACATATCGCCTCGATCGCACCATTGCTGCTACGCATGAACCGACGGCAGCCGAGCCCAAAAGCGCAATCGGCCTGATGCCCCTCAAGGCCGTAGCGCAGGTGAACCAGATGTATATTGTCACCGAGCACCCCAATGGACTCTGGCTCATTGAGCAGCATATTGCCCATGAGCGAGTGCTCTATGAGCAGTTGCAGGCCGCTTGGCAGCCCGTGCCCCTGAGTAATCCAGTGGTGGTGAGTGGATTGGGCGATCGGCAGGTCGAACAGCTGCACACCATTGGTTTAGACGTGGAACCCTTTGGCGAGCAGCTCTGGGCGGTGCGTAGTTTGCCCAGCTTATTGATGGAACGGGAAGATCAGGCTGAGGCAATTTTGGAATTGAGTAAAGGGGGCGATCTGCAAACAGCTCAGGTGGCGACTGCCTGCCGCAGCGCGATCCGCAATGGCACACCGCTGACCCTAGCGGAAATGCAAGCCCTGATCGAGCAATGGCAACAGACCCGCAACCCGCGCACCTGTCCCCACGGTCGCCCGATTTATCTGGCGCTAGATGAATCGTCGCTCTCGAAGTTCTTCCGTCGCCATTGGGTGATTGGCAAGAGTCATGGCATTTGAAACCCGACGGGTCAGGGGAAACAGGATCTAAGCACTATAAAAAAACGAGCGGATCAATATTGAGGTCAAAGGCTTAATCCAGATGTCCCGCAAAAACGACGGCGGATTCTCAGAGCATCCCACGCTATCATGGAGGCGGGCTGGTTTTGGAGAAATGTCCCGACTATAGAAAGGGGTCCTGTAAAGCTAAGATAAGGGCGATTCCCTGATTCGATCGTAAACTTGATCCTGCTGATGGCGACTGCTGACAACATCCACAAGACTATGTTGATAAACCTGAGGGAAAGGATATACTTTGGGATATTGGATGTCCTGGCCTTAGGGCAACGTGCAGCGATTGCCAATGGCACTGCGCAGAGCGCAATCGCCCCGGTTCGAGACCAATCATCATTGATGTCAAAATGCCAAACACCAATGTTCTGGAGGAGAGCCGGGCTGTGAGCGTTGATGTACAGTTTTGGGGCGTTCGGGATCAAATACCCACCCCCGGCTCAAAAACTGTCCGCTACGGTGGTAACACCTCTTGCGTTGAGGTTCGGGCGGGCTCCCAGCGTCTCGTTTTTGATGGCGGGACGGGTTTGCGAACACTCGGCAATAGTCTGCTCTCCCAGATGCCCGTTGAGGCACATTTGTTCTTTACTCATTGTCATTGGGATCGGATTCAGGGCTTCCCCTTCTTTGTACCTGCCTTCATTCCCATCAATCATTTCCATATTTACGGTGCAAAGGCCTCCAACGGTTCAACGTTTGAGCAACGCCTCAGCCAACAGATGTTGGGGCCAAACTTCCCTGTGCCGATCCAGGTGATGCAGTCAAGACTGGAGTTTCACGAACTCGATAGTGCCGGACGCACCCGACTCGGAGAGGAAGTGTTGGTCGAGAGCGCCTACCTCAACCTTGAGCATCATTCCGTGGGCTACCGCGTCACCTGTGCAGACAAGGCGATCGTTTATGCAATGAGTCCGAATTGCCTTGATACCACGTCTCAAGGTGCCTTGGTTGAATTGGCCCAAGACGCCAATTTGTTGATTTTGGCTGCACCGAAGCAAGACCGCTTTCAGGTGCCTCAGGCGGACGAGCATCCCTTGGTTGTGGCTCAATGGGCGAGTTGTGTAGCGATCGCCAAAGCGGCCAAAGTCGGGCAGATATTCCTCTCACTCTACAGCCCTGAGCATAGCGACGATTACCTTGACAAAATGGAAGCCAAACTCCAGCTTGATGTGCCTCAAGTGGCTTTCGCGCGTGAAGGAATGACCGTGACCCTATGACCCACTCAATTTTGCCACCGGACTGGCAGCTTTCTGAAGCAGGTGTCACCCCTGAATCCACCTATTGGAATCGTCGTCGAGTTCTCAAGACCTTGTTGGGTACGGGGGCGACGCTCTCGATGCTGCCGCTGACGGGTTGCCGTTCCCAAGCCCAGGGGTCGAGCAGCGCATTGGCTCCAAGCCCCCTAGCGCAAACCTACGACCTGCCAGCGATTGCCTCTGGCACTGCGCAGGGCGCAATCACGCCCCTTCGCACCCATCCGGACTTTGCCACGGTCGATCGCCCGATCACCAGCCAAAACCTCGCTAGTCAATATAACAATTTCTATGAATTCGGCGGTAACAAGTCGATTTGGCGCAAAGCCCAAGATCTGCCCACAGACCCTTGGCAGGTGGAGGTGACCGGGTTAGTCCATAACCCCAAAACCTACGACCTTGATGATCTGCGACGTACCTTTGAGCATGAAGAACGTATCTATCGGTTTCGCTGTGTGGAGGCTTGGTCAATGGTGTTGCCCTGGGTGGGTTTTCCGATGCGGAAGCTCCTCGAGGCCGTCGAGCCAAAAAGTGCGGCTAAGTTTGTGCAGTTCACCTCCTTTTACGACCCCCAGATTACCCCTGGCCCCGGTTTACATCTCGGCTCTTTACCCTGGCCGTATCAAGAAGGGCTACGCATTGAAGAGATGGCCAATGACCTGGCTTTCTTTGCGACGGGGATCTACGGCAAAGAACTGCCCAAACAACATGGCGCACCCATCCGCATGGTTGTGCCCTGGAAATATGGTTTTAAAGGAGCAAAATCGATCGTCAAGATTGAATTTATGGCCGAGCAGCCTGCCACTTACTGGCATACGTTGATCCCCCATGAATATGGCTTTGAAGCCAATGTCAACCCGACCCAGCCCCATCCCCGCTGGTCTCAGGCGACCGAACGGTTTATTGGCCCTGGAGAAACCTTAGATTGGGTCGTGAAAGAGACCTTGCCTTACAACGGCTATGGGGATTACGTTGCCCATCTGTATACCTAAACAAATATCGGCTGATCGAACTCAAGCAAATAGAGCGGTAAGGTGCAATCGCGCTCTGCGTAATGCCAAAGGTAATCGCCAGAACTGGGTTTGTGGTGGGCAATCCCCAGGCAATCCCCACCCTACATCTGTATTAGGAGGCTTCAAGAGCGACAAGCACCCGGCCTACCCCGGTCATCGCTACGCGAGACCGCCCCTCCCAAGAGGGGATTTTAAAATCTCCTCTTGGGAGAAGTACCCGCAGGGGGAGGTGGGTCGGCCCACTCAATCGCTCACCAAGATCTGAATACGGCGTCAAGGTAATCCTTAGGAAGGGATATACCGCTCCGTAGGGTGTTGTATAGCCTTTCAGTTAGCCTTAAATCCATGGGTTACATGGTAAAATAGAGGTTATAAAATTGCCTCAATGATTGCCCTTTATAACACTTAAAGTAACGTCCCAAAGCAGTATGATTTTCACTGCTTTTTGTGTTTTTTAGGTGCGATCGCCATTCCCGGAGCCCCATTTAAGGAGTATCGTTTATGACTCGGATCGTCCCCACGGACTTACGCAACGAGATGTCTCGTTCCTATCTCGAATACGCCATGAGCGTGATCGTTGGGCGGGCGCTCCCGGATGCGCGAGATGGTCTCAAGCCGGTTCACCGTCGCATTTTGTACGCGATGTACGAATTAGGACTGACGCCCGATCGCCCCTTCCGTAAATGCGCCCGTGTGGTCGGGGAAGTGCTCGGTAAGTACCACCCCCACGGCGATACGGCGGTCTACGATGCCCTTGTCCGCATGGCCCAGGACTTCTCCATGCGTGAGCCGCTGATTCAAGGTCACGGTAACTTTGGCTCAGTGGATAATGACCCACCCGCGGCGATGCGCTACACCGAGTCGCGCTTGCATCGCCTCACCGTCGATTCGCTGTTGCAGGATATTGAAGCCGATACCGTTGACTATGCCGATAACTTTGATGGCTCCCAGCAGGAGCCCGTGGTGCTGCCCTCCCGCGTGCCGCAACTGCTCCTCAATGGTTCCTCTGGCATTGCCGTGGGCATGGCGACCAACATCCCCCCCCATAATCTGGGTGAACTGATCGATGGGGTCGTGGCCCTGATTCACAACCCAGAGATTACGATTCCGGAGTTGCGCCAAATCATCAAAGGTCCGGACTTTCCCACTGGCGCACAAATTCTCGGCCATAGCGGCATTAAGGAAGCCTACGATACCGGACGCGGCTCGATCACCATGCAGAGCGTGGCGGATATTGAGCTGATCGAGCAGGCCGGTCGCCCTGATCGAGAGGCGATCATTGTCACGGAATTGCCCTACCAAGTGAATAAGGCGGGCCTGATTGAAAAGATCGCCGAGCTGGTCAATGACAAGCGCCTCGACGGGATTTCTGATATTCGGGATGAGAGCGATCGCGACGGGATGCGCATGGTGATCGAACTCAAACGGGATGCGATCGCCCGTGTGGTGCTCAACAACCTCTATAAACACACGCCCCTGCGCTGCAACTTTGGCGCGAATATGCTCTCGCTGGTGGGCGGCGAGCCGCAACTGCTGGATCTCAAACGGTTTTTGCAGGTCTTTCTGGATTTCCGGATCGAAACGATCGAGCGTCGCACCCGCTACCGCCTGCGCAAAGCCCAAGAACGGGATCACATTCTTCAGGGTCTGCTGATTGCCCAGAATAATCTGGAAGCGGTGATCCAACTGATTCGCGCCGCCGCCGACACCGCTTCAGCGCGAGAGCAACTGATGGAACGGTTTGGGCTCTCCCAAGCCCAAGCCGATGCCATTTTGCAAATGCAACTGCGGCGACTCACGGCTCTAGAAACCGAAAAAATCCAAGCCGAGCACGAAGAACTCCAGCGCACGATCGCCGACTTGCAAGATATTTTGGCCCGGCGGGAGCGGGTTGAGAGCATCATCATGGAGGAAGTGACCCAGATCAAAGCGGCCCACGCCACACCGCGTCGCACCACGATTCTCTCCGCCGAAGGCGAACTCGATGATCTGGACTTAATCGCCAATGACCCGGTGGTCATTCTGCTCACCGAGCAGGGCTACATCAAGCGGATGCCGCTGAACACCTTTGAGGCCCAGAACCGGGCCACCCGCGGCCGCTCTGGCGCCAAAATCAAAGACGATGACGCGGTGGAGCATTTTTTGACCTGCTGCGATCACGATACGGTGCTCTTCTTTAGCGATCGCGGCGTGGTTTATTCCTTCAGCGCCTACAAAATTCCCACGGCCTCGCGGGCGGCTCGGGGCGTGCCGATCGTGCAACTGCTACCGATCCCCCGTGAAGAGAAAATCACCTCCATGCTGGGCGTGAGCGAATTCACCGACGATGACTATCTCGTCATGCTCACCCGCCAAGGCTTCATCAAAAAAACCGCCCTCTCGGCCTTCAGCAACATCCGCACCAACGGGCTGATTGCCATTTCCCTCGTCGAGGAGGATCAACTGCGCTGGGTGCGCCTCGCCAAGCGGGAAGACAGCATTATTATCGGTTCGCGGCGGGGCATGGCGATTCACTTTAAGGCCGATGATCAGCAATTGCGTCCCCTCGGCCGGGCGACCCGAGGCGTCAAAGCGATGAAGCTCCGGGGCGACGATACGCTGATTAGCATGGATATCTTACCCGCCCAAGTGACGGCTCATCTCGTGGTGAGCGAAGAAGATCCCACCGAAGACCTAAACGACAGCGAAGATGAGACCATTCTCCCGCCTAGCGACGATAACCTCTGGGTCTTGGTGATCACCAGCGGCGGCTTTGGCAAACGGGTTCCGGTGGAGCAGTTTCGGCTCCAGAACCGGGCGGGTATGGGCGTGAAGGCGCTCAAGTTCCGAGCCGAGACCGACGAGTTGATTGCCCTGCGCATCGTCAATGCAACGGATGAACTAATGCTGATTACCCATCGCGGCATCATCATTCGGCAGTTGATTGACGCCATTTCGCCCCAGTCGCGTATGGCCACCGGGGTCCGGGTTCAGCGCCTCGACAATGAAGACTTCATTGCGGCGATCGCCCTCGTGCCCCTGACAGAGGACGAGTCACTTGAAGGTGCGATAGGGGACGGGGAAGCGTCGGCTGAGGGGGAGGTCATTGAGGATAAGTTGGCTGGGGACGCGCCGTCTGAGGCTAATCAGGAGAGTGAAGCAGAATAAGCCAAGTCTCTGACGAACGTCTGTTCGGGATCGCCAAATTGAATCAGACCCGCTATATTTAGGGTGGCTCATGAGGGAAATGCCCCTAGAGCACTATTGATAGCGCGTTAAGATCCATGACTGCTGTTCTCCTGCCGTCTCCGCAACTCCAAAACCCCCAAGACCTAGCGGATTTTCTACAACAGGTTGAAACCTGGCGCATGGTCGAAAAGGTAACCACCGACTATGCCCAATGGAAAGTTGAAGCCTGGAACTTGCTGGACGCACCGCAGCAGGAGCGATTAATCACGCTACGAAAGTGGAAAGATCATCCGATCGCCCAGCAACTGCCCCTCGGAACCCCCGTGCGACGAATTGATGATCCAGACGGGCTCACCGGAGCAGTGGTGGACTATTGGCAAGCCTACGGGATTGATTACGTGACCTTTATGGTTGGCTCAGACGTGGACTGGTGTCGCGCCAGTTTTCTAGAGCGGGCCGACCAGCAGGTTGAGGTAATGGCGGCCTAAAGATGAGTCTCACCCTGCGCCCTGCCATCCCTGCCGATGTGCCGACGATTTTTAGCCTGATTCAGGCCTTGGCGGCCTATGAAAATCTGACTGATCAAGTCACGGGCACAGCCGAGCAACTCCATCAACACTTGTTTGGTGAAACTCGTTATGCCGAAGCAATCTTGGCAGAGTGGGAGGGGGTAGCTGTGGGTTTTGCCCTGTTTTTCAACACCTATTCCACGTTCCTCACCCGACCCGGGCTCTATCTCGAAGATCTGTTTGTGCTGCCGGACTATCGGCGGCGGGGCATTGGTCGGGCCTTGCTGACGCGCTTGGGTGAGCTAGCCCTTGAGCGCCAGGCGGGACGCCTGGAATGGTCGGTGCTGGATTGGAATGAGAACGCGATCGCCTTCTACGAGCACATGGGGGCGACGGTGTTACCTGACTGGCGCATTTGTCGCGTAACGGGCAAGGCGCTGATTGACTTGGCAAATAAGGCGATTTCTGGAAATGGATATACCAACCCAAGCTGAGATGGTGCGTTACGGCTATCGCCTTTAGCGAAGCCATGCCGAAGGCTATACAACACCCTACGAGGTACATTCTTTTTGGCAAATCTCCTAAAGCTGACGCGGTCTAAGGATAGAGAAGGGAGGAGGTTGCCTTGAATCGCGCCGACGCGATCGCTCGGAGCTTCCACCGTAATGGCCATCAGTGGTTTTGCCGGAGTCGATATGGGCGGAGATGCCAGGGAACGGTGGCTTCCTCCTTAATCCATGCCATAGTGAGAGAGTTTGCCTCTGGTGGAGTCTGTCCCCATGATGATTCTTTACCTGCCCCTGGATGAGCGGCCCTGTAATCTAGACTATCCCCAACAGATCGCCAAGCTCCAACCCCAAATTCAATTGCGGGTTCCTCCCCAGTTCCTTTTGGGGCGCAAGAAGCAAGCGGCGGATATTTCGGGCTTGTCAGCCTGGTTGAAGGAGCATGGTGCAGGGGCACAGGTGGCGATCGCATCCCTAGAAATGCTGGTGTACGGCGGTTTACTGCCCTCGCGTTTGCATCACGAGCCGACGGAGACCTTGCTGGGGCGATTACACCTCCTGCAAGAGTTGAAGGCCAGCCATCCCCGCCTGAAGATTCTGGCCAGTACGCTAATTATGCGGACGCCACGCTATAGCAGTAGCGAAGAAGAACCCGACTATTACGAGCAATGGGGGGAGCAAATCTTCACCTGGGGTTGGCTGACGGATAAATCCCAGCGAGAGGGGTTAACCGAGGTGGAGCAAGCGCAGTTATCTGAAATTAATGCCACCTTGCCGTCAGAATATTTGGCCGACTACCGCGATCGCCGCGCTAAGAACCTACAGGTCAATCAAGCCGCGATCGCCCTTGTACAGTCGGGTGTCATTGATTTTCTGGCGATTCCCCAAGATGATTGCGCCCGCTACGGTTTTACCGCCCTGGATCAGCAGGTGATTGGGCAACAGATTCGGCGCGATCGCCTCCAGTCGCGCATTCATCTCTATCCTGGTGCCGATGAGGTGGGCTGTACGTTGCTGGCCCGCGCCTATGGTCTGCTCTCGGGTGAGCGACGTAAAGTCTATGTCTGCTACAGTGCCGTGGGCTCGGAGCAGATCGTGCCCCTCTACGAAGATCGCCCCATTGGTGAGAGTGTTAAGGCGCATCTCTTGGCGGTGGGGGCGCAGCAGGTTAGCGATCCTCAGGTGGCTGATTTTACCTTGGCAGTCAACACGGCAGGTCGAGTGATGCAGGAAGCCTGGGATCAGGAGACCCAAGACATTACCTACAGCAGCTACCGCAACTTAAATTCATTTGTGGCACAACTGGGGGATGAGATGGCGAACGGCTGCAAGGTGGCGATCGCCGATGTCGCCTTTGCCAATGGCGGTGAGACGGAGCTAATTCATCTGCTCGATGATGCCCAATTGCTCGATCGCCTCATCGCCTACGGGGGTTGGAATACGAATTGCAACACGATTGGCTCTGTAATTGCAATGGGTATTTTGGGTGTGAATGCTGCGCCAGTCTTGCTTCAGCACAATCTCATCGCTCACTTGCTTGAAGACTGGTTGTATCAGGCGATCGTGCGCCAGGATGTGATTCGAAACTATCTCCCTCAAATCAACGCCTCATACTATGATTTCCAAGGGCAGACGGATGCGATCGCGCAAGAAATTGCCCGACGGCTCTTGATCGTCCTGCAAACGAACATAAAGTCTTCCTTTCAGGATGTAGCGGTTGATCGTCTAGCCGTGCAGTTCCCTTGGCAACGGATGTTTGAGGTTGGCATTACATTTGACTTGATTGCGCTCTAAGGTGATTTCTCGAAAAGTTTATACCGCGTAGGGTGCTGTTAGCGACAGCGTAACGCACCATTGCTGATCGCTTGTTGGGATATTCATTATGAGAAATCTCCTAAACTGCCGCTCACATTGCCCAGCAGAGCTAAGGCCTGTAGCAGTTGCCGAATTGAAATTAATGAGCCAATCCGAGTTCGACTCCATCGCCAATATTAGGTTATGACGCCTTTTCAGTTCATCGTCTGTTGTTGCCGAGCGCATTGGCAATCGTCTCCAGAGCAGAGCAGTCCTGAGCATTTTACGGAGCTAGATTGGGGTGCGATCGTTGATTTAGCCCACCAGAATGGTGTCGTCTCCCTGCTCTATCACAGCTTGCGAACCCATGAGCAAGCAGTGCCAGAGGAGGTGCAAACTCAACTGCATCAGGCTTTCCATCACCAACTGCGTCAGAATTTTCGCTTGGTTGCTGCCCTGCGCCAGCTCCTCCCGCAATTTGAGCAGGCACAAATTCCAGTCTTGCCCATTAAGGGGCCAATCTTAGCAAAATCGCTCTACGGGAACTTTGCCCTGCGGCGGATGCGTGATTTGGACTTGCTGGTTCACCCCCAGGATGCGTGGCGCGTTCATGCACTGCTCTGGCAGCAGGGCTACCGTTGCTACGATCGCCTCTCTCGGGCCCAACTCCAGCAACGTTTGCGAACCAATACCGAAAATGCGCTCGTCCATCCCCAAACCCAGATTCAAATTGACCTACATTGGGGCATTGTGCCGCGCTACTATGCCTGTCAATTATCACCCGCCGAACTCTTTGCCACAGCCCAGCCCCATCGCTTTCAAGGGATTGATTGTTTAACTTCCAGTCCTGCGGCTCAGGTCATGATCCTTTGCCTCAATGGTCTGAAGGAAGGTTGGTTTGAGCTGCAACGGCTCTGCGATCTGGCGTTGTTTTTTCAGCGTCATCCTGACCTAGATTGGACAGCCCTGCTCAGTTTGGCTCACCGCAAAGATGGCGATCGCGCCTTTTTGCTCGGTGGTGCGCTGGCCCAGGTGGTGCTTAGGGTTCGGCTCCCCCAACCGTTGGCTCAAGCCATTGAGAGCGATCGCATCGTGCAAACCCATTGTGCTGCTCTCCAGCAACGCTTAAGCAATCCAGCGCAGCAAGCATGGAGCCTCTGGAACCAAACTGTTCTACCGCTGCAGTTACAGCGACGCGGGTCAAGCCAGGTCTACTCGCTGGTGCAGTTAACGGTTCCGCTGACCGAGCGAGATATCATCTGGGATGCGCTGCCGCGATCGCTCTACTGGCTCTATTACCCTTGGCGACTGGTGCGGCTGCTGAGGAAGGCACTCTATTTGCTCTGGTGTTGGTCGGGCCGTTCTTCAACCCTCTAGCTGGATTTGGGCGCAGTGGGAGAGAGCTTTGATGCTATTCTGTGAATGAATTTAACAACTTGTTACATCCCAGCCCTGTTTTAGACCGTTAAATCCATGAAAGTCCCGGAAATTCAAACTGCGATCGCCAAGGAAACCCAGACCCTGCAAACCAAAATCGAAAAGCGCAAATGTATTCTTGATACCTACGTTGGCGACCCGACTCGGCTACGACTGGAAATGGAAAAATGGAAATCTGAACTAGAAATTTGGCAAAAATGTTTGGCATGGGTGAACGAACTCGAAGCGTGATCGCCACTCGTACGAACCGTTTATGTCTAATGCTCTCGATGCCCTGGCCCTCAGCCTGGTCGATGTTTAT
>JBMYQW010000050.1:0-17335 GCA_049601735.1 Spirulinaceae cyanobacterium
GCAGTTATGTTGTCCTCTTTTCCACTGACCTCGATATTGACCCGGTTTTCCTCTATCGCTGCTATGCTGCTCGCTTTCAGATTGAGTTTGTCTTTCGTGATGCTCGCCAATATACGGGCTTGGCCGATTGTCAGGCTCGCTCTCCTGAGGCTATCGATACCCATGTCAATGCTAGCTTGACGGCTTTGAATTTGGCTAAGGTCACTCTGGAGCGGGAGCAATCTGAGACAGATACTCTACATTTTTCTCTTGCTTCTTTCAAACGTCGAGCACTCAATGAGCATCTTTTAGACTTATTTATTTCACAGTTTGAGCTGGAGCCAACTTTGATAAAATTACATCCCAACTACCGCAACCTGCTTGATTACGGCGTTATAGCCTCCTGAATCTGTCCGGAGTGTTGTCTAGCAATGGCACGATAAAATCCTAAACGTGAACGACATTGTTCTGCTTTCAGCGAAAGATGCACCACCACATATCGCCCCGCATCCCTACCCCGCTGTGTGATGAGCTGCTCCGCCGTGCGACAAAACTGCGCCAACACCGAAGACTTACCAATTCGTCGTCCCCCTACCAAATTCACACTGCTTGGCTGAACCTTCGTGATGCAATCAGTCAAGTAGCGCATGGTATCCTGGCGACCCACAAAATAACGCGAATCCCTGATACACGCCCCTGCATAGAAAGGATTATCCATCGTGGCGTAAACAACTCCTCCAGACTTAACGCCCCAAGACTAACAGATCCACCATGTCAAGTCTCGACCGTTAACGTAAAGTATTGATTCATCTCACACCGCACCCGGATGGGATGGGCTGACAATAGCGACACTCTTCCTCACCCAACCCTCGCCCAAACTACCTTGTGGTCGGTAATGCCAACCTTACGCAATTACTTGGAACTCTCCCCCTTCAACCCCACCGCCGCCTGAATATCCGGCAAATCATGCTCCTCCAACTGCGCCAACAGCCCCTGCAAAATCGCCTTCACCAGCCCCGGCCCCTCATAGACCCAACCCGTGTAAATCTGCACCAAACTCGCCCCCGCCGTGATTTTTTCCCAGGCATCCGCCGCCGAGAAAATGCCCCCCACACCAACGATCGGCAACTGCCCCTGAGTTTGCTGCCAGATGAGCTGGATGACTTCGGTGGAGCGCGATCGCAACGGTCGGCCACTAATGCCCCCCGCCGCCGCCGCCAACGCCTGGCCATTCACCGTCTGCGTGACCAAACCCTCCCGCCCAATCGTCGTATTTGTGGCAATGATCCCCGCAAGCTGCTTTGCCATCGCCAGATCCACCACCTCCCGAATCGCTTCATCCGTAAGGTCCGGCGCGATTTTGACCAGGATGGGTTTCTGGGCTGGGTTCACCTGTTGAATTGCATCGATAATTCCCGTGAGTTGATCCCGGTCTTGGAGCGATCGCAACCCCGGCGTATTCGGCGAACTGACGTTGATCACGAAATAGTCGCCCCAGTCCCGCAAGCGTATAAAGCTGGTTTGGTAGTCCTCCGGTGCTTGCTCCAGCGGCGTGAGCTTGGATTTGCCGAGATTGATGCCGAGGGGAGCGGCGATCGCCCCTGCCTCAGCATCGCGAGCCCGCAACCGCGCCGCCAGCGCCGCACTGCCCCAATTGTTAAAGCCCATGCGGTTGAGCACTGCTTCATCGTCGGTTAACCGGAACAGACGCGGTTGCGGGTTGCCCGTTTGGGCCAGGGCCGTCACCGTGCCCAGCTCCGCAAAACCAAACCCCAGATCGGGCCAGAGCCCCGCCGCAACCCCATTTTTATCAAAGCCCGCCGCCAGGCCCACCGGGTTGGCGAACGTCTGGCCCCAGAGGGTTTGACTGAGGCGCGGGTCACTAATCGTATAGGTGCGTTTTAAAACCGAGCGGAGGCCCGGGGGACGGGTGCGCTCGCACCATTCCAGCAGCGCCAAACTGCGGTTATGGAGGGTTTCTGGATTGAGTCCCGATTTAAATAGCAGCGGACGCAAGGCCGCTTTGTAGAGGGTCATACCGCCTCCAGTTGCGCCGCATACTTGCGTTGATAGCTCAAGACTGTGTTTTGCAGCAGCATCGCCACGGTCATGGGGCCAATGCCACCGGGCACGGGCGTGATCGCCGCAGCGATCGCCGCCACTGGCTCAAAGTCCACATCCCCCACCAGACGCCCCTTGCCCGTGGCGGGGTTTTCCACCCGGTTGATGCCCACATCCACGACCACCGCCCCTGGCTTGACCATCTCGGCAGTAATCAGACCCGGCCGACCCACCGCCGCCACCACCAGATCCGCCGCCTGGATTTCTGCCACCAGATGAGCGGTGCGAGAATGGGCCAGGATCACCGTGGCATTGGCTTCGAGCAACATCAGGGCAAGGGGTTTACCCACCAGAATGCTCCGCCCGATCACGATCACCTTTTTCCCGGCCAGCTCAATGTCATATTCCGCCAGCAGCCGCATCACGCCCGCTGGGGTGCAACTGCGCAGCCCCGGTTCCCCCCGCACCAGATGCCCCAAGTTAATCGGATGTAGCCCATCGACATCCTTGGCCGGGTCAATGGCATGGAGCAGGGCGATCGCATCCAGATGCTCCGGTAGGGGCAGTTGAACCAAAATGCCATCGACGCGATCGTCTTGGTTTAGCGCCTGAATCACCGCCAGCAGTTCCACTTGGGTGGCCGTGGCCGGGAAATGCCGCCCAAACGAGGTAATTCCCACCCGCTGGCAGGCGCGTTCTTTATTGCGCACATAGGCCGCACTGGCTGGGTTATCCCCCACCATCAACACCGCCAACCCTGGTGCACGACCAATTTGAGACTGATATTGATTGACCTGCTGCGCCAGTTGGGTTTGAATCGTTTGGGCAAGGGTTTTGCCATCCAGGAGTTGCGTCATAGCTAGGATGATAGAGAGGAGTAGCGAGACTCTGGATTCTAGGGGAAATTGATGGACAAGCGGACAGTTCTTAGACTTGTTTTACTTTCAGGATTGGCGATCGGGACGCTAAACGGTTGCCTGCCCTTCTCTCTGCGTTGGGGCTTCCCTCGGCAAGCGGCTCAGATTCAAGCGCAACAGGCTGGACAACAGGTGCGGGTTTCGGGAGCGGTCGTACAACAGGCTCCCTTTGTGCAGGGGGGCGCGTACCTAGTGGCAGATCGCACCGGCCAGGTCTGGGTATTGACCGACGAAGCGTTGCCCGACTTGGAAACGCGGGTGACGGTCTACGGGATCATTCGCAGTGAAGAGCTGGTTTGGGATGCCACCCCCCCAACGACCGAGCAAGCGGCCTATTTGCAAGAGCTGGAGCGTCGCTGACCCGACCCGCCCTAACTAACGTCGAGCCAGTTTCGGTGTAATTGCTTGCACGACGAAAAAATCATATTAGACTTAGGGGAATAGGGGAAACAGCGACCAGGCCTATGGATGCAGCACAACTTCAAAAAATCACCGAGTACTTCATCCTAGAAGCCCAAGAGCATATTGAAGTCATGACCGAAAGTCTGGCAGACTTTCAAGCCGCCATCAATGACCCCGAGCAAATTCACGAGATCTATCGCGGTGCGCATTCGATCAAGGGTGGCGCGGCGATGTTGGATTTTGAGAGCATCCGCTTCACATCCCATCGACTTGAAGATTATTTCAAGTTCCTCAAGAATAATCCCCTCACGGTGGATCACACGCTCACCAACAACATTCAGCAGGTTTTCAACAGCCTCGTTCAGCAAATCACGTTGCTGGAGCAGCAGCAGAGTTGGTCGAATGAGCAGAGCGATCGCATTTTGGGACAGATTCGTCCCCTCAGCGAGCAGACAATGCAATATTTGGAGGCCCTGGCCAACGGGACACCTCCGGTTGCCCCCGAACCGCTGGCAGAAGCTGACCCCGACGAACTCGAAGAACTTCTGAGTGAGTTTGATACCAGTCCGGGGATCGAAGGCGAAGATCTCACCAACCTCTTGAGCGCCTTTGATACACACCCCTCCATCCCCGAACCCTCTGCCCCGATCGCCCCGGACAATGCCATTACCAACGAGCTCGATGACCTTTTTGGTGATGCGGCAACCGACGAGCTAGACGCAGAGAGGACAACCACCGCTGCCACCCCCAATGGTGACGATGAATTCCTCACCATCGGCGCTGCTGCCTCCTCAACGTTGAGCGATGGCCAAGAATTCGATACAATGCATAACCTCTTCGGGGAAGACTTTTCCTTTGAAGACCGGGATGCGCCCGTTACGGCCGAGATTCCCAGCCTACCCTCCCCGCCCGCTGCCGCCAAGACGGCTGCCGTCAAAGAAGACCTCAACCAAGAGTTAGATGATCTCTTTGGCGATGTGCAGGACCCCGAAACGGCAACGGTGTTGGCGCAAGAACTCGTTGCATCCGGAGATCAGGCAGCGCCGGCCGCCGCGGCCCCCAAAGCCGAATTTGAGGATCTCTTGGCGATTGGCAACACCCCCAGTTCCCTGACCGAACCGGAACTCGACCCCTTTGGCACACTCGGTGATCACGCCAGGACGGATGAGGCCGCCGCACCAGATTTCGCCGCCGAGCCCACCGAGGCAGACGATGCCATGCTCGATCAACTCCTCGGCGAGAGTGATGAAGCGGCCGATAACTTGAACGGTTTAACAGCTTTCCTGAGCGGGGCGGCCACAGAGCCTGCTGCGACGGCGGCAGACGGCTTTGATGAGTTGGATGACCTGTTGGGCAATACGGGCGATCAGCTCACCTCAGATGATATTACGGATCTAGAAGCCTTCTTGAGTGGGGAAGATGGCGCGATCGCCCCCCCGCGCAGTCCAGACCAGTCCGCAGCCTCGACGGATGGGACTGCGAACACCAGCCTGGATGATCTATTTGCTGATCTGGGTGACGACATTGAGTCAGTGCAATCCGAGCCAGCACATTTTGAAACCACACGCTTTGAACCTGCCCCGTCAGATACCGCTGCGATCGCCGACGACCTCACCGAACTCCTGAGTGGTTCACCGGAGCCTGACCTGAGCCTGGATGAGCTGTTTGCCGACTCTCCCCACCCCGAAGAAAGCCCCGCAACGGCGGATGATCTCACTCGCTTGATTGAGCAGCAGATCCAAGCGGCCGCCCCCACCGAGGCAAACTTTACCGATCTCGATGCCTTGCTAGCGGCAGCCGAACAGCAGGAGGACATTGGCGAGGCAGCGATCGCAAACGGGTCTGGCGCAAATGGAGCCAATATCAGGGAGACGGACATCAATGGAGCTGCCAGCCCTGCCCCTCTCACCCCCTTGCCCGAGAGCAATGGTCATGCCCCTAGCCCCTCCTACTACGACGCCCTAGACGATCTCAATCACCTGATTGAGCAGCCTCCCCAGCCGTCTACTCTCGCCACCTTTGGCGATCTGGAGCAGTTGTTGGCCCAACCCCTCCACGCGCCCCCACCCACTGCTGCCACCCCGACGCCAACGAGCGATCGCTCGACTCCAGAACAGGCTCCCAGTGCTAAGGGCGAGGACTTTGATGATCTCGAGGCTCTGATCGTCGAGATTCGCCAAAAGGCCGGGGAATTAAACCCCGAAGCGCCCAGTCGCCGCTCCCGAACAGTGGCCCAGCCGCGAACCGTGCGTCCCAAGGTGGAAGCGACGCTCAAAGTGCCCGTGCGCCAGATGGATAACCTCAATAACCTGGTCGGGGAATTGGTGGTGAACCGGAACAGCCTTGAGGGCGATGAAGAGCGCCTGCGCCAGTTTCTGGATAACCTGATGCACCAGGTGCAAAACCTCAACGATGTCGGGGGGCGGATGCAAGACCTGTACGAGCGATCGCTCCTCGAAGATGCCCTCCTGCGCAGCCGCCGGGAATATCGCGCCAAGCAGGCGGGAGAATTCCCCACCACGCCAGGAACCCAGCCCACCCAACCCGGCAACACCGAGACCAAGGGCGAGTTTGATGAGCTGGAAATGGACAGTTTCACCAAATTCCACGAGTTGGCGCAGGAAACAATTGAGATGATTGTCCGGGTGCGGGAGTCCACCTCGGATATTCAGTTCCTGGTCGATGATATTGATCAGGTGGCCCGTACCCTGCGTCAGGTGACGTCGCAGATTCAGGAAGGTCTCAACAAGTCCCGGATGATTCCCTTTGGCAACACCGCCAGCCGTCTGCCCCTAGCCGTGCGCCGGATTGCGCCTCAGCTCAACAAGCAAGCCAATCTCGAACTTGAGGGCAAAGAGACCCTGATCGACAAAATGATCCTGGAGCACCTCTCCGACCCCCTGACACACCTGGTTAACAATGCCCTCACCCATGGCATTGAGCTGCCGGAGATTCGCCTCGCCTCGGGGAAACCTCAGGTCGGCAACATCCGGGTTTCTGCCCTGCAACAGGGGAACCAAACGGTGATTTCGGTCTCCGATGATGGCGCGGGCATTGACCCGGAACGCGTGAAAACCAAAGCCGTCCAGAAGGGTCTCTTGACGGTGGCTCAAGCCTCCCAACTCGATGAGTTAGAAATCTACGATCTGCTCTTCCACGCTGGCTTCAGCACCAAAGACCAGGCCGATAACTTTGCCGGTCGGGGTGTCGGCCTGGATGTGGTACGCACCAGTATCAATGAAATTCGCGGCACGGTGACGATCGACTCCAAGATGGGTCGAGGCACCACCTTCACGATTCGTCTGCCCCTGACCCTCACCGTCGGTAAAGCCCTCTGTTGCGTGAGTGAGAGTGCGCCGATCGCCTTCTCCCTCGATGGCGTCGAAGACATGATCGACGTGCCCCAAACCAAGATCCGACGCAATCCCCAGGGTCAGCTCTGTATGCCCTGGCGCGATCTGCTCCTGCCCTATCATCCCCTCTCCTCGCTCCTCTCCTATAATCGCCGCACCAGTCGCGGCGGCTTCTACGGCGGCAAGCGGGATGACAATGTCCTCTCGATCGTGATTCTGCGGGGCGGTG
The DNA here is from genome assembly GCA_049601735.1 of Spirulinaceae cyanobacterium. Taxonomy (GTDB): domain Bacteria; phylum Cyanobacteriota; class Cyanobacteriia; order Cyanobacteriales; family Spirulinaceae; genus SIO3F2. Next base: position 6,942 of record JBMYQW010000050.1, read on the forward strand.
AAACCAATATTGCCATCGGCGTGGATCAGGTGCTGGGTGAGCAGGAAATCGTCATTAAACAGCTCCAAGGCCCCGTGCCCAAACCCCCCGGTATTGCGGGGGCAACGGTACAGGGGGATGGAACGATTATGGCGATCGCCGACGTGCTCGAACTGATCGAGCTCTCCCAAGGACGGTTGCGCAAAGATGGCCCCGTCAGTTGGCAAGACGCCAGCAAACGGGTGGAAACCCACGAATCGCTCTCGCCCGCAGAGTCCGCTGTGCTGATCGTCGATGACTCGATTACCGTGCGGGAACTGCTCTCGATGACCTTCAGCAAGGCAGGCTACCGGGTTGAGCAAGCCCGCGATGGCTTGGATGCCTGGGAAAAACTGCGCGGCGGCCTGCCCTGCGACATCATCTTCTGCGACATTGAAATGCCTCGCCTGGATGGTCTCGAACTCCTCGGACGGCTGGCCGAAGATGAGGAGCTATCCCAAATCCCCATTGCCATGCTCACCTCCCGAGGCGCAGAACGCCACCGTCGTGTAGCCGCTGAACTGGGAGCAGCGGGCTACTTCACTAAGCCCTACCTCGAAGATGTTTTGCTCGATGGGGCCGAGCGGATGATTGCCGGGGATGTATTGCTGGACAACAGCACTCGAAAACCCCAGGTCAAAGCCCCGGCCGAAAAGGTCAAACCCATGGTGGCGATGCCTCTAGCGAGCTTTGGCGATGATCTAGAGGACATGAATCAGCAGGTGTTGATCATTGATGACTCGGTGACGGTGCGATCGCTCCTCTCCATGACCTTTGAGAAAGCGGGCTACATGGTCGAGCAGGCCCGCGACGGCAAGGAAGCCTGGGAAAAGCTCAATAGTGGTCTGACGCCGGATCTGATCTTCTGTGATATTGAAATGCCCCGCATGGATGGCTTGGAACTGCTCGGCAACATCTACGAAGACCAAACCATTCGCCGTATCCCGGTTGCGATGCTCACCTCGCGGGGGGCCGAGCGCCACCGCCGCATCGCCGCCGAACGGGGGGCCAGTGGCTACTTCACCAAGCCCTACGTGGAGCAAGATCTCCTCGCCGCCGCCGAACGGATGCGCCAGGGCGAAGTGCTGCTCAAAAATAGCGTCCGTCCTCCTGGCGTTACCACACGCTCGGCAGAGGATAATGCCGCCGCGCCCACCGCTGCTGATGATACCCCCATCAACGAGAAAAGCACGATGGTGCAGCCAGAGAGCGCCGCTCCAGCGACGCCAATGACGGGCGAACCGGGCTTCGATCGCCCCCCCAAAGTCTTGATCATCGATGACTCGATCACGGTGCGATCGCTCCTCTCGATGACGTTTGAGAAGGCGGGCTACGTGGTCGAGCAAGCCCGCGACGGCAAAGAAGCCCTCGAAAAGCTCCAGGGCGGTCTCGACCCCGACATTGCCTTTTGCGACATTGAAATGCCCAAGATGGATGGGCTAACTCTGCTCACCCAGCTCCAAGCGGATGACAATCTCAGGGAGCTGCCCGTGGCCATGCTCACCTCCCGAGGCGCCAAGAAGCACAAAATCGCCGCCGCCGAACGGGGGGCACGGGGCTACTTCACTAAGCCCTACGTCGAAGATATCTTGCTCGATGCCGCCCAACGCTTGATTCGGGGCGAAATGCTCCTGACGGTGGAAGCGTAGACAGAGCTAACAAACCCTAAGAAACCTTAAGCAAGCCTGCGATCGCCCCTGCTGGCTTGGTAAATTCGGCTACAGACCTTCTCTATCTTGCTGAATTACCAATCATGTCTAGCTCTCAATACGTGCTTGCGCTCGACCTGGGCACCACAGGCAACCGGGCCATCCTGTTTAACGCCTCAGGGACGGTGACCGGCCAGGCCTACAAGGAACTGCCGCAGCATTATCCGCAGCCGGGCTGGCTAGAGCATGATGCCATGGAAATTTGGCAGGATACGCGGGAGATGATCCAGCAGGTGCTCACCGAGACCCAGACCAAAGCCACTGACATTGCGGCGATCGGTCTGACGGTACAGCGGGAAACCTGTTTGCTCTGGGACAAAACCACGGGACAGCCCTTACATAAGGCGATCGTCTGGCAAGACCGCCGCACTGCGCCCCTCTGTAACCAGCTCAAAGCGCGGGGCAAGGCGAGCGAGATTCAGGAGCGCACGGGCTTGGTATTGGATGCCTACTTCTCGGCCACAAAGCTGGCTTGGTTGCGGGATAAAATCCAAGCGGAGCAACTGGATGTGAACCCGGACAATATTCTCGCCGGGACGATCGACACCTGGATTCTGTGGAACCTCACCGGGGGCCAAGTCCATGCCACCGACCACAGTAACGCCAGCCGCACGATGCTGATGAACATTGGTAGCCATGCCTGGGACGAGGAACTGCTCAACCTCTTTGAAATTCCGGCGGGTTGGATGCCGGAGATTAAGCCCAGTATGGGGGTGTTTGGCATGAGTGATCCAGCGGTGTTGGGGGCGGAAATTCCGATCGCCGGGATTTTTGGCGACCAGCAGGCGGCGCTCTTTGCCCATGGGTGCGATCGCCTCGGCCTGCTCAAATGCACCTATGGCACGGGTTGTTTTCTAGTGGCCCAAATGGGCGAGACGGTGGCGCGATCGTCCCAGCAACTCCTCTCGACGGTGGCTTGGACGACGCCCGAGAAGACGTTCTACGCTCTCGAAGGAGCGATGTTCACGACCGGAGCTTGCATCCAATGGCTGCGGGATGGCATCAAGCTGATCCAATCGGCGGCGGAAACGGCGGCTTTAGCTGAATCGGTCGCCGATAACAATGGCGTCTATTTTGTGCCGGCCCTCAGTGGTCTGGGTGCGCCCCATTGGGATATGAATGCGCGGGGGTCGTTCCAGGGCATCACGGGGGGCGTGCAGCGGGAGCATATGGTGCGGGCGGTGCTGGAGGCGATCGCCTACCAAGTCAAGGAGGTGGTCAATGCCATGAATGCCGACGCCCAAAGCCCGATTTCTCTGCTCAAGGTGGATGGTGGCGCGTCGCAAAATGATTGGCTGATGCAGTTCCAAGCGGATGTGTTGGGCATTCCGGTGGAGCGGCCGGTGATCTTGGATGCGACGGCTCAAGGTGCTGCTTTTGGGGCAGGTTTGGCGGTGGGCTTCTGGTCAGATTATGCCGGGCTGATCGCTCAACGGAAGGTCGAACGGGTCTTTGAACCGGGTTCGGGTCAAGTGCAAGCCCAGGCCAGTTTTAACACCTGGCTCAGGGCGGTGGAGCGGGCTAAGGGCTGGGTGGCATAGTCAAGACGTTGGCGAGCGGCGATATTTGGCGAGCACTTCAAAGGCAAAGGCGCTGGCATGGCGGGCGGCGATTTCTTGAGAGCCTGCTTTGTCGGCCGCCGCTTTACCGTCGATCAGATCCGAGATGCCGCGAATGACCAGCGCCGAAATATTTTGGCTCACCCGGCTTGTTGCGTCCAAGAAGCCAAAACCTTCCATTTCGACGGCAACAGCATCGCTGTACTGGGCACGCAAGAATTTAAAAAACTTTGATTCCGTAGAGGCAATGACTTTCTCCCCCGATGCGATCGGCGCGACGAAAACCTGCGGCGGGGATGAGGGGACTTCGGCTAATCGTTGGAGCCCGGTGGAGTTGGCTCGACGGGCTTCGGCGCGAGCCCGTTGTTCGAGTCCGTAGCTACTCAGTCCAACTTCGGGACGTGGCTTGAAAGTTTCCTCGGCTTTACCCGATTCGTAGCCATAAATCTTGGTGGAAGCGACCACATCGCCCAGCGATACGCCTTTGTCGGCAATGCCGCCCGCCACTCCGATGAAGAGAATGACGTCTGGATTGAAAAAAGAGATGGCCCGTTCGGTTTCTTGGGCGGCTCCTGAAGTGCCTGCGCCAATCTCGGCAATATTCACAGTCCAAGTCTGATCATTGGCAGTGAACTGGCCTTGTTCATAGATTGTGCCTTGGGAATGGATGACCTCTTGTGGATTGGTGAGATGCGCTTGAACAGCCAAAAATTCGCATTGCAGCGCCGTTAGGATGACGGCTTGGCGGGTTGATGAATTTTTGGCGGTGGCGGGTTGGGGTTGAGGTGAATTCTTGATGGGCGGTGGCGTGGGTTCTTCGCCGCGTTTATCGGGGAGACGGGCTAAGATTGTTGGCACGTCAAAGCCTTGCAGCAGCCATTGCAGGGAAACATCGTCTTCACTGCGTGGACATTCGATCGTGGTCTTTTTCCCGGAGGCTTGCCGTTTTTTGAGCAGGTCATATTTAAAGAACTCGGGCGGGTTGCTGGCTTGGCAGTCACGGCATTGGCAGGGAACCATCTTGTCGTAGGCCAGTTGATGGTAGGACTGGCTAATCCGGTCGAGTTCATCAATAATCACGGCACGAAACTCAGGAATGCTTGGGCCTGAGAAGCGCAGGGAAATGCGGCGCAGGTTGAGGTCTTCTTTGATTTCGGCCCAGGTGTCGCCGCGTCGAATCACCATGCCGTTGCGCCAAACCCAGTCATGGTTATGGATGTAGCGATACATGGTGACGGCGAATTGCCAGAAGATGCCTTTGGGCATGAAGGCATCGTAGCGGAATTGCATTTGGCTATTGTGCGTGGCGTCCCAGTCATATTGGGGCGTGTTTTGGGGCAGCAGTTGGGGGGCGACCAGTTGGCCGGTGGTGTCAATTTCATAGACGAGCCGAAAGTTTTTCATCAGCTCGATCAAGACATCATGCATCCGGTGATATTGGGGATCGCACCAAATTTGGGTGCAGTCTTGGCGGCTGAAGCGACCGGCTTTGGCTTTGATGCTGTCGTCATCAAAGATGCGATACACGGCGTTGGTGGCCCAGGTGGGGTTGAGGATGACTCGGTTCCGCAGCAGCGGGTTGTCGGCAAAGTGAAGGAGAATGCCGAGGTCATGGAAGTAGCCAAGCAGGGTGTCGATATCTTCGCTGGCGGTAATCTCTTGCGCTTGGCAGAGTTCATCGAACTGTTCGCGGTAGATATAGTCGCGGCGATCGCTTTCAATAGCCTGGCGCACATCGACCCAGCGGGCGGGGACGGGTTCGCCAATATGGGGTAGGTTTTGGGCGCAATGCTCGATATGACCAATCAGTTGGTTAATGGCTTTGAGACGCTGTTGGGTTTTGGTTGTGTCAGGTTCTTCCTGGGTTTTGAAGTTGACGGAGAGGATTTCTTTAATGCTGTCGGCGTAGCGACCGCGGAGGTCGGCTTGGTTGAGGCTGCGCTGAATATCGCCTTTTTCGTTGAGGACGATGATCAGGGGGCTATTGCCTGCGAAGCGTTCGATGATGTTGAGCCAATAGTTAAAGTCGGTGTCGTCTTTGCGGTTGTCGGCAACGAGGACGTAGAGGGAGCGTTTGGAGAGGAAGAACCGATGGGTGTAGTGATAAATTTCTTGGCCGCCAAAGTCCCAGATATTGAGGTGAAAGGGGCGGGGGTCTGAAGCATTTGCTTGTTCTTGGTTGCGACAAGAAAAGGTATGGGTGCGAATGCTGATGCCTCGGGTTCTGTCATCGACATGAGGCAGGGGGCAATTGGGTTCGGGGATTTTATGGGCCAGGGTGGTTTTGCCGGATTCGCCTTCACCGACGATGAGCATTTTGGCTTCGTAGAGGTGGTCTACGCCTTGGCTGGCGAGTTGGGCATAGTAGTTGAGAATGGCGGTGTTGCCTTGGCGAATAACTTCTAGGGGTGGTTCTTGGATAGGATTCTCGTGGAGATTAATGCAGGTAGAAGCAAAATAATCATCCACTTCAATCGCCAACCTTCCCTCAGCCAACCATTGAGGGACTACTGTGATGCTGTTGTAACTTAAATCAAGAGAAGTGAGCCCCTTTAGCTCCTGGAGAAATGAATAGTCTGATAGATTAACTCGATCTAGATGCAGGTATTTTAAATATCTGAACCGATGAAAGGGAAAATCAAATAATAGTTCACTGGTTACACGCTGAAAAAAGATCCCGCTAACCGTGCCATCCTTTGCAAGAGAATAGGCATCTCTCTTTATTCGATGCGTCCAATCCCTCGTATATTTCGCCTGAAAATGCTGCTTAAACCGTTCTTCAGCAACTTCTTCCAGCGGACGACCCAAGCGGTCTCCGAGTTCGTGTATTAGGTCAAGGTCAGACATTGGCACAAGGGGTGTATTTAAAACGTTTTTAACAAATGGTCTCGTAGGGGCAATCCCCCCGTGGTTGCCCCAAACCTCGCCGGGGTCAGCACGGGGCATGACCCCTAAAGCATTCAGGCGGTCATCGAATCGGGCTTTTCAAACATTTTAATCTCGTATCATGGCTCTGCCGTGATACGCATCATCGGCGGCTCTGCCGCTTGCATGATTGCGAACCGATAAATGAACAGGAAGCAGAGCCTCCCCGTTGGCATCACCGGGCAGAGCCCGGTAACGAGTTGGTGCATCAGTCTCATCTAAACTCCGTCTTGGTTGAAACCCGAAGTTTTCATCTGGGCTGGCTGAAGCTCAAAATCTAGTAGCGGAGAGGGTTGTGTTGGGTTTTGCTCCGCGCAACCCAACCTACAGTATCAAGTTGGACGAGGTTTATGCCTTAATTTAAGTAATCTGACGACCGATCGCCCTCATCACCTGCAACACCGAGCAAAGCTCATTCTCCGGCAAACCATACACCGAAAAATCACTAGAAAAGGCATATTCCAACGCCGGAACCTGCACCAACTTCACAAATAAGAAACTATCCCCATTGGTCACCAAACCATAGGTCGGTTGCTCCGGATAAGGGTTTGCCATCATATACGTGAGCAGTTGCGGAATGCCCAACGAGAAAGAGAGTTGAGTTTGCTTCGACTCAATGAGCGCCAACCAAAAGCGTTGCTTCAAGATCAAAAAATCGATTCGCCCACGGTAAACCTCATCCCGCTCGGTCACCTCAACCGTCACCGATTTTTCACCCTGCACCGTATACGGTCGTTGTATCTACCCGCCCCTCCCTTGCTAGAATGAAGCGTTCTCCTGACTGAAATCGCCCAATTCTCTGTGAACGCTCGCCCCCTCACCGCTATCTTGATCGTGCCAACCGGCATTGGTGCGGCGATCGGCGGCTATGCAGGGGATGCCCTACCCGTGGCGCGGGCCTTAGCCCAAGTCTGCGATCGCCTGATCACCCACCCCAACGTGCTCAATGGAGCCCAGCTCTATTGGCCGCTACCCAATGCTTCTTACGTAGAAGGCTATGGCTTAGATCAATTCGCCGCGGGGCATTGGGGGCTCCAGCCCGTACAGCGCAACCGGATTGGCGTGGTGCTGGATGCCGCGATTGAACCAGAGTTGCGCGATCGCCACCTGCAAGCCATTGATGCGGCTCGCGCCACCTTGGGGCTAGCGATCGCGGCGGTAACGACAACCGATCAGCCGCTGGGGGTTGAGCTGCAAACCGCCGCGTCCGGGGCCAGTTGGGGCACGATCGCCCGCCCCGACAGCCTTTTACGCGCCGCTGAAGCCTTAATTGACCGCGCCGATGCTGAAGCGATCGCCGTCGTCGCCCGCTTCCCAGATGAGCTGGATGCCCAGGCATTGGCTGACTATCGTCATGGCCAGGGCGTTGATGCCCTCGCAGGTGCAGAAGCCGTCATTTCCCATCTGATTGTCCGGCAGTTCCAGGTCCCCTCTGCCCATGCCCCCGCCCTCGCTCCCCTGCCCGTTGACCCCGAAGTCGCGCCGCGATCGGCCGCCGAAGAACTGGGCTATACCTTTTTGCCCTGCGTCTTGGCCGGGCTCTCCCGAGCGCCCCGGTTTGTGACCGCTGATTCGCTGCAACCCAGCCTCGTCTCCGCCCCAACCCTCTGGTCAGATCAAGTCGATGCCATGATTGTCCCTGCCACTGCCTGCGGCGGCAGCGCCACCTTGAGCCTGAGCCAGGGCCTGGTGATTGCCGTTGCAGCCAACACAACCGCCCTAGACGTATCGCCCGAATCCTTGGGCATCAAGGCACTGCGAGTACAATCCTATTGGGAAGCGATCGGGGTGTTGGCCGCCTACAAGGCCGGACTCGATCCGCTCATGCTACAAGCGGCGATCGCGCCCCTGCCCCATCTCTAACTGAAATATCATGGTCTAACATATGGCGATTGCCATGGCCCGCCTGCAGGGATATCCAGCTGAGAATCACTGAAACCCTGATCTGGTGGGCAATGCCCACCCTACGGAACTCATTTTTAATCTTTAGAATCGTTTTAGACTTGTGAACCAACCCAGTCCCCCCACCTTTGAGCCCCTCACCCGCCCCCAAATCCTCCTCGCCATGGGGGTGACGGCGGTGGTGCTGCTGGTGGTTGCCAAGGGCTGGCAATATCTGGGCAATGTGCCGCTGTTCCCGGTCGAAGTGAGCGCCCAGGCGATCGCCGCCGGGGTCGCGCTCGCCCTGGGTATCACGGCGTTGAGTAGCTGTGTCCATTGGCTTTGGCCCGCCTATCGCCGCAGTGCGCAACTGTATCTGGAACTGGTGCTCAAGCCCCTGGCTTGGCCGGATATTCTCTGGCTGGGGCTATTGCCCGGCTTGAGTGAGGAACTCCTCTTCCGGGGCGTGATGCTTCCGGCACTGGGGCAAGGGGCGATCGCCCTCATCCTCTCTAGCCTGCTCTTTGGCACATTGCACCTGAGTAGTCCTGAGCAATGGCCCTACATGGTCTGGGCGATGGTCATTGGGTTTGTTTTGGGCGGTGCGGCGCTACTCACGGGGAATCTTTGCATTCCGGTCGTGGCGCATATCTTGACCAATATGATTTCCGGACTGTTATGGAAGCGGGTCTATGCCCAGGCATAGTTTGACTCAATAAAATCTCAACACTGATCCAGATCACAAGTCCGTAGTGTTAACGATCGCTCGTCTGAGTAATCAGGTTCACAGTCCGCTCTGTGAGGTGTCACTCCCACCCCCAATGACCCTGCTTTAGGATTATTCTGAATGTCTCTCAGCAAATTTTAATCATGCCGCTCTACCTCCAACCTCTTCCGGGTGCAGTGCCACAAATTCGTCAATCGGCTGCTCAAACTGGTGTTCTCACCTTGAGCGATCGCTACGGTTTGTTGGCGGCGACCCTTGATGAAACGCTTGAGAGCCGCGATCGCTCGGCTCTCGATATGCTCTTGCGGGCGGTGCGGCGCGGTGAGGTGCGACTAGAGACTGCGTAGCCCTTGAACAACTAGACCCGATTTTTCTCCTCTCCCTTCTCAGCGATGGTATTGCCCTAGGACAGTCGAGTCACTGGTTGAGGGTTTAAGAATAATACTCCCCCCCCACCGTAGAGAAGCACATCATTGGCCGATTTTAGCGGCGGAATTTCAGGAGTAGCAATGCAAATTACGGGTTATCTACATACAGCAATTTTGGTCGCGGATTTAGAGCGAGCCAGGCAGTTTTATGGCGGCGTGTTGGGATTAACGGAAGTGGAGAGAACGCTCAAATTTCCTGGGGTTTGGTATCAACTGGGTGACTATCAGATTCACCTGATGGTGCAGGAGCAATATCAGCCCACCCTTTCTGCTGAACACAAATGGGGACGCAACGCCCATATTGCCCTCAATGTGGATGATATTGAAACCGCCAAAGCTGAACTGGTTGCCGCAGGCGCTGAGATTCGTCTGAGCAGTTCTGGGCGCAAGGCGTTGTTTGTGCGTGACCCGGACGGGAATGTTCTCGAGCTCTCTCAGGTTGAGGTTTGAAGCGATCGCACGTAGGTAATCAGTTCGGGAAAGAACGTGAGAAAGTCCGCTTCGAGGGCAATGTAATGCTGCTGCAAAAGCTCAGGCGCTTGGGCTAGAGGATGCTGACGCTGAATACGCCGCCCGAGCCGAGCAAAGGTATGTTGCATACTCATCAATTCTTGATAACCATTGAGCCAATCTTCACGGATGATATGGGGCAGCATTGCCTGGAGTTTGGGGGGCAGTTCGGCCCGGTGATTACTCAGTAATGAGTAAATCCCAGCGACAAATTGCTCACGGGGCTGGGCGCTAAAACGAGACCAGTGACAGGCCAGAAAATGATCGTAATAAATATCAACGGCAACTCCGGCAAAGCGTCGCAGTTGTGGGGCAATACGCTGGCGGCTCTGACGATGTAGGGGATGGCGATCGGTAAAGTGGTCAATCCAACGGTGGATTTGGATGCCACGCAATACGTCGGGACGATAGGTAGCCTGATGCTGAATGAGGGAGCCCTTCACAAAGTCTCCCAAGAGGTTCCCGAGTTGAGCATCAGGGCTATTTTCAGCTAGAAAAAGGTGGGCAAGATAATTCATTCAAGGGAGATCAATTGTCGATCGGACAGTCATTATCCGGGTCATCAAACGGATATCCCCCTTGATTGGAATAGCCCTCGGGGTCAATCACAAAAATGTCATAGAGTAGACAACTGCTG
>JBMYQW010000051.1:0-17318 GCA_049601735.1 Spirulinaceae cyanobacterium
GGGGGGGTGGAGTTGCCCCCTTCTTCTTGGCAGCCAGAGGCGGTGGGGGGGCTTTCTGGGCCGTTGCAGCCACCCCAGCACGAGGACGCTTCGCCTTGGTCATTGCTGCCTTGACCGCGGCAAGCATGGTGGGGCGATCGCAGGGATACTGAACAATCTCAAAAAATTCCGGCGGCTCCGGAAAGGCCTTGCTGACCGCATCGGTGGGGCTGGCCACCAGAACCATAGGGATGCCCTGGAGTTTGGGCTGTTCCTGAGCCTTCTTGACCAGCTTCCAGCCCGGAATCTTGGGCATTTTGAACTTGATCACCATCAAGCGCAGGGTGTCCACTTCGCGCTTGATCACCTCCAAGGCGGTCTTACTATCGTTAACTTCGAGGAGCTTAAACTTGCCGCCAGGCAGCATCGTTTTGAGTTCACCCCGCACGGTGGGGTCATCTTCAAGCAGTAATACTGTGTTTTCAGCCATAGTGAAATGATGCTTGCCCTTGTGCGCCTTGTACCGTGGTCTGGGAAAAGTTTAGCGGATTTCCTGCGGGGCTTCCATGGCTGGCTGTTGCTCCGTTCAGGGTGGTTCAATCGAGCCGCCCAAACTAAAGAGCCCTGACCCAATGGATCAGGACTCCTTAGCTTAGAGTTCACCGCGACGCCGTCTTACCTCAGCTTTTGACCTGGAAAATCCAGGGGGGAACGGATGCATCTCGCTTAAAGTTCCTCGGCTACCAGGGCCGGTCTACTGCCACGAGCGCGATTAGTTCCCACGTAAAGCAAACATAGATCAAAAAAACGTTATCGGCAGTCACCAACGCCGTAGCGGAACTGGCTCCCATGATAAACAATGGCCACCGGGCGCTGGCAAGGGTGGGGACATTAAAATTTCTGAGGGGGCGATCGCTCCCCAATTTGAATCAATGCTGCTACACTATCGGTCTGTCTAATTTTTTGGACGTGCTTGGGAGTGTGGCGGAATGGTAGACGCTGCGGACTTAAAATCCGCTGTTGGTAAAACGACGTGGGGGTTCAAGTCCCCCCACTCCCACTGTTTCAGGGGTTTTGGGTGTGAGTTGCATATGCACTACATCAACAATAAACCGAAACTACAGCCCTTGTTGCTAGACCGTTTTGGTGACACGCCCTAAACCACTTCCCTGTAAATCAATCTCTTCAAGATTGGTGTTTCTGAAGCCAATAGTCCGGCCAATTTGCCGAGTAAGTGTTGACTGGGCCGTAAACCTTTCCCCACCATTGACCCCGTCTCCTCCAAGCTGACGCCGCCGAAATACCGTAAACTACAACCTGTCTAAACGGGGCAAACTTAACGGAGCACAGCAGACTTGGCATGAATTGGATATCTGACATCATTCAGCACTGGCGATCGCGACTTCGCCCCAGTTTCAACCCCAGTTTCACCCTGCTGCTCGGCCTGGGTCTCGCCCTCAGCCTCCACGCCTGCCTGCCCCAAATCAGCCCCGGCCGCCCAACGCCCACCGCTCCAGCAGACCCCAGCACCCCCATCGAGAGCACCGAGGGTGCTGACAGTGCGACGACTCCCCTCCCCCCGGAGACCCAAGCGATTGTGGCGAGTGCTGGGCCCAATGGCCTGTTTAACCCACCCCGAGGCGATGAGCGTCTGGTGGTCATCAGCGACTTAAATTCAGCCTACGGTTCCACCGATTACGATCCGGAAATTGACAAAGCGATCGCCCTCGTGCCCTTTTGGCAACCGGATCTGGTCGTTTGTGGCGGTGATATGGTTGCCGGGCAAAGCCCCACCCTGACCCAACCCCAACTCGAAGCCATGTGGGCCGCCTTTGATGAGCACGTGGCAGCCCCCCTGCGAACGGCCCAGATTCCCTATGGCTTTACCATCGGCAACCATGATGCCTCCAGTGCCACCAGTGTGTCTGGTAACTTCCTATTCGAGCGGGAGCGCCAGGTGGCGGCTGCCTACTGGAATGACCCCAGCCATGACCCTGGGGTGGCGTTTGTCGATCGCAACGAATTTCCCTTTTACTACGCCTTTAAACAGAATGATGTCTTTGTCCTGGCGTGGGATGGTTCGTCCTTTAAGATTCCGGCGGATAAACTCGCCTGGGTCGAGCAAGCCCTGGAAAGTCCCGCCGCCCAAGCCGCCAAAATTAAGATTCTGCTGGGCCATCTGCCCCTCTATTCGGTGGCGGTGGGGCGCAATACCCCCGGCGAAGTGATGGCCAACACCGAAGAACTCCGGGCCATGCTGGAGCGCCACAACGTCCATACCTACATCAGCGGTCACCACCATGCCTATTACCCCGCCCATAAGGGGGAGTTGCAGCTCTTGCATATGGGTATTATCGGGTCTGGCCCCCGGCCCTATATCGGTAGCAGCCTGCCCCCCCGCAAGGCGATCACGGTGCTGGATATTAACTTCGATGACCCGGAACTGACCACCTACACCACCTACGATATCCAAACCCTAGAACTAATTGAGTTTGCCGAATTACCGCCGTTTATTGATGGTCACAATGGCCGAGTCTTCCGCCGGGATGTCGCTCAAGATGGTGCTTGAGCGGCGATCGCCCCCGCCAGATTGGAGCTAAATCATCACCATGGCAAGCCGCTTGCGTTTTTCTGACTGGTGCTTTCGCCTTGTAGGCCGGGGCTGCGCGATCGCGGTGATCTTGCTGGTGCTGGGCATTACCGTTCAGTTACTGATCCCAGCGCTGCCCGCCATCCAAACCTTTGGCTGGGGTTTTCTGGCGGGCACCGAGTGGAACCCGGTCAGCCAGGTCTATGGTATTCTGCCGCAGATCTATGGCACTCTCGTCAGTGCGCTGTTGGCCTTGGGGTTGGCCGTGCCGACGGGGATCGCGATCGCGGTTTTCTTGCAAGAAGAATTGGCCCCAGCCTGGCTGAGTACACCCCTCGCGTTTTTGATTGAACTGTTAGCCGCGATCCCCAGTGTGGTCTATGGCTTGTGGGGCATTTTTGTCTTGATTCCCGCCCTGATGCCCCTGCTGCGTGGGCTGCACCAAACGCTAGGTTGGTTGCCCTGGCTCGCCACCCCACCGGGTCAACGGGGGTTGCTGCCGACGATCGTGGTGTTGGTGTTGATGATCCTGCCCATTATTGTCGGGCTATCCCGCGATGCCCTGGCAGCCTTGCCAGCAGAGCTGCGCCAGGGAGCTGCCGCTGTGGGCGCGAACCGCTGGGAAACTATTGTCTGGCTCCTGTTACCCGCCAGCTTTTCAGGGATTGTCGGTGCGGCGGTGTTGGCCTTGGGGCGAGCCCTGGGGGAAACCATGGCCGCCGTGATGTTGATTGGTAATGCTAACCAGATCTCTGCCTCGCTTCTGGCCCCTGCCTCGACCATTGCCGCCCTGATTGCCAACCAATTTGCCGAAGCCCGCGATCTGCAAGTGGCAGCGCTGCTCTATGCAGCCCTGGTGCTGATGGCGATTACCTTGCTCATCAATATGGTGGCGACGCTGCTGATCGAAATTTGGCCCATCTGGCACCGTCGCCTCATCCAAGCCAAGGCCCTAACCCGATCCCGTTTTTCCCCGCAGGCAACGGGCGCGATCGCGCCACCGCCCCAGACCCCACCGAGCCCACCGTCTAGTCCAACAACCTGGCAACCCCCAACAATCCGCCGTCGCCTGCTCGCCCTCCTGCTGCATGGCGTTTGTAGCCTGGCGACGGCGATCGCGGTGGTGGCGATGCTGTCAATTTTGCTGAGTCTGCTCACCCAAGGATTTTCTCGGTTTGATCTCGCTGCCCTGACCCAACTGCCGCCAGCGCCGCTGGATCTGGGGGGTGGCTTCCGGAACGCGTTGGTTGGCACCCTGGTGATGGTGAGCTTGGGGGCTAGCTTCAGTGCGCCGCTAGGGGTGGGGGTGGCAATTTATCTGGTGGAAATTGACCCCGACCAGCCCCTGGCCCAATGGGTGCGTTTTTTTAATGGAGTGCTCAGTGGAGTGCCGTCGGTGCTGTGTGGCCTGTTTGCCTACGCCCTGGTGGTGCTGACCACGGGCTCATTTTCCGCGATCGCTGGGGGTCTGGCCTTGGCGGTGGTGATGCTGCCCCTGATGGTACGGGCGGCAGAAGAAGGCCTCAAAGCCGTGGCCAACGAACTCCGGGAAGGGGCGATCGCCCTCGGTTCAAGCCAATGGCAAACCACCAGTCGGATCGTCCTGCCCGCCGCTGCCCCCGCCATCGCCACGGGTCTGGTGCTGGCCACCGCCCGCGCCGCTGGCGAAACAGCACCGCTCCTGTTTACGGCGTTGTTTAGTCAATATGGCTTCAATGGCTTGACTCAGCCAGTGGCGTCCCTTTCGGTGTTGATCTATAACTTTGCCCTCTCTCCCTATGGGAATTACCAAGCCCTGGCCTGGACAGGAGCCTTGGTGATTGTCGGCTTGATTTTGGGGGTGAGTCTGGTTGCCCGCCATTTTGCCCGTTCGGTGGGCGGCGGCTGACGAATTACACCATTCAGCATTACGCCACTGAGCATTACGGCACTGGGCACGGTATTGATCCTGTTTAATAATGAGGTGTTCATTCCGGTTAGTTTTCCTCCCCCGTAAGGCTCGTGACGTTCAAACCCTTCTCTTCCCGACGTGGCTTTTTGCTCTCTGCCCTGACCACTGCGATCGCCCTCAAAGCCTGTCAAGCGGGGCCACCCCCTGACCCCAACGCGCTCCCCAACTCGAATGGCGGCCCCAGCACCCCCGTGACACTCTATGGGGCCGGGGCGAGTTTCCCGTCCTTTTTGTATCTCAAATGGTTTAAGGACTACAACGCCGAACATCCTGAAGCCCAGATTAGCTACCAGCCCGTCGGGAGTGCGGCGGGAATTCAACAGTTTCTCGCGGGGACGGTTGACTTTGGCGCCAGCGAAGTGCCCCTAACGGATGCAGAAATTGCCAGCATCGAGCGGGGCGCGGTGTTTATTCCGTCGGCGGCGGGCAGTGTGGCGGTGGTTTATAACTTGCCTGGTATCCCCAGCGGTCTCCAGCTGTCCCGTGAGGTGTTACCCGAGATTTTCCTGGGCCAGATTACCCAATGGAATGACCCCGCGATCGCCGCCCTGAACCCAGATTTGGCGCTGCCGGATCTGCCGATCACCGTGATCCATCGTTCTGATGGCAGCGGCACCACGGCCGCCTTTACCGCCCACCTCAGCGCCATTAGCCCGGCATGGCAAAGCCAGGTGGGTGCGGGTTTAAATGTGGCTTGGCCCGCCGGGACGGGCATCAAAGACAACGCCGGGATCAGCGCCCAAGTCCAGCAGGGCGAAGGGGTAATTGGCTATGTGGAATATGCCTTCGCCAAGCAACTGGAACTCACAACGGCGGCGATCGAAAACCAGGCCGGTGACTTTACCTTGCCCACAGAAGCGGCGACCGCCACTGCGATCGCCACCATCGAGCTGTCGGCAGACCTCCGGGGTGCATCCCCCGATCCAGCGGCCGCCGGGGCCTATCCCATCGTGACCTATAGCTGGATTTTGGCCTATCAGCAATACGATGATGCAGCCAAAGCTCAGTTGCTCAAGGATGTTTTGGCCTGGGGCTTAACCGAGGGGCAAGCCTTTGGCCCGGCGTTGGGTTATGTGCCGCTCCCAGAAGCGATCGTCGAGCAGGCGGTGTCGGCATTAGAGCAGATTGGGAGTGGGGCAGCCTAGCTGTTTGATGCGCCGGAACTCGAAGGGCGGGAGCTGACCCATCCCTCGGATTAGAGTGATACCATGCCTAACGTTATCTCTGCTCTCCCCATGCTCACTTCTCCCATGTCAACTCCGACCCCCCAAGAGATCGCCGCCGAAGGGCTCAAGCCCTCAGAATATACCGATATTGTCCAGCGCCTGGGACGCGAACCGAACCGGGCCGAGCTGGGGATGTTTGGCGTGATGTGGAGTGAGCATTGCTGCTACAAGAATTCCAGGCCCTTGCTCGGTCAGTTTCCCACCAGCGGCGATCGCATCCTCGTGGGCCCCGGCGAAAATGCGGGCGTGGTGGACTTGGGCGAAGGCTTGCAACTAGCCTTCAAGATTGAGTCCCACAATCACCCCTCGGCGATCGAACCCTTCCAAGGGGCAGCGACGGGCGTGGGCGGCATTCTGCGGGATATTTTTACCATGGGCGCGCGGCCGATCGCCATTCTCAATGCCCTCCGCTTTGGTGATCTCCAGGACAGCCGCACCCGCCAGATCGTTCACGGGGTCGTGGCCGGGATTGCCCATTATGGCAACTGTGTCGGTGTGCCCACCGTCGGCGGTGAGGTCTATTTTGACCCGGCTTACAACGGCAACCCCCTGGTGAATGCCATGGCTCTGGGGCTGATGGAAACCGAAGAGATTGTCAAAGCAGGCGCAGCGGGCGTTGGCAACCCGGTGCTCTACGTCGGCTCGACCACCGGGCGCGATGGCATGGGCGGGGCCAGCTTCGCCAGCGCCGAACTCACTGATGCTTCCCTGGACGATCGCCCCGCCGTGCAAGTGGGCGACCCCTTTACCGAAAAGTCTTTGATTGAAGCCTGCCTCGAAGCCTTCAAAACCGGGGCAGTCGTGGCGGCCCAGGATATGGGCGCGGCGGG
Source organism: Spirulinaceae cyanobacterium (assembly GCA_049601735.1). GTDB lineage: Bacteria > Cyanobacteriota > Cyanobacteriia > Cyanobacteriales > Spirulinaceae > SIO3F2. The sequence continues at coordinate 6,577 of JBMYQW010000051.1, forward strand.
CTTGACCTGCTCCACTGCCGAGATGGCGGCCAAGGGCGGCGTTGGTGTGGAGTTGGATCTCGATCGCATCCCCGCGCGGGAAACAGGCATGGTTCCCTACGAATATTTGCTCTCGGAATCTCAAGAACGGATGCTGTTTGTGGCGGCGGCGGGACGCGAGGCGGAACTGATCGAGATTTTCCAGCGGTGGGGGCTCCAGGCGGTCGTGGCGGGTCGGGTGATTGAGTCGCCGATCGTGCGCATTTTCCATCAAGGCGCGGTGGCCGCCGAAATCCCCGCCACCGCGCTGGCGGACAATACACCGATCTACCACCGGGAACTGCTCTCCGAGCCGCCGGACTACGCGCAGCAGGCTGGTCAATGGACAGCGGCGCAACTCCCCGACTGCGATGCCAACGGCATCGCAATTGCCGGACAACATCAGACCTGGAACGACATTCTGCTCACGCTCCTGGGCACACCGACGATCGCCTCCAAGCAATGGATCTATCGCCAATACGACCACCAAGTCCAGAACAACACGGTGATGCTACCGGGGGGTGCGGATGCGGCGGTGATTCGCCTGCGTCCCCAAACCGGAGAACCAGAAGGCGGCACGGCAACCCGGCGCGGCGTGGCGGCCACGACCGATTGCAACGGTCGTTACGTCTATCTCAACCCCCTCGAAGGGGCAAAGGCGGCGGTGGCGGAGGCGGCACGGAACCTGAGTTGCGTGGGTGCAACGCCCCTGGCAATTACGAATAACCTTAATTTTGGCAGCCCGGAAAAGCCCGTGGGCTATTGGCAGTTGGCCAATGCTTGCAAAGGCATCGCGGCGGCCTGTCGGGAGCTGAATACGCCCGTAACGGGGGGCAATGTCTCGCTCTACAATGAGACGCTGGACGCGGCCGGTCAGCCGACGGCAATCTACCCGACGCCGGTGATCGGTATGGTGGGGCTCGTCGAAGATGTGACGCGAGTTTGTGGCCAGGGCTGGCGGCAGGCGGGGGATGCGATCTATCTCCTCGGGGCGGGAGCCGAGCAAACCTTGGGCGGCTCAGAATATTTAGCGACAGTCCATGGCACGGTGGCGGGTCAGCCCCCACGGGTGGATTTTGACTTGGAGCGATCGGTGCAGGCGGCCTGTCGGGAGGGAATTGCGCGGGGCTGGGTGCGATCGGCCCATGACAATGCTGAAGGGGGTCTGGCGGTGGCGATCGCCGAAAGCTGCATCAGCAGTCAACTCGGGGCGCAGGTTACGTTGCCAGCGGGTTCCGAGCGGTTGGATTTACAACTCTTTGGCGAGGCGGCGAGTCAGATTGTGGTTTCGGTTGCCCCGGAGGTTCAGGGAGAATGGGAGGCGTATTTAGATGAAGCGTTGGCGGGTCAATGGCGGGTGTTGGGTGCGGTGCAGGGGGAGACGTTGGCGATTGGCACGGCGGAGGTGACGCTGATTCAGGTGGAGGTTGCGCAGTTGGCAACGGTTTGGGCGTCGGCGTTGGCGGAGCGGTTGGAGGGGTAAACCGAGAACCTAAGGGCTGCATCTCACGATACAGGCATGAACCGTGAGATCGAGGAGAGCACAGCGCAAAGATGCCTCGTCAGCGGAGTCCCCACAGGGAAGGATGGGTCGTTCCATCGTGTTTTTGAGAGCCAGATTCTTTCTCTTACAATAGTGGGCAGTAGATTGGCAAATCAGTCATGGCAGAGCGAGAGATGTGGATGGTAACCGTCGCGGACGCTGAGACCGTCGGGGGCAGCAAGAGTATTGACGGTTATGCACCAATGTATGGTGAGGCGGACGACAGTTCAACACCACCCAATAGTCAGCGTACGCCTGTTGACACGGCGGAACTCAAGCGGCAGATGAGTGGATTTGTTGGCACGGTCGAAGATGTGTTTGATGAGGCGGAGCAAAAGAGTCGCAAAATTCAGCTAGATGAAATTGAGCTGACGGTGGCGGTGAATGCTAAGGGAGAGGTGAGTTTATGGGGCTTGGGCAGCACGGAGGTGGGCGGGAGTGCGGCGCTGAAGTTGAAGTTTTCGCGCAAGGATGGGTAAGCGGTGGCGCAGAATTGGGCGATATGTATTGGCATTAATGGCTATGAATATATGCCGCCATTGCGCTACGCCGAAAATGATGCGTTGGTAATGGCGAAGTTTTTCAAGTCAGCCAGTTTTCAGAAGGTGTATACGTTTACCGATAGCTCACCGGAGATTGAAGATGGCAGCCGACCTTACAAGTCTCAGCCTACGTTGACGCGGTTGAAATGGTTTTTACGGGAACGGTTTAATCAGCCATTTTTGCAACCGGGGGATAACTTGTGGTTTTTCTTCAGTGGACATGGCGTGATCCATCGAGATCGGGATTATTTGCTGGCGATCGATAGTGATGCGCATCCTTCGGGGATTGAGGAAACGGCGATCGCCGTCAATGATGTGGCAGAGCGGTTGCGGCGCTGTGGGGCGACAAATGTGATTTTGGTGTTGGATGCTTGCCGAAATGAGCAAGGTTCACGGGATGCGGGGCTCAATGAGATTCATGAGCCAGGAATTATCACTTTGAGTTCTTGCAGCCGGGGGGAGCGATCTTATGAAATTGAGGCGCTAGAGCAGGGGGCATTTACCTATGCGTTACGCGAGTCGTTGGCGCTGACAGGGGAGAATAATTGTGCGACGGTAGAACGGTTATACAAGCGGGTGAAAGCACGGGTTAAGGCAGTGAATACGAACTATCGCAAGCCCAAACAAACGCCGTTTGCCAATATTGAACCACCAGAAAAGTTTTACACAATTCTGCTGCCACGTCAGGCTACGGGACAGGATATCCAGCAATATAAGACTTGTGCTTATCGCGCTGAGGCAAAAGGGGAGTTGGAAAAAGCTAAAGGCTATTGGGAAATGCTCTGGGAAATTGCTCCAGGTGATGTTGAAGTGCGAGATGAGTTTCGCTCTATTGTACTAAAATCAGCAGGGCAAATCAATAATGTATATTCGGCTGTTGACTCACTCAGTAAGTGCAAGGGTAAGAAGCCAGAACTGGATATTGAAAATTCAATTCAAATCTTCTCAAAAAGGACTGATTCATTTCAGATTCCAGGGCGACGCAACAAAAAAACCTCTATCGTTTTATCAAGAAAAATCAAACTGGGAGGTATTGCAAAGAAGAGCAAAGAGTTTTTGTATTATTTTATCATGATCGTTCTGTTTCTTGTTGGCCCTATTACCTTCTTTCTGGCAGTGGGTTTGGGTGGAAAATGGATTTTGTTTTGGACTATAGCACTTATTATCAACTTGATTTTTGTGGAGATTTTCCGACCTTAATAATAAGCAAAAAACTTCATAGGTCTAAAACTAAAATCATTAGTCATCAGTATTTGCTCACCTTAGTATTTAAGGCACAAAAAAATTCAAATCCATTCGTCCAAACACCTATGAACTCTCCTATAAAAATCCTTTCCATCGTCCGCATCACTACGATGAAAGATCGCGCCAGTGAGCGTGACTACTGGCAGCAGCAAACCCCTCTCCAACGCCTTGCCGCCCTCGAACAAATCCGCCGCGAATATCACCAATGGAAATACAATGCTGAACCCAGACTTCAAAGAGTTTGTTCAATTACTCAACGATAAAGTTACTCCCCATGCCCAACCCCATCCCCATCCGCCAACAACTCGATCAAGAACTCGATCGCCTCTCCCCCGAATCCCTAACCCAAATTCTCGCCTTCGCCCGCTCCCTGCAACCCCAGCGCAGCAGCGAAAAATACTACACCAAACTTTGGGTAGACTGGTTTGCTCAAGTAGACACGCTTCCCCTTGATCCTCAAGTCCCCCCTGAATTGCCAGACTATGCCAACTCACTGGCAGAAAAATATCGTGCCCAAGGATTAAATCTGTGATTCTTTGCGATACAGGAGTTTTGGTTACGATTGTCGATCGTCGTCAACCCCAACACGATGCCTATCGCCAAGCAATCACCCGTTATGGTTCTCCGTTATTAACCACTTGGGCTTGCCTCACAGAAGCAATGTACCTCACCCATCGCTTAGGGGGTTGGACAATGCAGCAACAGCTCGGCCAGTTACTTCTGAAGGGTGGACTCACTGTCCATGCAATTGATTCAGCGCAACAAATTGTACGCCTGCTAGCATTGATGGAGCAATACCGCGATCGCCCAATGGACATTGCTGACGCGACCCTGGTTTTGACCGCAGAAGAAACCGGATATCGGCAAATACTAACACTCGATTCTGATTTTTTATTTTATCGCATCCATAATCGTGAGAGTTTCGATGTTATGTCTGTTGAGGAGTAAAGACGGAAAAAGCCATTTTTGGCGAAATTGATACCTTCACTAACGAAGTTCGCCAACTGAGCAGCAACGATGAATTTATCGCCTACCTCGATCGCTGTCGCCAACGCGCCCAAACCGAAGGCACTATTTCTCTGGGCGAAGCTCGTCGCCGTCTGGCTGTAATTAATAACGATGACACTTAAACTTCATCACGATCGACCAACTATTCCACCCATGAACAGCTTCACCATCACCTACCACGACACCCTCCCCGATGCTCTGCAAGTGAACCGCGATCGCTTTGAAGAAGAAGCCCGGTGGGCCATGGCTGTCAAACTTTTTGAGTTGGGGCGACTCTCTTCTGGTCTGGCTGCGAGCTTGATCCCGTGCGATCGCATCACCTTTTTGCTCAAACTCGCCGACTATGGTGTCGCGGCCATTGATCTCGATGATGACGAACTGAGTGCTGACCTAGACAATGCCTGACGCGACACGCAAAACCATTGTGACCAACACCTCCCCGCTCATTGCTATTGTTGCGGCTACAGGTGACCTTGCCCTCCTCAAAAAACTCAATTTACAGACCATCGTTCCCTACGAAGTTGCCCAGGAAATTTTTTCTGGTGGGCGCGATCGCTTGGGGACTCAAGCCTTTAACCGAGCCACCTGGTTAAATGTGCAACCTCAACTGCTCAACATTGCCCCCTATCTCCTGAATACTCTGGATCGGGGCGAGGCTTCAGTCATCCAAACTGCCCTCAATCTTCAAATTGAAACGGTTTGTATTGATGAGAAAGTTGGCCGACGTGTTGCTCGTTTGAGCCAACTTCAACTGACAGGTAGTATTGGTTTACTCCTCAAAGCAAAACAGAGCGGTCAACTAGAGTCAATGGCAGAAGCAATTCGACGAATGCAACAATCTGGAATTCGTCTCAGCCAGAAAGTCATTGACTTTGCTTTAATGCGATCGGGAGAAACAGAATAAAACCATGCACAAACCCCAAGACCTTGATCTCGTCGCCCTGACTAAAGATCACCCAACCACCCACTTTGAAACCGGCCAACCAATCCACTTGCCTAAAGGTCAAGTCGGAACAGTAGTCATGGAATATGGCGATGAAGCCGTCGAAGTCGAATTTGTCAACAATGATGGGATAACCTTCGCCATGGAAACCCTCAGCCTAGATGCGGTGATGCTCCTCCACTACGAGCTACTGCAAACTGCATAAACCCGTAGATTCCTCGATCCTTGTCTGTACTCAGACTTAGCCCCCAAAAATATGTTCATCTCACCATCTAGTCCATGAATAACCACGATAAATTAATTCAAGAAATTAACCAGATATCCGACTACTTAGCTGCAACATTGCTAGATATTGTCTATCAACTCAAAAATTATCATCCTCCCTCTCAAAATATCCCAAACCCCATTCAAGCCCCGACCTTAAACGCCTTCATTGGTGCATCAAAAAACTCACCCAGTTCTCTCGGTGATCCGGTAGCCATTCAACAAATGTTGGCTCGTTTTGTTCAACGGTTGAAACTGTTGAGCGTTTGAGGGGTAATAGGAGCGATCGCAACATCTCCCCAACCAAAAGCCAGCGATCTTTCCGGGACAAACCCCGCATTGACTCACAGATTTCCAGCCGATTTATGGGTTTTCTAACGTCCGTCGTCATTTTGAGCTTTACCCCACCTCACTACATCCTCAAGTTTAATCCTTCAGCTTCCGCCTCACCCCAGCACAGCCTGTCCCATTGCTAAAATCAAGAGCATCATCTCTGGCTCAACTCATGATCCCCCCAACCGAATTCGCCTGCTTCGCCCCACCCTGCCGCCACGACGAAGCAGGCGGCATATCGACTCATTGCCCAACGATAATCCTAACAAGCTCATCGTATTGCAGCATTGGTAAGAGTGAGTAATCCTATTTACTTTGCGACTTATGTCGCCGCGTAAAGAAAAAACAACAAAACAACTTTACTTGATGTGAGCAAAAAGCCTTGAGATGACTGGGCTTGAGCGATAGGCTCTCCGATGAGTGATAAGGATCACGACACAAAGGCCCGGTAAACCTGCCACACTGTTACGTATAGCCTACATATAGCCCAACTGAGGGTTTGGTTTCCCCGGCGAAGGACTCATCCTCTTCAACTCACCGGGTCTTCACCTTTTAAGAACCACTCGATAACAGTTAGATTTAAACGTTAAGACTCATGAGTTACTGTCTCTGCTGCAATAGTTCCCTGCTGCGTCATTTCCAGGATAAGACGCTCTACTGGTACTGCCCCTCCTGCCACCAGGCGATGCCGGAGGCCACCCACTCGACCAGCAGCAATGCCTCGGTCAGCACCAATCTGCTTGGCGCAACCGAACCACCCGGTTGGTACGCATCTCAGGCTTGAGCGGGTTGCAAGGCTTGAGCGGGTTGCAAGGTTTGGCGCTGATGTAAGCTGCGCAGTTGCCCGCAAGCGGCGTCGGCTTCGAGCCCCCGAGAGTAGCGAACGCTGACCGCAATCTTGGCCTCCTCAAGCTGCTGACGAAACTGTTCGACCCGTTGACGGCTTGGGCGTTGGTAGTCGGCTTCTGCGATCGGATTGTAGGGAATCAGGTTCACGTGGGTCTGGAAGCCCCGCAACTGCTCGGCGAGTTCTTGAGCCTGTTCCGGGCCGTCATTCAAGCCCGCTAGTAAAACATATTCAAACGTCACCCGCCGCTTCGTCTGTTCCACATAGGCGCGGCAGTCGGCCAAGAGCTGGTCTAGGCGGTAATGCTCGGCACTAGGGATCAGTTGGCTGCGTAGAGTCTGATTCGAGGCATGGAGGCTCACTGCAAACGTGATTTGCAGATGGTGGGCGGCGAGTTTGGCAATTTGGTGCGGCAGACCTACGGTCGAGACAGTGAGCGATCGCTGCCCAATGCCCACATCTTGATTGAGCGATCGCAGCGCCTTCACCACCTCCTCCAGGTTCAACAGCGGTTCACCCATGCCCATAAACACCACATTCGAGACGCGCTCTCCAAAGTCCGCTTGCACCGTTAAGACTTGATCGACAATTTCATGGGCCGCCAAGTTGCGCGTGAAGCCGCCTTTGCCCGTGGCGCAGAAGTCGCAGGCCATGGGGCAACCCACCTGAGAAGACACACAGACCGTGAGGCGTTTGTCGGTGGGCATCCCCACTGTTTCGACGGTCAGCCCGTCGTGCAGCCGCAGCAGATACTTGCGGGTTTGGTCGGGGGCGGTGCTTTGGTGGTCAATCTGCGATCGCCCCACCGGATAATTTTGCACCTGCTGCCGCCAAGCCTTGGGCAAGACGGTAATATCTGCCAGCGATCGCGCCCCTTTCTGGTAGAGCCATCGATGGAGTTGTTGGGCACGATAGGCAGGCTGGCCCTGAGTTTGTACCCAGTCGGTCAGTTCAGGTAAGGAAAGGGCGAGCAGCGGCTGAGGCATGGAATTTTAAGGGGAGGAATGCAGACGGGGTGTCCAGTTTGGATTATAATTCTTCAATGATTTAAAAAATCAAGATAGACTTATAGTTATATTTAATTAGATTGATTTGAGGAATATTATTGGGCGAATGGATGCGATCGGACTTCTCAATTTACCGTCTTTGGGGCGCTCTTGGCTGGAAGCCTGCGTCTTCGCCACGCTACTGCTGGGCTTTTTTGGCATCATCCTCAAGCAAAACCTGCTGCTGAAGATCCTCTCAATGGATGTGATGAGCACAGGTGTAATCGCGCTCTACGTGCTCGTCGCGGCTCGGGGCGGCATCTTCACGCCGATTCTGAATCCGGAGCAGCCCCAGGACTATGCCGATCCGGTTCCCCAAGCCGTCATTCTCACTGCGATCGTGATTGGGCTCTCGATTCAGGCTCTGATGCTCGTCGGGGTGATGAAGCTCTCTCGTGATCATCCCACGCTCGAAACCCGCGAGATTGAGAAGAGCAACACACCATGAACATTGTCACGATTCTCTGGATTGCTTTGCCCTTTTTACTGGGTTTTAGTAGTTACCTCTTACCCCGGATCGCACGCTTCGTATCCTGTAGCATTGCTCTACTGTCTTTAGGCTATGCCGTTCAATGTTTACGCGCGACCGATTCTTTAACCTTGAATCTACTGGATGATTTTGGCGTTACGCTCATTATTGATTCACTCAGTGGCTATTTTATTCTCACCAATGCGCTGGTTACATTAGCTGTCGTTCTCTACTGCTTGCAACAGCCAAAGTCAGCGTTTTTTTATACCCAGATGATGATTCTACACGGCAGTGTCAATGCAGTGTTCATCTGTGCCGATTGGATCAGTCTCTATGTCGCCCTAGAAGTAATTGGGATTGCCGCCTTTTTGCTCATTACCTATCCCCGCAGCGATCGCGCTATTTGGGTGGGGTTACGCTACCTTTTTGTCAGCAACACGGCCATGCTCTTCTACTTGGTCGGTGCAGTTTTGGTTTATAAGGCTAATAACTCTTTTACGTTTACGGGTTTGGCCAATGCCCCACCGGAGGCGATCGCCCTGATTGGCCTCGGGCTCTTGACCAAAGGGGGGATTTTCATCTCGGGTTTATGGTTACCCCTGACCCATTCTGAATCTGATACCCCGGTATCTGCAATGCTCTCAGGTGTTGTGGTTAAAGCGGGCGTCTTTCCCTTGGTACGGACAGCTTTACTCGTCGAAGATCTAACGCCGCTCATCGGACTCTTTGGCATTGGTACAGCATTTTTGGGAGTCATTGGTGCGATCGCCGCCCAAGACACCAAACGCCTCTTGGCTTTTAGTACTATTTCTCAGCTCGGGTTTGTCTTAGTCGCCCCGGTTGCCGCTGGCTTTTACGCCTTGACCCATGGTTTAGCCAAAGCCAGTTTATTTTTGATTTCAGGTAACCTCCCGAGCCGTCAACTGACAACATTGCGGCAGCAGGGTGTGCCCCGGTTATTAATGGTTTTTCTGGCGATCGCCGCCCTTTCCATTTCCGGCTGCCCCTTGCTGGCAGGGTTTGCAGCTAAAAGTTTAACGTTTAAAGCCATCCTTCCCTGGCAGTTTAACGTACTCATTGTTGCAGCAGTCGGTACAGCGATTGCCTTTGCAAAACTGCTCTTTTTGCCGATCACTCAAGATGAATCGGGCCAATTTCGCTGGGGTCTGATCGGGTCGATCGCCATCCTCGGGGGTGGAATTATCACGCTCAATTTCTGGACGTTCAATGTTTACACAATCCCTGAAATCAGTAAAGCATTACTCATTCTAGCGGTGGGCTGGCTCCTCTATTGGCTCATTGTCCGGCGCCATAGTTGGCGACTTCCTCGTGCCGCAGAACAGCTTGAGCAAATCATTGGCATGATGAGCATTATGTTGATCGTTTTATTTTGGTTCGCAGTGGTATAATTAATCTTCAATACTGACATTGTTTTTTATAAATTGAAGGTTAATTTTTAAACCTTTACCAATCCTTTTTTAGGCTTAACATGACCGCTGTCACGATCGCTTGGATTGCAATCCCCTTTTGGGTGGGCTTTGGCATTTATCTTTTGCCACAGCTCGATCGTGCTTTGTCCTGCATCATTGCAATTCTGTCGCTGGCATACAGCTTTTGGTCTGTGTGGGCGCCCGCCCCCTTCACGTTGAAACTCCTCGATCACTTTAGTGTCACGCTGGTGGTTGATCCCCTAAGTGGTTACTTTATTCTCACCAACGCGATCGTCACCTTAGCAGTCGTGCTCTACTGTTGGCGACAGCAAAAATCGGCGTTTTTTTACACCCAAATCATGATCCTCCACGGTAGTGTTAATGCCGTGTTTATCTGTGCAGATTGGATTAGCCTCTATGTTGCCCTAGAAGTAATTAGTGTTGCTTCTTTTCTCCTCATTGCTTACCCCCGCAGCGATCGCGCCATTTGGGTGGGCCTGCGCTATCTCTTTGTCAGCAACACCGCCATGCTGTTCTATTTGGTGGGGGCAATTTTGGTCTATCGATCTAACGAGTCCTTTGCCTTTGCAGGCTTGGCCAATGCACCACCAGAGGCGATCGCGTTGATTGTGCTAGGACTCTTGACTAAAGGCGGAATTTTCGTCTCAGGCTTATGGCTACCGCTGACCCATTCGGAATCCGAAACGCCTGTTTCGGCTCTGCTCTCGGGGGTAGTGGTTAAAGCTGGGGTCTTTCCCTTGGTACGGGTTGCCCTGCTCATACCTGAGGTGGAACCCCTCGTCCGCTTCTTCGGCGTCGGCACGGCGGTGCTGGGCGTGGGCTACGCCATGGTGGAAAAAGACACCAAGCGAATGTTGGCCTTTCACACTGTTTCGCAGCTCGGGTTCGTCTTGGCTGCCCCGACCGTGGGGGGTTTCTATGCCTTGACCCATGGTTTAGTCAAGTCGGCGCTATTTCTTTGTGCCGGGAATTTACCGAGTCGAAATCTCAAAACGTTGCGAACCTTGTCCTTAGCAACCCCAGTCTGGATTGC